>DHFT01000014.1 GCA_002402375.1 Elusimicrobia bacterium UBA4817 | reverse complement strand
CTTAACTTAGGAAATCTCTGCGGTTTATACTTTTTTAACGGCGGACGCCGCCAAGGCCGGGAATACTGCCGGCCCTTGTTTGCGCGGTTCTGTTTCTTTTTGAAACCTTTACGCCGGTTAAAATTATGTCTCCTTCGTCAATGCCTTCCGTAATCTCTATTTTTTTACCGTCGGTAATTCCTGTTTTGATTTCCCTTAACTCGGATTTACCGCCGGCTGTCTTAACTCTGACGAATTTTTTGCTGCCTTTTTCAATTATTACATCCGACGGAAGAAGCAGAACATCCTCTCTTTTGTCAGCGATCACTTCTATGGTCGCCGTCATACCGGAACGGAAATTAGACGGCGGATTTTCCGGCTTAATTTTTACTTCATACACGGTGACATTATTTATTACCGTTGATTCATAAGCGATATGTTCCACCGTTCCCGAAAAGTACTTGTCCGGATAAGCGTCCAGAAATATTTTTACATCCTGCCCAAGTTTGATATAACGCAGGTCTGTTTCATCCACAACCGCCTCAACTATCAGTTTATCCGCCATTACCAGAATTACATCGTTGACCGAGACACTCTGCCCCGGCTCTTTGCTTCTTGCAATAATAAAACCGTCTAAAGGCGAAATGAGCGGAGTCGGTTTGTAGGCATCCGACCATTTTTGGAATTCCGCATCACCTTTTTCGCGGGCGACATCTAAAAGCGCGGCACGGTCGGTTGAACTCATCCACGCGATAACCTCGCCTTTTCGGACATTCTGTCCTTCAACAACGAGAACATCTTCTATGCGTCCGGAAACCTGCGGTTTTATTTCCAGACGGTTCCTCGGACTGACTGTGCCTGTTTCGCGAAACTCAACGGCGATAGAACCTCTCGTCGGCTGAATTTCCGCGAATTGCCCGTTTTTTTTCTTTTTCTTAATTAAAAATATTCCGCCGACTATTAAGAGCAGCACGACAACCGAGATAATTATTTTTTTCATTTGTTCACCTCTAATAAAACTTTCCCACAGATTCACACAGATAAACACTGCTCGTCATTCTGAACGAAGTAAAGCATCTCGTCTTTGAGATTCTTCGGACTTCGTCCTCAGAATGACAACAATACTGTCATCCGCGACAATCTGCGTCCATCTGTGGTTTCATTTTTTACTCTCCCAATCCTAAAACATTTTTCCACTCCGCTTCCGAAATCACCGCATTTTTTTTGGCATTTAATAAAGAACGCTGCGAATTGGTAAAATCATTTTCAACGGTGTACCAATCCTGATAGGAAGCAAGTCCGTTGATATATTTCATTGAAGTGATTTTTGATTGTTCTTCCGACGCCTTAAAGTACATCTCAGAAACCTTCACGCTCTCAACCGCATTAATAAAATCGTTCCAGACGGAAAAGAGCGATGAAGTAAGTTGCTGTCGGGTTGAACGAAACGCTTCTTCCGAAATCGCTTTATCGGTTTGCGCTATTTTTACATCATAGTAATTCCTGCCGCCGGGAAAAAAGGGATACGACAAATTGAGCGATATTGAACGCCTTTCGTCCGGCGGAGGCCAACTGTCGCCGCTTTTAGAAATACTGCCGGAAACGGAAACTTCGGGATACAACTGGCTTTTCGCTGCTCTTAAATCATATTCCGATTTTTCCAGATTATTTTTTGCAATGATATAATCCGGTATATTGACGAGTAACTCGCCGAAAACCGGAACCGCTGTGGACTCGTTTATCGTAAAACTTCCCGCAGCAACCGGTATTTCCGATATATCTCCTGAATCTTCACCCATATCTTTGAAAAGTTGCTTTACTGCGGAAACAACATTCCTTTTCGCTTTTGACAGTTCATATTCCGCCTGCTCTTTGTCCGCTTCTACCCGAAGAAGAGAACCCTTATCTTCTCTGCCGGCATCATATTTGAATTTAACCAGTTCGTAATTTTCACTGCGTCTTTTGAGAATCTGCTCGGCAAGTTTAACCGCTTCCTGACTCCACAATAATTCATAAAAACTTTTTTTCAGATTAAAAATTACTCCTGAAAGCGTTTTATCATATTCCGCTTCGGCGATTTTTAACTGAATTTTTTTTACGGATACATCGGAGACATCGGCAAAACCGGAAAATATAGATAGGCGTCCGGAAAGACCGTAGGAATAATCCTTTGACCAGTCGGATTCGCCGGAATCCGATTGCGAGACGCCGGCATTCGCAGATAACTGCGGCAGAAAAGAAGTTATGGAACTTTGATATCGCAGCCGTGCATTTTCAACAGATTTTTCCGCCGAAATTATTGCGGGATTATTTTTCTTCGCCTCAATTAAAACATCCTGCCATGTAAGTGGTTGGGAATAGAGACAATCCGAAGTCCGAAGTCCGAAGTCCGAAGTCAATAATAAAAAAAGTATAAAGACAGTCCGAAGTCCGAAGTCCAAAGTCAAAAGACCTCGGACATTGGACATTGGACATTGGACTATTTTATTTTTCATTTTTCTGCGCCCATTTTATTTCTTTTCCATGTTTCTCTTCTTTCTTTTTTAAGTTGCGGCAGTTTTTCCTGCTGCGCTTTCGTCAGGACGTTGTAGCCCTTTTCCATCGCATCAATCATAGCAAGTTTTGACGCAAGTTGTAACTCGGAAACCTGTTTGGTCTTTGATTTGGCGGCGGCATAATCCGGTTTATCCTGTCTAAGGATTTCTCTTAAATCCATCCGCGCCAATTTGACATCCGCCTGTCTTTGTATTGCATCGCGTCTATAATCGGTGCGGATTTTTTCAAGCGCCTTTACCTGCTCATCCGTCAGATTTAACTCCTCGCGGATATTCAGATACTCTCTGACATTTCCGACATCTTCGCCCCGGTTCTCAGCGGGATTCCCTTTCCCCGCAGGCGTTCCTTTCCCGCTCGGCGGCTCGGAAAAAATAAAACCCGCACCCAACATCAAAAACCCGACCAGCAAAACCAAAAACCTTTTCATAAAACCCCCGTTCAGGATTAAGTGGTAAGTGGTAAGGATTAAGAAGGCAGTAGTAAGGATTAAGTCGCTCGTTTTACTCGCTTTAAAAATTAAGTTTTAACTTATTACTTAATCCTTATAACTTAATCCTGACATCTTAATCCTTAATCCTGATAACTTAATCCTGCCTTTATTGATACAACTCCGGTATATCAAAATTTGTCAGATAAGTAATCAGTTCTTCCATTTCCTGCGAGACGGCTGATACCTGTAATTTTTTTTGATGTAAATAACTGTAACCGGCAACAAAAATAAATAAACTTAACCCGAATGCAAGGGCTGGCTTCCAGAACACAAACCGTCTTTTTCCGTGAATTTTTTCCAAAATTTCGGAAGCAAAATAATCCCAGTTTTTTCCCGGCAATTTAACGGGATTTTTATCTATCATTTCAAGTGTTTTAGAACAATCATTTAAGAGTCCCTGACAGACGGAACATTTTTTCAAATGCTCTTCCAGCTCAGATTTTTTTTCCGTTGCAAGTTCATTGTTGATATAAAAATATAATTCTTTTTGTATATCTTTACATTCCACAGTAATCCTCCAGATATTTTTGCAGATTTTTTATTGCTTTGAAAATGTTCGCTTTAACACTGCCTTCTGCGATACCGAGCGTTTGTGAAATCTCCGTTATGGAAAAACCGTTTATATGTTTCATCACAAAAACCTCTTTCTGACGAAAAGGCAGTTTGGCGAGCGCTTTGTTAACCATTTTTTTTATCTCCTCATTTTCTGCGGCTTTTTCCGTATTTTGGACATCATCTTTGATATCCGCGGTTTTTCCTTCGGGAGCGTAAAAAAATGATAAGAATTTTCTTTTTCTGAAATATGACTTCGCGTTATTTAAGGCAATCCTGATAATCCATGTTTCAATTGAGGAATCGGCACGGAATTTTTTTAAACCCTTGAATGCATTTACGAATGTTTGCTGAACAATTTCGTCAGTTTCGGCTTCGTTTCTGACCAGCGCAAAAACAACTGCATAAATTTTTTGTTGATGTTTTTTTATGATTTCGTCAAAATAAGCCACAGAATGGCACAGAATTTCACTGAATTTCAAACTACTTTTTTCTGTGTATTTCTGTGTATTTCTGTGGCGCATTTCAAATCCCGATACAACAAAATTATCCGTTTCCATATAGTTAGACGCTTCAAACAAAAAAAGGTTTACCCGGCAAAGCAGTAAGGTAGGGCAGGGTCTTTAGATATGAACGGTCTAAAGACAGTTCGCTACCGGATACTTTTATGCTTCTTCGCCATGTAATTTTTTACGGATTTTTTCGGTGGTTTTATAGGATATGCGGTCTACAAGGGAATAAAGCACCGGAACAACAAACAGGGTAAGTAATGTAGCGACAAGAAGGCCACCGCCAAGCGCCACTCCTAGAGGAGCGCGCATCTGCCAGCCCTGTGAACGGGATAAAGCCATCGGAAGAACTCCTAAAATTGTGGTAAATGCAGTAATAAAAATCGGTCTTAATCTTGTTGCTGCTGCCTCTATCAACGCTTCATGTTTTTTTATCCCTTTTTTTCTTAACTGGTTCACATAATCAATCATAACAATACCGTTATTTACCACAACCCCTGCCAGTATTATTATCCCCATAAATGCCACTGTGGATAAAGTCATTCCGGAGACAGCCAGACCTAATGCAACCCCGATAATGGAAAGCGGCACTGTGAACATTATAACCAATGGCTGGGTAAATGACTCAAACTGTGCTGCCATAATCATATAGATAAGAATGATAGCGGCTAAAAACGCTAACAATAAAGTGGTAAGTGTTTCCTGCATCTGTTCATAACTACCGCCATGCTCCATAAAATATCCCGGGGGCAGGTTAAAATCCTTTAACTTCTTCTTAATATCAGATGTAATTTTTCCGATTGCCCTGCCGGTTGTATTGGCGGTAACTGTTACCTTTCTCACACGGTCTTCCCGCATAATCCTCAAAGGACCTCTGCCATAATATAATTCCGCTACATCAGGTAATGCAACCTGAAATCCTTTCCTTGTGGGTATAGTAATTTTTTCAATATCCCTGATTGAATCACGGTCAAAATCGCCGTATCTTACCCGGACATCTGTCTCTTCCCCGCCTACTCTATATTTTGTCGCGACTTTACCAAGCGAGGCAACCTCAATTGTTCCGCCGATTTGCCCCACAGATAAGTTAAAATGTGATGCCTTATCCCTGTCAATTCTGACCTGTAGTTCCTGCTTACCTTCCCGCATTGAGACATCAATATCCCTTAAACCCTCTACATCTTTAATTTTTAGAGCGACCTCATCGGCATAACGCTTTAATTCATTTAAATCTTTGCCGAATATCTTAATTTCTACCGGCTTTTCTCCCCCGCCGCCGCCCGTCATCATTCCTGACATATCCATAAAATCAAATTTGGCGTCTTTTAATTCCGGCAATTTTTTTCTTAAATCTTCGGTAATTTCCGCGGAGTCCCTTTTCCTGTCTTCAAGGTCAACAAGCCGCGCCATTATCATTCCCTCATTTACATCTGATGCGCCCATTCCCTGTGCCGAGCGCGCTCCGCCCATAGCAGAGGGGCCGATTGTTGTCACTACAAATTTTTTCTCAGGCAATTTAATAAAATCATTCTCAATCCGTTTTATCACCCTGTCTGTCTCCTCTAAATTCGTTCCCACGGGCATTTTTGCATTCATTATGAGCATAGGGGTATCGCCGCTCGGCATGAACTCAAATCCAAGAAAATAGATAATTACCAAACTCAAAAGAAAGCCGCCAATGGCAATAAGAACAACCTTTACCCTGTGCTGAAGAGCAATTGCCAGATTTTTTTTATACCACTCCTGTACTTTTTCAAATCTTTTCTCGCCGAATGCCTCTTCGTATCCCGCTTTTGTTCCCTGCTGAAAAAGAATAGAAGCAACCATCGGCACAATTGTCAAAGCGACAAAAAGCGATGCAACAAGACTGATAGTTACTGTTACAGCCATTGGTTTTGACATTTCGCCGGCCATTCCCCCGCCAAGAATCATCGGAAGAAAAACACAAATGGTAGTCAGGGTGGAAGTTGTTATTGCCATCCCGACTTCTGTTGCGCCGATTATTGCTGCCTCTTTTCTTGTTTTTCCTTCCTCCAGATGTCTGAAGGTGTTTTCAATCACAACAATTGCATTATCTACAAGCATCCCGACACCAAGTGCGAGTCCTCCGAGAGTGAGAATATTAAGCGTATAATCAAAAACATAAAGGCCGATAAAAGTTGCAATTATTGAGATAGGTATGGCTAAAAAGATGGCAAATGTGGGTCTCCAGTTTCTGAGGAATAAAAAGATAAGAACGACTGCCAGTATTCCGCCGACAATTATATTGTTGATTGTTTCGGAAGCGATTCTTTTTATGATATTGGACTGGTCCATTACCGCATGAAATTTTATATCCTGCGGCATCTCTTCTCTCATCTCTTCCAGCGCCTTTTCAACCTTACTTATTACATTAACGGTATTTGCGCCCGACTGTTTGGCTACCATCATAATTACACTATCTTTGCCGTCGAGCCGGGTGCGGTGGCGCCTCTCCTTATGGGTATCCTTAACCTCAGCCACATCCTTTATATAAATCGGAACATCTCCTAATTTTCTTAAAACAGTGTTTTTTATTGAATCTATGTTTTTATATTCCCCTAATGTCCTGATGAGATATTCGGTATAGTCCTTTGTTACCTGACCTGCCGAGATATTAAGATTTTCTGCGCGCAGAGTTGCGATTATTTCATCTAATGATATGTTGTATGCTTCAAGTTTTGTCCTGTTCACAAAAACATTGATTTCCCGCTCCAAGCCGCCTAAAGCCATAGACATTGCCACGCCTTCAATTCTTTCCAGACGCGGGGTAACACTATCCTCAAGATAGTCTCTTAATTCCATTGTATTTTTCATTCCGGTTACGCCATAAACCAGGATTGGCATCTGTGACGGGTCAAACTTCATCACCATCGGGTCATCGGCATCGGAAGGTAAAATCATCCCTATCCTATCTAAAGCATCACGGGCATCCTGAGCGGCAAAATCAATGTTGGTCCCCCATTCAAACTCAACCATTACTGCTGATGTCCCTTCTTCAGAGGCAGAAGCGATACTTTTTACATTCTTTAAGGTGCTGCATACCTCTTCAACCGGTTTGGTGATAAGGTTTTCAATATCTTCGGGAGCGACCCCTTCATATTTTGTAACAACAGTAATCATTGGGAACTCAAGTTCCGGCATTAAATCAAGCCCGAGCCCGAAGAATGCCACAATACCGCCGAGTACCACAATCATAATCAACATGCTTATGGTTACTCTTTTATTGACAGAAAATTCTGGAAGATTCATGTTTCACCTCATCATCTAACGAACTCTACTTTTGTCCCTTCAGTCAGTGCATAGTTGCCTTCCGTAATCACTTCCTGGTTTTGTTCCAGTCCTTTTTTTATTTCAATATTTTTCTCGTCTTCCGCACCGGTTAAAACATTTATTATCTTCGCCAGATTATTTTCGCAGGTAAAGACAATTTTATTCCCTTCTCTTTCTAAAACAGCAACTCGGGGAACAAGTAAGACATTTTTATGTTCCTGGACAATAATTTCAACTCTGGCAAATGTTCCCGGTTTAAGAAGATGGCCGGGATTAGGAACGGTAATTTCCACTTTTAATTTTCTGGTCATCGGGTTGGCTGCCGGATCAACATTGGTTACAACCCCCTTAAAAGTCCTGTCAGGGTATGCATCAACAGTAATTCTTGCCGGTTGGTCTTTCTTAACTTTTCCAATATCCCGGTCGCTTAAATAAACAATAACTTTTATATTATCAATATCGGCAACCATCACCACAGGATCGCGAGGCGTCGGCTGTGCCGGAAATACCGCTTCACCCAAACCGACAAAATACATCGTAACTACCCCATCTATCGGTGATTTTACCTCCGCTTCGGAAAATTTCAATGCTTCTTCGTCACGGTCTATCATCGCTACAACTTCATCTTTTTTAATATAGTCGCCTTCGGTTTTTATCTTCCGGTTTAACTTACCCGATACTTTGGCATATACTTTGACTTCTTTATCACCATGAATATCACCGGTAAGCGGAATCGTCTCCTCAATATCACCGATTTTAACTGTAACTACTTCAACTACTTGTTTCTGTTCTTGTTGAGCCCCCCCCTTATTTTCTTGACCGATTTTTTTGCAACCAATGAGAACACTAATTACACTGCAACCAAATATAAACATCATCAACCTTTTTTTATGCAACATCTCAATACCTCCATTTTCATAAAAGTTTTGGCACTAATTCCCAACCGATTTTTCTATCGCTGCGATTGCTAAATTGTAATCGTATAACGCCTGAGTATAATTTGTTTCTGCCTGGGTTAATGCGAATTGTGCATCACGAACTTCTATATCAGACATAAGTCCGAGTTGGTATCTTTTCTGTGCGGTTATCAAATTATCTTTTGCGGATGCAACATTCTCTTTGTTCGCTTCAATTGAGTCCTTCGCCTGTTTGTAATTAAGGTATGCGGCACGGACTTCAAGTTTTATCCCCTCTTCAAGCGCTTCTTTGCTCAATTTAACCTGCTCCAAATTTGACTTCGCCTGTTTAACTTTTTGATGCACGGAAAATCCGTCAAAAATAGGCATACTTAAAACGGCAACAGCAGTCCACGAATTATACCAGTTTTTTGACTCCCAGACGGTATTCTGCCATTCGGTGTATGCTGTAATTGCTATGTTCGGTTTGTTCCCCGCAGAAGTAAGTTTTATAAACGATTCGGAAATATCTTCTTGTAGGGCAATCTGTTTTAATTCAGGTCGGTTGCCGAATGCCTCGTTGAGCAAATTATCTAAAACAAAATCCATCGGATGATATTCAAGTTCTCCGGTGAACTCTGTATCTTTTTGCTTGATGTTAAGGATATTTACCAGCGACTGTTTTGCCAAATCAAAACCGTTTTCGGCGCGGATTAAATTTGTCTTTGCGTTTGCAAGAGAAACTTTCGCACGGGAAACATCGTAGGAAGAAGAGCGGCCCTCGTCGTAAAATTTCTCTACAATTTTAAGATGAGCATCCGTTACATCAAACGCTTCTTTGGAAATTGAAACCATTTGTTTTGTAAGTATGTATTTGTAAAACGCTTCTTTGACTTTATAGGTAATTTCCTGTTTTGTTTTGCGGTATTCCTCGTCGGTGTATTTGTAATTTAATGATGCCTGCCTGTTTGACTGGTAAATTTTTCCCCACATAAAAACGGGTTGGGTCAGTGTGAGTTTGTTGTCGTATATCTCATCTGCGAACATAAGTCCGAAAGACGGCGATGCGGAAGTAATGCCGGAAAGCGCCGAAGCGCCTTCAACTTCTTTTCTTTTAATATAACTTGCACTGCCGGAAATGTTGGGGAGATAACCTGCAAACGTCTCCCGTTTTTTTGCTTTCGCGGATATGAGTTTCTGCTCGGCGATTTTTATCTGCAGGTTCTCTTTTAACGCAATTTCAAGACATTGATTCAAATCAAGCGATTGACCAAAAAGATAGTAAGTATTAAGTAGTAAGTAGTAAGTGGTAACAGCGACAAACCACTTCCTGCTTCCGACTCTCAACTTCCCGCTTCTCCCACGGGGACTTCCTTCGGTCGCCGCTTCCCACTTCCTGTTGTTTATTTTCATCTTCTGATTCCTTCCATAAAAATTTTAAACAAGAGTTCAGTTGAAATATCTATCTGCTGAATTTTATGTTTTCCGATTTCGACTTTTTGATGTGCTATAATAGAGGTTAATGAAAGAAAAACCGTAGCAATTGCTACACTCGGATACGGTTTCAACTCTTTATCTTTTATTCCTTTTTCAATAATAATAGATATTGCTTTTATCAATTCACCGATTTTTTTACGAAACTGGTTGTGTAGTTTTTCTTTTAACGGAGGTTTTGCCTCCTGGCGGATGGACAGAAAAAGATGTCTGTATGTATCAATAAAATTGAAAATTCTTTGAAGCAAAAGAAACAACTGTCTTTTTGCCGGAGAGTCATTTTTTTTAACATTTTCGGCAATATCTATTACTTTATCTATTAAATTAATAAGGACGGAAAGATGTAAATCCTCCTTGTTTTTGAAATAAAGATATACCGTCCCTTTTGCGACACCGGCATTTTTAGCAATTTCGTCAATTGGGCATTTATAATACTCTTTTTGATTTAGTATCTTTATTGCGGAGTCCAAAATCTTTTGTCTTTTAATTTCCGGATTCCATCCCTTTATTTTTGCCATATATTCCAGTTCCTGTTATATTATTAACTGACTGACCAGTCAGTCAGTATAACTATAACATAAATCGTTTATTTTGTCAAGTACTTTTTTTAATTTTGAAATTTTTATTTCGGGGGTTAATGTTTTTAACTACTATTTCCGTCATAAGATTAAACGGCGGGACATGCGGGAGCGCTGCTTCTTTTTCAGTTAAAATTTCATAGACAGCAACCCTGTTTGCAAAATTTCCGTTTATTATTTCATCTTTCTTAAAAATCTCTTTTATGTATGTTTTCCAAAAATCGTTATAAACATCCAGCGACTTTTCGTCCCATTGAAACATCCTGTAACTTCTACCAAGCCGTATTGCTTCCCCCATATTGAAAAAAATATGGGTTATGCCTTCCTGTTTTATTTTCAGATATAATTCATTTGCGGAATTTGATGATTTCGCAAACTCAACTATCGGGGTCAAATCGTGAGCGGAAGAAACAACCGGCGGCCTATCAATGTAAAAACTCCTGCCCTCGCCGATAAACAAAACCTTTGCATCCTTCGGTAAATTCCTATTTATAAACTCCATCGCTGCATAATAACCGTAAGGATACGAAGAATGCGTCGTGCTTAAAAATTCCTCTTTTGATTGTTTTCCCGTGACAACCTGCCAGCCGCCCTGAATATAGTAAATCCAGCCGGACCAATAAACATTCACGGCGCAGACAAACAGAACCGTTAATAATAAAATTTTTTTAAGCGATTTGTAAAGATTACCCGTCAGATAATACGCGATAATCAACCCTGCCGCCGGATATGCGGGCATCATAAATCTTATCATAGTGCTTGATAGCGACCATGTGAGCCAGACGACCAGAAAATATACGATAAAATATTTCAAAATACCGGACGGACGGCCAAGAAGAAACACCAGAGGAAGCAGGAAAAGAAAAAGCGGCGTAAAATGTTCGGAATTGGGAATTTTTCCCATCGTTATATTCCATGGATGCTTAATCCAATCCGATAATGAAAATGTTCCGAACTGCCTCGCCTCAACAATAAATCCCTTCAATTTCTCATAATCCGATGTGCTGTCTTTCAAGAATAACTGGCTCATATACGGATATACGGGATTTTTTTTGTAAATGTAATTTTTCACAAGCCATGGAGAAATGACGGCAGAAGATATAAATCCCCAAACAATTATGTTTTTTACCGTCTTACGCAAAGACGAAAAATAAATAAAAATATATGACGCAGCAACTCCGGCGGCAACAAACAATCCCGTATATTTTACGCCCATTGCAATGCCGGAGAAAATTGCCGAGAGAATTAACCATCCTTTTTTTTCATCCGAAAAATTAATAATGCCGTAGAGAGAGAGCAATCCGAAAAATGCCAATAACGCCTCGCTTCCGCAGGACCAGGAACCTATCATTACATGGGTTATCGTGTAAAAAATAAGCGAGGCATAAATCCCGGTTTTTAGATTGAAGTATCTTATTGAAATTGACAATATCGTAAGACATGTAAAAATTCCGGAGCCATAATTTATAAGTTTCGCTACAATTTCATCTTTTATAAAAAGCCCGGTCGTAAAAAGCATGCTTGCTACTGCCGGCAGATTGGAAAGAAACACAAACGGCATATTAACGATTTTATGGTGAATTTTATAAAAGTTTGGAACTCCCAGATGATAGACAAGTGAATCGTAGAAAATCTCGGGGCTTAACGCACCGGACAGGTTAATCAACATCGCTACAACTAATATAACCACGGCAAGAATATCCGGCAAAGACAATTTTTCTTTCGGGAAAATCAACTGCAGCGGATGATTTTTCAAATCAATAATGCCGACAATAAAAAATGCAAAAACAATTATGTAAATTATATGGCCGGAAAGAAAACCGAGGACGCCGATTAAAAGTATCAAATATGCTATAATTCCAAGACCTAAAGCAACGGAAAAAACTATCTCTTCAAGAAAATTAAAAAACATGAGACCTGCACGCAATAAAACTGAACGACCGACGGCAAAAGCCGAAAAGAAAAAAAATCCTGCCAATAAAATACTTAACAAATGCTTGAAAATCAGAAAATTTCCAAGATTAAAAATACCCAAATACTGGTCAAACGAAAGCATAATTTCCAGATTATTAAAATTCGGCTTAAATACAGAATAATAATTTTTCAGAACGATAAATCCCCAAATGCCGATAACCGTCCATATAAGCCAGCCGGGAAAAAAACTAATCTTTTCAACTTTTTTTTCTCTTATCTTTTTAATATTGCCCATAGTGTTAGAAGCCCAACTTTTATATCCGACAAATTTCTTATTCTAAAAACTCTTTCCAGCAGATATTTCCATCGCCAATAAAATTTTTTATATGCCAAGTTATAATAATTTTTAATTTCTTTCGCACTGACCGTCGGTAAGTTCATTAGCGGTTGCGATAAATCATACTCATCCCAGTTTTCCGTCGTCAAAATGCCTTTGTCTTTCGCCCACTTAAACATCTCGGTACCAGGATAAGGAGTTGTTATATTAAAAATAGCGACATCGGGCGACAACTTAATGGCATAGTCAATAGTTTTCTGCATCGTTTCTTTTGTTTCACCAGGATTGCCCAGCATAAATGCCGCACGGACATCAATGCCGATTTTTTTTGTTATGTGAACTATTTCTTTAACCTTTTCAAGCGAAATTTTCTTGTGAATATTTTTCAGTATCTGCTCGTCGCCGGACTCAATTCCGTACATTATCTGGTGGCAACCGGCGTCTTTCATCGCCCTCAACAATTCTTCATCCACAAAATCCACCCTCGCGAAACAGGACCAGGAAATATTCGTTTTTTCGTTGAGAATTTTTTTGCACAAATTCCTTACATTTTCTTTTTTTGTGGTAAAAACGTCGTCGTAAAAACTAATCTCTTTTATCCCATATTTATCCTGCAACAAAAACATTTCTTCAAAAATTTTTTCAGCGGAGCGGTTTCTTACCTGTTGCCCAAGATAACTGCCGAGACAAAATGTGCATCTTCCCGGACATCCGCGGGTGGTCATCATTCCGAGGGCGGGAAGTTTTTTATAACTTCCTCTTGCGGGAAAATATTTTTCCATCGGAAGAAGATGATACGCGGGAAACGGCAAAGTATTTATATCGGAAATTACGGCGCGGGAAGGATTATGAAAAATGATTTTATTTTCTTTATATGAAAGCCCGGCGATATTTCTTTTGTTCACTCCTGCTATAAGTTCCCTGAATGTTACCTCGCCCTCGCCTCTGACTATAAAATCAACGGATTCTTCTTTTAATACATCCTCTGTCATAACAGACGGATGAACTCCGCCCAAAACGATTTTTGCGTTGGGAAAAATATCTTTTGCTGTTTTTGAGACAATTAAAGCGGACGAAATGGTAGATGTTGACGAGGTTATGCCTACATATTCCGGGCTTCTTTTCTGCCTTAACAACTCGGAGATTTCTCTATATGAAAGTTTAAGGGCATCGGCATCAACTACTTCAACATTAACATCACTTTTTTCCAAATATGCCGCGATCGCCGCCAATCCAAAAGGAGGCATACAACTGGCAACATTCTGCCAAATGCCGCCTTTCGTTATCCACGGCGGATTGATAAATAAGACATTCATTAGTCGGTAAATCTGTATTTTATTAATGTTATCAGCGCCGTCACGCCGTCACGCCATCCGATTTTTTTTCCCTCTTTATATGTTCTGCTTTTATATGAAATGGGCAATTCGCATATCTGAATTTTTCTTTTAAGAATTTTTGCCGTAACCTCCGGCTCAAATTCAAATCTGTTCGCTTTTAGGTTTAATGATAACATAACATCGCTTCTGAAAACTTTATAGCATGTTTCCATATCCGTTATATTCGCTCCGTAAATAAAATTGGTCAGAAAATTAAGTAATTTATTCCCGAAATAATGATGCATAAACTTTTTTTCTTTCAACTGTAAAAATCTTGAACCGTAGACAACCGATGCCTTTCCCTCAATTATCGGAACTATAAGATTTCTGATTTCTTCCGGATTATATTCAAAATCGGCATCCTGAATTGTTACAATCTCACCGGTTACATATTTTAATGCGGTTCTTATCGCGGCTCCTTTTCCCATATTTTTATCATGCAATAAAATTTTTAATTTTTCATTTTTTTCGCCACTTGAATTAGCGAATCCGCCTGGGGCGGAAATTTTTAATTGATTTAATATCTCTCTTGTTCCGTCGGTTGAATAGTCGTCAACAATAATAATTTCTTTCGGTGACAGCGAAATCACTTTTTCAAGCACTTCGGCAATCGTTTTCTTTTCATTAAACACCGGCATAATCACGGAAACTTTTCCAAAATCACTCATAAAAATTCCCTAAACACGCAGTTCGCGAACATTATTCCTTTATCGGTCAATTTCAAAAAGTTATTTTGCTCTTTTAATAAGCCGTCATTTTTAAGATTGTTTATTCTTGCTGAAAACTTTTCTTTTATATTGTCAGATATTTCCATCCCGGAAGTTAAACGCAAACCGAGCATCAAATCCTCCGACATTTTTTGTTCGGGATTTCGTTCTTCAACCTCAGAACGAAATTTCCCGTTTAAGTAATCCGTCAGATTTTCGGTATTTTTTATTCTCCGACCTTTAATATATGAAACGGCGCCCAAACCGAATCCGAGATACTCGCCGTTTTTCCAGTAATTTATGTTGTGCTTACATTCAAAACTTGGTTTTGCAAAATTGGAAATTTCATACTGATGGTAGCCGTTTTCTTTTAGAAACCTTATCGCAAATTCATACATATCCGCATCCGTGTCGTCGTCTTTTTGTAATCCGTTCTCAAAAAATTTTGTACCATTTTCAATTGTCAAAGAATATATTGAAATATGCTCCGGATTTAATTTTATTGCACCGTTAAGTGTGCGATGCCAGTTTTCAAGCGTCTGACCGGGAATGCCGAAAATTAAATCAATGTTTATATTCATAAAACCGATTTTTCGCGCAGTTTCATAACATCTCAAAAAATCTTTTACATTATGAACCCTACCCAAAAATTTTAATATATCATCGTCAAAGGATTGCAATCCGATACTTAAACGGTTGACACCATAATCTTTTAGTGTTTTTAATTTTTGCCCGGTAATTGATTCAGGATTGAGCTCAAAGGTAATTTCCGGTATTATACTACTTTCGTAGTTGTGAAAGTAGTTGAATAGTTTTTCAAACAAGAATTTAATCTGACTTTCTGAAAGCAGAGACGGTGTTCCACCGCCGACATAGACGGTAGACGGTAGACGGTAGACGGTAGACGGTAAGCGGTAAGCAAATTCTCTGGTTAATGCTTTTAAGTATTTATCTGCGCAATCTGTGGTTTTATCTGCGTCAATCTGCGTTGACACAAAATCGCAGTAATTGCATTTTTTTCTGCAAAATGGAATATGAATATAGATGGCAGGGACAAGCCGCCCTGCCTCTATATTATTTTTTCTATCCGCGTTCATCTGCGTTGTTATCCACGTTTATCTGCGTTTTCTTTCTTTTCCTTAAAAAGCTCGGAAACTCCGGCGATTGAACCGAGAACACCTGATGTTTCTAACGGCAAAAAGATTTTTGTCGCATGACCATCCGCTACTTTTTCAAGCGCTTCAAGATATTTTATCGCTATAAGATCATTTGTCGGCTTTCCGGAGTGAATTGCATTATACACAATTTCAATCTGATATTTTTCAGCATCGGCAACCCTTTTTATCGCTTCGGCTTTTCCCTCGGCTTCCAGAATCGCCGAAAGTTTTGAACCCTCCGCTTTTAAGATTGCCGCCTGACGAAACCCTTCCGCCTCAAGTATATTAGCACGTTTTTCCCTTTCCGCTTTCATCTGTTTTGACATCGCCTGCGTAATATCCGCCGGCGGGTCAATTTTACGAAGTTCCACGCGGGTCACCTTTACTCCCCAAGCATCCGTCGCCTCGTCTAAAACCTGACGGAGTTGCGTATTTATTTTTTCACGGGAAGTAAGCGTTTCATCCAAAGCAAGTTCTCCGATGACATTTCTTAAATTTGTCTGTGCAAGATTAATCGCCGCCTGAATAAAATTTGCAACATTATAAAGAACCTTAAACGGGTCGGTAACTTTGAAGTAAATAATCGCATCAACAGTAACGGCGACATTATCTTTTGTAATCACATCCTGCGGCGGCACATCCAGAACCTGCTCGCGCATATCAACTTTTCTGATGGTTTGATAAAACGGAATTATCAGGTTAAGTCCGGAGCCGACGGTTCTGCTAAATTTGCCGAAGGACTCCACCAAGCCCTTTTCAAACGGCCTTATGATGTAAAGCGCCATCTTCGCAAAAACAAACAGAAACACTACTACAACAATCAGAAACGGAACAGGAATCTGCTGCATAAACTTGTCCTCCTTTAGTCAATTTTTTTTACTATCAGCCGAACGCCTTTCACTTCAATAATTTTTACCCGACTGTCTTTCTGAATTTCTTCCGACGATTCGGCAAGCCATTCCTCGCCTTCAATTCTTATCCGGCCGAATTTTGTCGGCTTTATTTCTTCCAAAACAACGGCTTCCTGATTTATAAGAGCATCCACATTAGCGGGACGGGACGGTTTTTTCATAAGTTTATTAACAAGCGGTCGGGAAAAAATTATTGCCAAAAGCGAGACGGTAAAAAACACCGCCCAGTTCAGCCACATCAAACCGAATACGGTTGTCGCTGCCGCAAAAACAGCGCCCAAACCGAAACATGCAAAGAAAAATACCGTCGGTGAAACCATTTCATAAATAAAAAGAATTGCCGCTATCACCGCCCATGTAAGCCAATTTTCAAACATACATAACCTCTTTTCGCTTCGCTCACCCCCGACTAAAGTCGGGGGCTACTATTATTGTGTGATGCTTCGGGCTTAACCGGTCGGGTTGAAACCCGACCAAACCCTCGCATCTTTTTTATTTTATCAACTTCACCCTTTTCGGGGGCCAGTAAATCAGAAGCGGACTGCCTTTGACATATTTCCATTCAAGCGTGCCCCAGAAACGGGAATCCTTGCTGTTGTCACGGTTGTCGCCGAGCATAAAATAATGTCCGGGCGGAATTGTAAGCGGTCCGAAATTATCCCGCTGCGGTATGTTATCGTTATAGACATCGGAAAATACAACATATGGCTCTTTTTGAAGAACTCCGTTTAAGTAGAGTTTTTTTCTCTTTATCTCAATTTTATCGCCGCCGACGCCAATGCATCTTTTTACAAAGTCCTTTTTAACGCCGGCTTCTCTTTCGTAGGGTTCAAGTGCCTGCGGCGGGGCAGCAAAAACAACGATGTCGCCGCGCTTCGGCTTTTTTAATACCAATACCCGTTTCATTTTCATTTTCACACTATCTGAAAATGAAGGATAAAAAAGCCTCGTGCCGTAGATGAATTTATTTACGAAAAGTTGGTCGCCTTCCAAAAGCGTATTCCTCATTGAACCCGAAGGGATCTTAAACGCCTGAAGAAAAAAATACATTATCAGAAAAGCAAAAAAACCGGACCAGACAAGCGTGTCCGCCCATTCCGTCGCTTCGGCAATTGCTTTTTTCAGAAACCCCTTTGATTTTTTCCCGATTTTTCGGAAGACAACGGCACAGATGATTGAAACCCCGACGATAATGCCAAGTTTCATCTCCATCGGATATTCCTGCATTTTGAAAAAGACATATAGTACAGTGCCTATTTCCGCAACAGTAAAAATCAAAAAAAGTAAAAAGTTCATGTTTTTATTATAAGACCATTGAAAAAGTCATTTAACCACAGAGATT
>DHFT01000046.1 GCA_002402375.1 Elusimicrobia bacterium UBA4817 | reverse complement strand
CGACTGAAAACGATGACTGTAAAAAAACGGCATTTCATATTTTGAGCGAAATCAGAAATTCCGGTATATCTGCTGACGGCGGGTATTTTAACAAATCGCTTAAATCACAGATGCGTTTTGCAAACGCCTTAAACTCAAAATATGTGATAATAGTCGGTGATGAAGAAATTAAAAATAAAAAAATAATTTTGCGGGATATGAAAGGGAAACTTCAAAAAGAAATAGATATAGACGGTGCCGTGGAAGAAATAAAAAAATGCTTCAATCTGAACAGTTAAAAATTATCTACGAAATTGTTAATGACATCAGGTTTATCTACGATATCAACCGCCTGCTTAATGTATATCTTGAAAAAATCTGTCAGACGGTAAAATGCGAGGCGGGTTCTATTTTTTTGACTGACAATCAACGCGATGAACTTAAACTTGTTGCCGCAAAAGGTTCTACCGATACCGTTATACATTCAATTCCTTTCAAAGTCGGTATCGGTATATGCGGAAAGGTTGTTCAGACGCAGGAGTCAAAAATAGTTCATAATCCGCAGGATGACGAACTTTTTAATCCCACCGTTGATACATTAACAGGTTTTAAGACGACCAACATTTTGTGCGTGCCGATGATTTCAACCGGTAAGGTTATAGGGGCTATAGAACTCCTAAACAAAAAAGGGAAATTTACCGAAGATGATTTGGAATTGGTGCTCTTGACGGCAAGCCAGATATCAATAGTCGTTGAAACATCCCGTCTTTACACCGAAATTCTTAAACTGAAAAATTTTACCGACTCAATTCTTGAAAATATGCCCGGCGGATTTATAGCGATTGATTCTTACGGGACGATTACGACTATAAATCCCAATGCCGCAAGAATTCTTGAGGTTGAAAGAATAGCGGTAATCGGAAAATTTTTGTACGAGGCGTTTCCGCATCATAAAGAGATTGCAGATATTTTATGGGACACTAATCAAAAGAAAAAAACGGTAATACGGCAGGATATAAAACTGCTCAACCGCGCCGGCGACCCACTTGCTCTCGGATATTCAACAATAATAATAAAAGACAGAGAGGGGAACATTTTAGGCAGCGGCATAACATTCCAGGATTTGACAAAAATAAAATGAGAGTTTTTTAGGAGGCAGTTAATGGAAAAAAATCTACTTGAAATAGCACAGAGTATTTCGTCATCTCTTCATCTTGACAAAGTTCTTGAAAGAATACTTGATGAGTCAATAAAACTGATAAATTGCGAGGCGGGTTCGATTATTCTTGTAAACAGCGAAACGCATTTTTTGGATTTCAGAGTTGTAAAAGGCGAAAAATCGGCGATTCTTAAGGACCTGAATGTTAAAATAAAAATGAATGACGGCATCGTCGGTGTGGCTGTTCAAACGGGTCGCGTTGTGGTTGCAAATAATGTTCAGGACGACCAGAGATTTAAGAAAGACATTGACTGGCTTACCGGTTTTACGACGAAATCGGTTGTCGCTGTTCCGGTTATAGTAAAAGATCGGGTTCTGGGTGCGATTGAACTTATAAATAAAAAATCCGGTGATTTTACCGATAAGGACACGGAAATTATTTCCTCAATCGCATCACAGTCGGCAGTCGCTATTGAAAACGCCCGGCTATACGAAGAAATTTACACACTTAAAGAATATATGAATGATATTTTAGAATCAATGCCCGGCGGATTTATAGCCGTTGACAGCCGCGGAAAAATTACTACGGTTAATCCCCGTGCTGCCGAGATACTCAACATCCCGAAAGGACTTGTCGGAGAAAATTACACTACCGGCTTTATCAGATTTTCCGAAATTGTTGAGCTTTTTCAATCGGTACTGTCAAAAGCGGAGCCGCATACAAGAAGAGAAATGCATCTGACAATCGGAAACAAACATAAAATTATCGGGTATTCAACGCAGATAATAAAAAATACATCCGGCAAAATAAAGGGTGTGGGAATGATTTTTCAGGATATAACCGATATAAAAAACAGAGGTTGATTTTTCTGAAAAATTTTAATACAATTAAGCAAACAATGAGCAGGAAATTTGTTTGCGAATATTCGCCAGTGTAGCTCAGCCGGTTAGAGCACCGCTCTCATAAGGCGGGGGTCGACGGTTCGATTCCGTCCGCTGGCAAAAAAATGGAAAGCGGGGGCAGAAACTTAAATGTGTTCTGCGGAGGTTTTTATGAAAAAGTTGTTGGTTGTTTTGTTTGTTGCGGTTTTGTTTTACGGTTGTGCTTCAAGTCCTGACAAGGGAACCGTCTCTAAAGAGGGCGAGATTGAAAGGGAATGGGTAGAACAGGGCATTACAAAAAATTTTATTTTTGCCAGAGGAATCGGTGCTGCCGATCAGACACTTGAAAATAAGACGCAGAAAATGGCGACATCCAGAAATTCGGCAATTGTTAACGCCCAGTATAATATGCTTTCCGTGGTAAAAGGCGTTCAACTTGAAGGCGGAATCACCGTTGAAAAAGCGATTGAAACCGACTCAATGCTTGCGACAAGTATTGACGCCGCTATAAAAGGTGCGCAAGTTGTAAGAAGCGAATGGACAAGTGATGACGGATGCGTTGTTATTCTTCGTCTTTCCAAAAAAGCCCTGAAAGAGATGGGCTTGAAAATCGCCGGCGAATAATTTAAGTGGTTTGATTATTTTAGACGGAAATATCTAACAATTGTTATATGACATTTGTTACAGAGGATTTTTGTATATGAAAAAATATGTTTCATTGCTGTTGCCATTCGCTATTTGCTATTTGCTATTCGCTGCCTTTTCCGGATGTGCCTCAACAAAGCACAAAATTAAAGCGACATCCCCGAATACCGAGGTTGTTGAGGCAGAGGGTATGTCGCCTATTATAAACAACGACATAACCGGTGCGAAAAAAACATCCTTGCACGAAGCAATGAAAAATGCACTCGGGCTCGTCATAGGCGTCTATGTTTCGCAGGAGGCACTTGTTTCAAAAGCAATTCTTATTGAGGACAACATTACCTCACAGACGGAGGGATACATTGAAAAATATGATGTGCTGAAAGAATGGCGAGATGGAGAGTTTTACAAAACAAAAATAAAAGCACTCGTACGAAAAGAGGATTTATCGGCGAAACTGAAAGCACTGGAACTTGAACCGAAAAAACTCGGCAACCCTGTCGTAGCATTGAAAATTGACGAGTTTATTGACGGTCAACTCTCGGAGACAAAATACGCCGACTCGGAATTGAAAAATAAGTTTATTGAAGCGGGATTTACCGTTTCGGACTCAGCGATTTCAGATATTATTGTTGAAGGCATTGCCGATTCAAATTTCAACACCGATGCGGGACTCGGAGGTATGATTTCTTATCGTGCTACGGTTTCTGTCAAAGTAATGAAAACCGGCTCATCAGATGTAATTGTAACAGACGAGAAAACTTTCGGCGGCGTGGATGTAACAAAATCCGCCGCAGCAAAATCATCAATTATAAACTGTGCTAAAAAAATAGGCGAAGATATGCCTCAAACGGTTCTTAAATTTTTGAGGGAACGTTCCGTTGTCCGCCTTACGGTGTCAAACATTCCGAACATGAATAAACTCAACGATTTTACGAAATCGGTCCGGGCATTGGTTGAGGTGAGGGATTGCCGGGTGAGAAATTTTTCCGACGGTGTCGCCTCGCTTGATTTGGACTTGAAAAAGGGAACCGCAACGGATATTGCCAAACGGCTTGAACAGAACACAAATTTCAATATAAAAATTACAAAGACCGGCGTCTATGACATATCCGCCGAGTTAAAATAGAAATGAATATTGAAACGGTTAAATTATCAGGGAGTTTAGATATTGGCAAAATAGAAGAAATTCTTCAGGTAGGAATGGAAATCATAACATGTAAAAAAGAATTAATTGTTGATTTATCTGAAGTTACTTTTGTCCGTCCCATTTCATTAGTTGTTTTTGCAGCAACAATATATAATGCCAGAACGCTTGGGAATAAATTAAAAGTAGTTTTACCCAATAAAATGGATACGCGTAGTTACATAAATAGTATTGGTTTCCAAAGTTTTTTAGAGGGTAATCAAAAAGAACCTTCATATTATAAAAGTTATGTGCCGTTGTATCATTTAGATGCGAATAGACCGCAATTTGTAGATTTGCTAATAGATTTTATTCAACGTGAAGGTGTTGACAACAAAACATCTTATATAATAAGATTAGGTATAAATGAATTGATACAAAATGTTTTTGACCATTCCAAATCGCAAGTTGGTTGTTTTGTGTGTTCACAATCATATAGACAGAAAAAATATATCAGGACAGCTATGGTGGATTTAGGTATAGGTATTCCTACAAATGCCAGAACTATTTCAAGATTTAAAAATTCAACAGACGACCGAATTCTTTTAGCAGCAACAAATGGGGAAATAACGACCCGTCATAATATCCCAGGTGCCAAGGGACTTAAAATGCTATGTGAAATAATTACGGAAAACCAGGGTAATATCTGTATCTTTTCTCATAAAGGACGTTTTACTGGTGAAGGAAGTAAAAAAAATGCTAAACTGAAAGAGGTTTTTTTCCAAGGAACAGGTATTGAATTCAAATTGCCATATCTTTTTGACGATGAAAAATCTGTAGGATTTGGATTTAAAGAAATTATTGAAGGAGAAATATAACTATGGATAAAAGTAATAAGTCACAATTGACACTCCGTATTCCCGCGCAATTTTCCAATTTTAGAAAAGATGGAGAATGGTTTAGAGAAGAATTTATTGTTAAACAGTGGAACAAGGTTGAAAGATTTATTTTTGATTTTGAAAATAGACCCGTTGCTTCAGTATCTTTTTTAGATGAAGTGTTTGCAAAATTGTTTTTAGAGTTTAAACCAGAAGAAGTAATCCGCAAACTTTATAGATTTGAGAGAATGGTACCGATGGATAAAGAATTGTTAAAAGAAGTTATTAACACTAGATTATTAGAAGTCAAATTTAAAAACAAATTGAATAAGAAAAATAATAAAGTGACTGCCCGTGTAGCTCAGCGGTAGAGCAGCGGTTTTGTAAACCGCAGGTCGGAGGTTCAAACCCTCTCGCGGGCTTAAAACAGAAATCTTCCGCCGGAAGGTTTTTTAAATTGCGAAACTTTGAGCATAAAATTACATCTAAAATTAACAGAAAATCGGAGGTGGTTATGGAAAAAAGTATTAAGGAGATTAACGAAATTGTGAAAGAGGAATCGCTTTTTATTTCGGAGGTTATGGGTGAGTTGGAAAAGACGATTGTCGGTCAGCGTTATCTTTTACAACGACTGCTTGTAGGTTTGCTTTCCGACGGTCATATTTTGCTTGAGGGTGTTCCGGGTCTTGCCAAAACGCTTGCCGTTAAAACACTTTCGCAATCAATTGATTGTAAATTTTCACGAATTCAGTTCACGCCCGATTTACTGCCCGGCGACATTATCGGAACGATGGTTTTTAATCCGAAAACGGGCGATTTTACCGTCAAGAAAGGTCCCGTTTTCGCCAATCTGATTCTGGCGGATGAAATAAACCGCGCGCCGGCGAAAGTGCAAAGCGCCCTTTTGGAAGCGATGCAGGAAAGGCAGGTTTCAATCGGCGAGAAAACATTCGTACTTGACGAACCGTTTATGGTGCTTGCTACCCAGAACCCGATTGAACAGGAAGGGACTTATCCTCTACCTGAAGCGCAGATAGACAGATTTATGCTGAAATTAAAAATAACATATCCTGATAAAAAAGAAGAAAAAGAGATTATGGAAAAGGTCTCGGCGGCTCAATTTGAGACGGTAAAAAAGGTTGTAAACGCGGACAGGATAAAAAGAGCCCGCTCGGCGGTAAAATCCGTTTATATGGACGAAAAGATAAAGGATTACATCGTTGATATCGTGCTTGCCACCCGCAATCCGGAAGAGTATAAAATCAAGGATTTAAAAAATATGATTCTCTACGGTGCTTCGCCGCGTGCTTCAATTTATCTTGCCGAGGCATCAAGAAGTTTTGCATTTATTTCGGGTCGTGGCTATGTAACGCCGGAAGATATTAAAAATATCGCCCCCGATATTTTGAGACATAGAATCATACTCACCTACGAAGCCGAAGCGGATAACATCACATCTGAAGATATCGTGAAACGGTTACTCTTGGAAATTGAGGTTCCTTAATGATTGCCGCAGATTTGATAAAAAAAATAAGGAAGATAGAAATCAAAACCGGAAAGATGGTCAATGAGGTTTTTGCCGGGGAATACAAAAGCGTTTTCAAAGGCCGCGGAATGGAGTTTTCGGAAGTCAGGGAATATCAATCGGGCGACGACATAAAAACTATTGACTGGAACGTTTCTGCAAGATACGGGAATCTGTTCGTAAAAAAGTTCATAGAAGAACGGGAACTTACGATAATTCTTTTAATAGATATTTCCGGTTCGCAAAAATTCGGCTCTCAAAAATCAAAAATAGACCTTGCCGCAGAACTTTCCGGCGTCATCAGTTTTTCCGCATTAAAAAACAACGACCGTATAGGGGTAATTTTATTCTCCGATAAAATAGAAAAATTTATCCCGCCGAAAAAAGGGAAGAAACATTGCCTGCGGATAATAAGCGAAGTGCTGTCTACAAAAGCGGAATACGGCACCGATATCTATCTGTCGCTGGACTATCTGAACAGGGTTATTAAAAAACGGTCGATTGTTTTTCTTATTTCCGATTTTTTTGATACGGATTACGAGAAATTGCTGAAAATCACATCAAAAAAACATGATTTGATTCTCGTTAATATAAACGACCCGTTGGAAACTAAAATTCCGGATTCAGGAATTTTTCATTTTGTAGATGCGGAAAGAGCAAAAGATATTTATGTTGATGGCCGCGATTATATTTTTGCGGAAAGGTTTGCAAAATCCGAAAGGGATAATTTTAAGCACCTTGAAAAAACGGCGAAGAATATGGGTATTGATATGATGAACTTTTACACGGACAAACCGTACATTCTGCCGTTGATAAATTTTTTCAAATCGCGGGAAAAAAAGTTCAGATGAAAAAGTTCATATTTGTTTTTTTTGTGTTATCCTCCTTTCATTCCCTTTTTGCCGATGTAACCGTCTTGACATATCTTGACAAAAATAAAATAAGTATCGGCGATAAGATAAAACTGACGGTTGTTATGGAGCATACCGACGATGTAAAAATAAGTTCCGCTACTTTTGAAGAAAATCTGAAAAGTTTTGAGATAAAGGACTACAAATTCTCCGAAGGAAAAAAATACTTTATATTCGGCAGATATATCAAAAAATACGAATATCTGCTTTCAACTTTTACTACCGGCATTTATTCCATTTCACCGTTTTCCGTAAGTTTTACGGATGCAACGGGCAAAACCGCTCAAGCCCAAACCCAGCCGCTGAAAATTGAGGTTGTGAGTTTGTTAGATAAAGAAAGCGCTGCGGATATAAGAGACATAAAACCACCAGTGAATATAAAATCAAAATTGCTTTTTTATTTGTTAACCGTTTTTGTAATAGTATCGCTTGTTATTTTTTTGCGAAAAGTTTTTTATAAGAAATCTGCACAGGCAATACTCTCCGAAATAGAAGACCCGTATAAGTATGCCGTTGATAAACTGGCTGAACTTGAAAATTCAAATTTAATCAAGGAAGGTAGAATCAAGGAATTTTTCATTGTTTTGACCCAAATAGTGCGAATTTATCTGTCAAAAATTTATCAGGTTAATATAATTGATATGACAACTGCGGAATCTGCTAGAATTTTGCGTGAAAAAAATGCTGATAAAAAGTTTTTGGTACTTCTGCGTCAATTTTTTGACCGTGCCGACCTTGTGAAATTTGCAAAATATATCCCTGATGAAAAAGAAATAAGTTTCGGTCTGGAAGAGGCAAAAAGCATAGTGGAAGCGGTGAAGCCGATAACGGAACAGAAATTATGAGGTTCTATTATTCGTATATTTTGATACTGATTCCGGTTTTTCTCGGATTGCTTTATTATCTGAAAAAGAAAAAGATTAACCTGTCGGCCGGAATAATTTATTCGGATACCAAATTTTTCGGCGAACAGGGACTGCCTTTCGGGAAAAAAATAACGGACGGATTAAAAATAGCCGCGGTAGTTCTGACAATTATCGCCCTTGCCCGTCCTCAGGGCGGGGAAAAAACATCCGACATTACGAAAAAGGGCATTGACATAATTCTTTGTATTGATACCTCTACCTCAATGCGGGCGGAGGACTTTAAGCCGCAAAACCGTCTTGATGCCGCAAAAGAGGTTGTTAAAAAATTCATAAAAGGGAGGAAAAACGACCGCATCGGAGTCGTGGTTTTTTCCGCAGTCGCATTCACGCAATGCCCGTTGACTTCGGATTACGGTTCGTTGCTTGAGTTTATAGATAAAATTAAAATAGGAATGACGCAGACCGACGGAACCGCCATCGGGACCGCTATAATGACGTCCGTTAACCGGCTTAAGGATTCAACGGGCAAAAGCAAGATTATAATTTTGCTTACCGACGGCAGAAATAATACGGGGGATGTTGACCCTATTACCGCTTCAAAGGCCGCTTCCGCATTCGGAATAAAGATTTATACAATCGGCGCGGCGGGCATCGGCGCATCGCCTTATCCGGTTGACGACCCGATTTTCGGAAAAAGATATGTCTGGCTTAAAGAAGACCTTGACGAGCCGGCGCTTTTACAAATTGCGAAAGAAACGGATGGGCTTTATTTTCGTGCAAAAAACAAATCCGCACTTGAAGAAATTTACAAAAAAATAGATGCGATGGAAAAAACGGAATACACAATTGAAGAGTATTCCGATTTTAAGGAACTTTACGGCTGGTTTCTGCTGCCCGCCGTTTTACTGCTTTTCGCCGAGCGGTTTTTAAGAAATTTTGTTTTCAGGACGGTGCCGTAATGGAATTTACGAACATATTTTTTGTTTATCTTTTAATTATTACAATTCCTGTTGTTATTTTTACGGAGTATTTTTCCGAGAAGAAAAGGCGGGAATTTGTAAAAAAAATTTTTTCCGAAGATAATATCCGCAATCTTTTTGTAAGGTATGATTTAAGAATTATTGAACTCAAAAAAGTGCTCGGTATCGTCGGTTTGTGCTTCCTTGTTTTCGCACTTTCCGGTCCCCGTTTCGGCGCTAAACTTGTCAATATCAAAAAACACGGGGTTGATGTAATAATAGCGGTTGACGTTTCCAAAAGTATGCTTGCCGAGGACTTAAAACCGAACCGTCTGGAAAAGGCAAAACTGGAATTACGCTCTCTTACGGACAAACTTTCCGGCAATCGGCTCGGATTAATCGCATTTGCCGGCAAACCGTTTTTACAATGCCCGTTAACGCTTGATACTTCCGCTGTCAAAATTTTTCTTGATTCCATAACGGTTGACCTTATACCTGTGCCGGGAACCGCAATAGCGGAGATGATAGCACTTGCGACGGAAAATTTTGTTCAACAGGAAAGGAAATATAAAGCCCTTATAATTTTAACCGACGGCGAGAACAACGAGGGTGATGTTGAATTGTCGGCTTCGGCGGCAAAAAAGGAAGGCGTAAAAATTTTTACAATCGGTTTCGGAACTTCGCAGGGCGAACTTATCCCGGAAAAAGATTCATCCGGAAGAACTATAGGATACAAAAGAGATAAAAAAGGCGAAACGGTGATGACAAAGTTAAACGACAATATCCTGCAAAAAATATCTTATTTAACCGGGGGGAAATATTATCAGGCGACCGACGGCGAAATAGAGGTTTCTCGTATTGCGGATGATATATCGGCTATGGAAGGGAAAAAGTTAGGTGCAAAAAAATACGAAAGATACGAAGAAAAGTTTTACTATTTTGTTTTTATCGGTTTGATTTTAATTCTTGCGGAAATTTTTCTGCCGGATAGTTTTTTGAGAACAAATTAAAAATTATGAAGACAATTTTGTCATTTTTGATTATAAGTTTAATTGCTTCTAACGGGTTATATTCTTCGGTAAGGGTTAACTTAGGAAAGGGCAATAGTGCCTATAAAAAGGAAAAGTATGAGATAGCGTTGGAAAAATATAAGCTTGCCGAATCGGAAAAACCGGACTTACCGGAAACAATGTTTAATCTCGGAAATGTTTATTATAAAACCGGTAATTACGAAGATGCGATAAAAAATTATGAGAAAGCCGCATATTCAAAAGATATTTTTCTTCAAAGTAAAGCGTATTATAATATCGGGAATGCGTTGTTCCGACTCGGAAAATTTCCGGAAGCGATTCAACTTTACAAAAAAGCGCTGGAACTGAATCCCGACGATAAAGATGCAAAATTCAATATAGAATTTGCCCAGAAAAAATTGAAAGAAAATATAGATAAAAAAATAAAACAGGAATCGCAAGGACAACAGGAATCGGCTAAAAAGGAGCAGGAAAAAGAAAAAAAAGACGACGGTAAGAGCAATGAAAAAACTCAACAGGAAAAAGGCAAGGAAGAAAAAAAAGATGGGATGTCAAAAGAGGACGCACAAAGATTGCTGGAGTCGGTCGGCGATGAAAAAAAACCGAAAGAAAAGGCGGATGTAAAAATCCCGCTTTTTAAGATGCCCGAAAAGGACTGGTAAATGAAAACGACTCGGAAGTGGGAAGTAGGAAGTGGGAAGTGGTCAAAACAAACAATGTTGAATTGTTTTTTACTTACTACTTACTACTTACTACTTACTACTTACTGGCTCTCTGCCGATGTAAATATAAATGCAACGGTTGATAAAACCAGCGTTAATTTCGGTGATTCAATTACGCTTCAGGTTGTTGTTTCGGGAGATGTTGCGAATATCCCAAAGCCGGAGTTACCGTCTTTATCAGATTTTAATGTTTATTCTTCCGGCATATCCCAGAACATTTCTTTTGTTAACGGTCGGGTTTCATCGTCAGTAACTTATAATTTTATTTTATCGCCGAATAAATCGGGAAAATTCACAATCGGACCGGTTAATTTAACCGTCAGCGGTAAAAAATATGCCACCGCACCGATAAATGTGGAGGTTTTAGCGTCCGGTTCGGCATCACCATGGCCGCAAAAACAAATTGATGTTTCACAACCGGATATAACTCCGACGCATCCCGAAGAGATATTTGTGACGGCTTCGCTTGATAAAAAGCGGGCTTTTGTCAATGAGCCGGTAACATACACTTTCAGGTTTTTTACCGCAAGAAATTTGTATTCCAACCCGGAATATCATCCGCCGGATTTTACCGGTTTTATAGTTGAAGATTTACCGCCCCAAAAGAATTATCAGACGGTTATCAGCGGTAAAAGATACAATGTAATTGAGATAAAAACGGCGTTATTTGCGACATCGCCCGGTAATTACAATCTTGGCATGGCAACGCTGTTGGCAAGCGTTAGAGATTTTACTAATGACCCGTTCGGTAATTTTTTTGACGACGATTTTTTAAAGGGTTTTTTCGGCGGCGGCAAAACCGTTTCCGTAAAATCAAAACAGTTAAGCATAGAAATTTTGCCTTTGCCGACCGAAGGGAAGCCGTCAAATTTCTCCGGTGCAGTAGGAAAATACGATATAAATGTTTCGGCGGATAAATCGGAGGTTGAAGCGAATAATCCGGTAACTTTAACCGTTGCCATTTCCGGCGAAGGTAATATAAAATCAATCCCGGAGCCGAAGTTGCCTGCCGTTGCCGGAACAAGAAAATATGACACGATTTCGTCAGTCAACGTATCCAAATCAAACTATAAAGTCAGCGGTTCAAAAACATTCAAAACGGTCATTGTTCCGTTAAACGCCGGATACATAACAATTCCCGGAATTGAATTTTTGTATTTTAATCCCGCCGGTAAAAAGTATGAAACAATAAAATCGGACCCTCTCAAAATAAAGGTCAAACCGTCGGTAAATCCCGCTCCGGCGAAATTTTCCGCCGTATCTTCGGGTATAAACATATTTGAACAGGACATAAGATTTATTAAGACGAATATCGGAAAAAAATCGGATAACGGAGCGATTTCGCACATCAGCAATCTTATTTTTGCGGTTTCTATTTTGTTATTACTGGCATCTTTCGGTTATAACAGGTATAATTATTTCATATCTAAAAATTACGGTCTGATAAAAAGCCGCCGTGCGTTTAAGGAATTTGAAAAATCTGTGAACAATCTGACCAAAAATAATGTAAAAACGGAAGAGTTTTATTGCGGTATCTACGATGCATTAATAAGATATATTTCCGCTAAAATCGGAGTTCCGGTTTCCGGATTTACCTTCGGCGAAATAGAGAATATTTTGCTTGAAAAAAATCTTCCCGCCGAAGACATAAAAAAGATAAGGGAAATTCTTGAAAAAGCGGATTTTATAAGATTCGCGTCATCCGCCGGAAGAGATATTGATATAAACAAAGCATCTGCCGAAGTAAGGGAAACGGTACGCAATATAGAAAAGAGGTGGAGGTTATGAAAAAAATATCGGTTTTGTTATTTATGATATTATGTTCGTCAATTGCCGGAACGGAGAGTAAAAATTTTGCTGCCGGTTGTGATTTTTATAAAAAAGCAGAATATGAAAAAGCCCTTGAGATGTTCAAATCAGCCGAAAGGGAATATCCAACGGCGAATCTTTATTACAATATTGCCAATAGTTATTACAGGTTGGGTAAGACGGGTTATTCGCTGCTTTATTACGAAAGAGCGAGAAGGTTGTCGCCGTCGGACGGGGATATCAATTTTAATATAAAATTTTTATCCGGAATAATAAACGACCCGGATTACGAACAGGGATTTTTCGCAAAAATAGGCGAGGATATTGCAAAATTATTTTTTTCAATAGCACTGCTTTTTTTGTCTGCCGTTATTTCTGTAAAATTTTTAAATCCGGGAAAAACATTATTCTGGCCGTTTATCATTTCATTCATTTTTGTTGTTTTGTTTTCATCGCTTTATATCGTAAAATACCGCCAACAAAAGGAAATTTCCGCTGTTGTATTGAAAAGCGAATCCGAAGTAAGGTCGGGTCCCGACTATAGTTTTAAGGTAAGTTTTACACTCCCGGAAGGGAAGAAGATAAGAGTCCTTAATGAATCGGGAGCGTGGGCTGAAGTAGGTGTTAAATCAATGGGTCTTCGCGGCTGGGTTGAATCTAAAAACATCGGAATTATTTGACAAAAGAATATAAATTTGGTATAATTGCATAATATTGCGGGCGTTGCATAGTGGTAATGCCGAAGCCTTCCAAGCTTCTGATGTGGGTTCGATTCCCATCGCCCGCTCATAAAGGCAATTAAAAATTAAAAGTTAAAAATGAAAAATGTTTTGATAATTAAAATTACCTCAATTTTTAATTTTACATTTTACATTTTTAATTGGTTTTTATTGGGCAGGTGGCGGAGCGGCCAATCGCAACAGACTGTAAATCTGTCGGGCTGTGCCCTACGAAGGTTCGAATCCTTCCCTGCCCAATTTTAATTTATGGAAGAAGAAAAAAACAATTCTGAAGTTCCAAAAGAAAACACCAAAAAACATGATTTTTTCCTGATGATATTTGTTATATTTTTTGCTTTGGGTTGGTGGTTTTTAAGAAAACTTTCAGGTTATTAAAAAGGGGATGATATATGAAAATTGATGTTTACGGTTTGCTTGAAAAAGTAAGAGAAAAAAAACCTGTTGTTCATCATTTGACAAACTGGGTTACGATTTACGATTGTGCGAACATTGTGAAAGTATTCGGTGCATCTCCCGTTATGGCTCATGCGAAAGAAGAGGTTGCCGATATGGCGAAAATCGCATCTGCTTTGGTTTTAAATATCGGCACGCTTACCGTTGATTTTATTTTCGCGATGAAAATTGCGGCAAAAAGTGCGAACGAAAAAGGCATTCCCGTTATTTTGGATGTCTGCGGCGCCGGCGCTACGAAATTACGCGACGAAAAATGTTTTGAGCTTTTAGATGAGGTAAAAATAAACATCATAAAAGGAAATTCGTCGGAAGTCGCAAGAATTGCCGGTGAAAATGTTCAGACAAAAGGCGTTGATGCCGTTGCTGTTGAAAAAAATCTCATTGAAATTGCCGAAGGTCTTGCAAAAAAAAGAAACTGCACAGTTGTAATAACCGGCAAGGAAGATATAATTTCCGACGGTAAAAAAACACTGCTCGTTAAAAACGGCTGCGAAATGATGTCAAACATCGTCGGTACCGGCTGTATGGCGACCTCGGTGATAGGAACTTTCGCTGCAGTTGGAAGTGACTTGGTAGTTGCTGCTGCGGCGGGACTTTGCTGTTTTGAAATAGCCGCCGAAATTGCGGCTAAATTGTCAAATGGTCCGGGAACTTTCAAAGAAGCGATTTATGATGCCGTTTTTCACCTTGACAAAAAAACCATTGAAAAAATGCAGAAAATAGATATCGCTCGGGAGATTGTTTAGGCGGGACGCTATCTGCTTGAGGCAGCGCTCTCTCTCGGTCGGCTGAAAGCGTAAGCCGCCCTGCGAGAAGCCCGCTACAACAACTCCCTCGCTCTGGTAGAAAAGATGATTAGCGGGTATTACTTCATTACCGATGAAAAATTAAGCAAAGCAGGAAATGTTTCGGATGTTAAAAATGCGGTTTCTGCCGGAGTAAAAATTGTTCAATACAGAAATAAATGCGGCTCAACAAAAGAGATGTATGATGATGCCGTCAAACTGAAAGAAATCTGCCGTAAAAAAAATGTAATTTTTATTATAAATGACCGAATGGATATTGCAATTGCATCCGATTCCGACGGTGTTCATATAGGACAGGATGATATGCCGTATTCTGTCGCAAGAAAAATTTTAGGCAAAAATAAAATTATCGGCGTTACGGTGCATAGCTTAAAAGAGGCAGAAACTGCTCTAAAGCAAGATGCGGATTATCTCGGTGTTTCGCCTGTTTTTTCAACAGATACAAAAAACGATGCAGGAAAACCATGCGGAATATCGCTCATAAAAAAAATTAAATCCCGTTTATGCGGAACAATTCCGGTTGTGGCAATCGGCGGAATAAATTTATCAAATGCGGGAGAAGTTATAGCAGTCGGTGCCGATGCTCTGTGCGCTATATCGGCAACAGTCACTAAAAACGATGTCAAAAAAGAGATAGAAAAATTTCAGAAATTGTTTTTGTTGAGGTAGAAATGATTAACCAAGTGGAGTATTACAGAGATAAGGCGGTAAGAAACAGAATTTCGGAATTCATAAAAGGGGCGGAGTATATCGTCGGCTATGGTGAAGCGGAAACATGGCAGGGAAATACGAAGGCGTATTATTCTGCTCCGATTTCGCATCTCTGGGCGATGATGGACAGAGGGTTGGATATTTTCCGCTCGCTTTTGGGCCACGACGGCACTTTAATTACACTTGACATAGAGTACTACAATCCAAAATATCCCGGAGAAATTTATCTTAACGCAAACAATATTTATAAATATAAAATTGAACCGATTCGTCAAATAGTAAAAAGCGTGTATCGTGATTTAGGCATTAGATATTTAGAGGTAATTACGGGACAGGGGTATCATTATCATTCTATCTGGCCTTTTAAGAATGAGCATTGGCAGTTGGAAAAAATCGGTCAACTTGAATGGACATTAGAGCAGCAATATATTAACAGGCAAAGTCAACACGGACATCCGCCTACGCCTCTTTACAAAGGGCTTGGTTATTCGGGTGCATTCCGGCTTTTGCAGTTTGTAGCGTTAGAAATAATGATGCGTGCTTTTGATTTACGCGAAAAAAATAAAAAAATTATTCCGGTTCAGTTCTGTGATATAGCAATGTCGCCGCCCGAAGGTGTCTCGCTTGATTTGACCATTTATTCCGACCCGATTTATATGCGGGATATACGAGTCCCCTTCAGCACCCATCAGAAACACAAGGTAAAAAGGCATGAAATCGGCGAGCATGTAAGCGACCAGATACCAGTTCAGATTACTCTTCCGACGGGAGATATATCAATTGAGGATATTCTTAAAATGAGAAGACATTTTCGCTGGGCTTCCGATTACGCAAAAGACCCGAAATCATCCTGTGTTATTCCTGATGGTTCCGCGGGATGGTTGAATGTTTTGTCAAAATACAAGGCATCAAAACTTTATGATTTTCACAGAAAATTTGATGCTGTCCGGCACGAGAAGGAAGAGGATTGGTTTAAAACTTATTATGCTTTGAACCTGAACGAATTACCTCCGTGTGCCGCCCACAGCATTACCAATCCCGAACCGCATCTTAAAAGACCGACCAATATAAGAAAAATTGTGGCGATTTTGAGAAAGAAGGGCTGGGATTACAAGCATATCGCCGGATTTTTTTACAGTCATTTCAAAGGTCTAAATGAGTTTTCGCCGAACAAGTACAATGCGGAAACCCGCGCCAATTTTTTTGTTCAGTTATATGGCGCTCCGATATATCTCGGAATTGACAAACTTCCGGATATGAACTGCGTTTCACACCGTGATGCGGGATACTGTATAAAACCTTGGTGCGGGTATAATTTGGAGTGGTGGAGGTAGCCGCTCGCAAATAAATTTTTTTGAGACGCTCCCCTGTGGTCGCTCTGCAATTTGCTCCTGGAAAGAATAAGTCGCAAATTGAGGCTCTTCAAAAATTTTTTGCTCGCTCACATATTGGTTATTAGGAGAATGGCAAATGGATGAAAAAAATTTCAGTTTTATCAGAAAGTTTTACGGTGACCCTGTAGTTCGCAATTTAATAATTGAACAGTCAAAAAACTATAATTACTGTATCGGTGCCGGGCAGGTATTGCTTGAACGCGGATGGACCCTGCCGGTAAAAGAGGTTGAAATTTCCAAAATTGAAGAACTTATGAACGACGGGTTGGATATTTTTTTTCCAATAAGATGCCGCGATGATAAATATCTGTATGTAATTTGGGATATTGAGTATTTTAACAAGAAAAATCCGCAGTTTATTTTTGACAGAAAAAATCAAAAGCAGATTTTTAATTGGATGTCGCCGGCTTTGGAAATAGTTGAAGAAATACTTAATTCGTTCGGCATAAAATATGTTATTGATGTAACTATGTCCGGAATACATGTGTGGTCAAAAATATCAACCGAATCGGAAGCGTTCCGAAAATTATCGTCGGAGGGATTTATACTTCCTTCGCTTGAAAAAAAATATTCTTTGGTTGTTGCAGGCGATAAAAAACGCGTTTTTCCGGTTTATCCTGAACTCGGAAAGTCATATAATGCCGCCGGCAAGGTGCTGGAATTTTTCACCCATAAACTTATAAAGAAAAATAAAAAATTAAATAAATACAAAATCCCCGTTACCATTTCCGACGCCCCGCCTCTTGATAAAATATTTTCATTTTCCGGTATATCTTCCGATTTAACCCAGTATGCCCATCCGATTTATATGAGATGTATCCGTGCAATATGTTCGGTGCACCAGAAATCGCTTATTAACGGACATTTTAATTTGGGCCCCGCTATTGATATAGTCAAAACGAAAGGCATAACATACTCCGATGTAATGGATATAATGTGGGATGTTGATAAGGCAATAAAACATTTCAGGAAAAATTTTTCAAAGAAAAGATTAGAAATTCCGGAGTCATCAGAGGGATGGCTTAAAGCCGTCAACACCTACATAAAAAGTGATTTGAGAAAAAAACATAAACAGTGGGAGAAAACGGCTGTACCGTCGGGTCGTCCTGCTTTTGACAGTCCCGATATAAAAAAACTTTTTGATAATGTCTCCGCGAATCCCGCACTTCTCATACCCAATAATCTGCAGATTATTGCCGAGTATTTTGCCAAACACGGCGGTGTAACTGCTGTGAAAAAAGTGTTTTCCGTAATAGCCGAATATTACAACAATAATAATTTAAGATGGTATGACCCCGCCCGTTTTACCGGTATTGACTGGAATAAATATGATGCCGAAACCGCCGCCGATTTTTGGGGTCGCGTTTATTGGTCGTTAAATGTTTCTAAACTCGGCAGATAGCATTTTTAATTATCAATATGAAAGTCATAGTTTTGAAATGGGCTGTCAATATAATCTCACTGGCAATGGTCGTATATTTTTTCCCCGGAATACATATAGACAAATGGCAGACCACTGCTGTTGCAGCGATAATTCTTATACTGCTTAATACATTTTTAAGGCCGATAATAATTTTTTTGACCTTGCCGTTAAGCATAATTTCTCTCGGATTTTTTACGCTCGTAATAAACGGTTTTGTGTTTTATTTGGTTTCCAAACTTATTTCCGGTTTTCGGGTGGATAATTTCTGGTCGGCTTTTTGGGGCGCGATAATTTTTTCCGTCGTAAATTTTCTGCTTAATCTTTTTGTTAACAGAAGCGAAAAAATCAGTTTTAATTTCTCCAACCATAATTTCACCTGCCCCTACGGGACTTCCGTTGGTCGCAATAAATACCGCGATGTTATTGATGTTGAAGCGGAAGAAGAAAAGATACCGTAAAATTTATTATGAAGTATATTGCTTTAAAAAATTGGACAAGAAAAAAGCACTTTAATTTTTTTATGAAACAGGACTATCCCGTTTTTAATCTGTGTTCAAATGTGGACATAACGGGTTGCCGTCGTTTTGCAAAGAAGCATAAAATTTCTATTTTTAAGATTATTTTGTATTTCGCCGTAAAATCCGCGAATGATATAAAGGAATTTCGCTTGAGAGTCCGCGGAAGAAAGGTTGTGGAACATAAAATTGTCCATCCGTCTTTTACCGTTATGGGCGATAACGATGTTTTCAGTTTCTGCACTGTTGATTACACGGCAGATTTTCAGAAATTTTGTGAAAATGCCGAAAAAGGTATTTTACGGGTAAAGAAAAAAATCTGTCTTTCCGATAAATCCGGCAGAGATAACCTTCTTTTTATAACTACCATTCCGTGGATTTCTTTCACAAGTTTTGTACATCCTATAAACATGCATCCCGTTGATTCCGTTCCGAGAATTGCCTGGGGAAAGTTTTTTGAAGAAAACGGCAGAATAAAACTTCCTTTTTCGGTACAGGTTCATCACGCCGTTGTGGACGGCGTCCACGTGGGAAAATATTTTACGACGATACAACATTACTTTGACAATTTATCCACTGAAATGTTGTTGACAAAATAGATAACAAAAAATATAATAACATCCAATTTGGAGAGGTGGCCGAGCGGCTGTCCGCCACTAAATCGTTGGCGGATAAAATGGCGCTGGTCTTGCCCGCCATTGAGTCGTCGGCGGGTCCGCCTCTGGCGGAAAAACCGTCATTCAAATATGCCTTGTGTTTATATATTAAAAAGTCAGAAAACGGGTAAGCATTATATTGGTTCTTCTCGCGAATGTGATGCAATACTGCGATTAGCATCTCATAATAGCGGTAGGACAAAATCAACTAAATTTGGTAGACCTTTGGATAATAGTTAAGGAAGAGTTTTTTGAAAATTATACTTTAGCAAGAAAAAGAGAACTGTTTTTAAAGACAGGTCAGGGAAGGAAATTTTTGTTGGAGGCGTGGCCGAGTGGTTGATGGCGCTGGTCTTGAAAACCAGTATAGCCGCAAGGTTATCGAGGGTTCGAATCCTTCCGCCTCCGAATAGATATAGTTTTTATGGAAACGATATCGCTGGTCTTGCCCGCCACTGAGTCGTTGGCGGGTCCGCCGAAGTCGTAGTGGCGGAAAAACCGGTATGGACTTTCGGTCCATCGGGGGTTCAAATCCCTCCCTCTCCGTTTTTTGAGGAAAATTTATGAAAAAATTGAAAAAAATTTTGTTGGTTTTTGTCGCTGTTGTAATAGTTGCGGCTATCAGCGGAATTATTTATATTAAAATTAAATATCCGCCGGAAAAAGTGAAAGAAATTCTTATTGCCAAGATGTCGGAATTTCTTCATCGGGAAATTGAGATAAAAAATGTTTCAATTGGTTTTACGGGATTAAAAGCGGAAGGACTTCGCATTTCGGAAAAACCTACATTCAAGGCGGGCAGTTTCGTAGAAGCGAAGCAATTTGTAATAAAACCGAATCTGGCAGCACTCCTAAAAAAAGAAATTTCCATAAATAAAATAATTCTTGTTGCACCAAAAATAAATATCACAAGATACAAAGACAACAGTTTTAATTTTTCGGATTTAATTGTGGTCCAATCAACAGTCCCCGCCAAAAAAGAAAAGTCTAAATCTGCCGACTTACCGTTTGCTTTCGTTATATCTAAACTCGCTATAACCGACGGGAATATAAAATTTACAGACAAAACCCCGCAAAATATGTCAACCGAGTTAAAAAATATAAATGTAACGCTTTCCGGGATTTCACTCGTAAAACCGTTTTCCGTAGATGTATCTTTGGAAATATTACAGAAAAACATAAACGGGTTCGTTTCGCTTAAAAGTTCGGTTGACATGAAAGTCCAAAAGTTAAAAATAAAAGAAGCGATTATGCTTCTTAACGGTGCGGGTTTGAAAATATCGGGTGACATTGAAAAATTTATGGAATCGGAGAAACTTTCTTTTGCAATAAAAATTAAAGACGAAAAATTAATGGCTGAAAAACTTATAAGTTTGTTTCCTATACCGAAGGATTTGACAATTTCCGGCTCGCCTACCGTTGATTTTGATATTGTCGGTACCGTTGCAAAAATTAATCTTAAAGGCAAAATTGACATTAAAAACATGGATGTGACTTATGGAAGTGCATTCAGTAAACCGAAAAATACGGAAGCATTTTTGTCGGCTGATATTTTAGTTGAGAATCTTGATACCGTAAAAATCAGCGATGTTTCAGTCGGGCTTGACACTCTCAAAATCGGTACCTCCGGCAAAATAGCAGGGATTTCTAAAAACAAAATTCAGCCGGATATGAAAATTGTTCTGGAAAAGTTTGACTTAAAAACGCTCGTCGGGCTTTCGCCGCTGGCGAAGGATTTTGGACTTTCGGGAATGGCTTTCTCTGATGTAAAAATTGCGGGTGACTTAAAAACACTTTTGGTTCAAGGAAAATTCATCGTTGAAAATGTGCAATCATTACAGAAAGATATTTCTGCCAAAATAAGCAAAATCGCTTTTGACTACACGGCAAAAATTACCGACTTATCCGCCAAAGGCGGATCCGCATCAGGTGGAAAAAAAGGCGAAATAAGTTTTACTGTTGACGGCGGGACCATAGAAATAAAAACGCCGGAAAAACCCGATGCGATTCAGACGGCACAATCACCGGCGCGCCCGCCGGCAAAAAAACAGTCCGTCCCGGTCGGCATCCCACCGGATTTTTCGCTTAACGGTGAAATAAAAGTAAAAAATATATTTTTTAACGGCTATAAAATTTCCGACACTTTCGCAAAAGTAAATCTTTTGAATGCAGTTTTCACTGTAAAACCGTTTTCAATGTTAATGTGTAACGGCACAATAGCCGGGGCAGTTTCGGCGGATTTTTCCCAGATGTCGCCCGAGAAAATCAAATTTTCTTTTGACGGAACGGTTAAAAATTATGACCTGCACGAACTTTTACTTGAAACAGGACTTAAACTCAAAGGACAAATGCGGGGAATTGCCGATGCTAATATGAAAATTTCGGGTGTCGGAACGGATATGTCCGGTTTGAACGGCAGTGGCTCGGCACAGATAAAAAATGTGAAAATCAGCGGTGTTAAAATTCTTGACCAATTGTCGGTAGTTGCGATGATGCCTCAACTCAAAGAGACAAGTTTTAAGACGGTGACAAGCAAAGTAAATATAACAAACGGCCGCCTTGACCTTTCAAATTCCAGGACGGACGGCGGCGATAAATTGGATGCGAGCTTTTCCGGAAACGCAAATCTTATAACACAGACACAGGATATTAAAGGCGATATAAAATTTACGAGAGAATATTCGGGCGGAGACCTTGCCAAGTATACTGCCGATTCGGAAGGCAGGGTAACCGTTCCTTTTACAATTAAAGGAAAATTTGACGACCCCAAGGTTTCGCTTGACTGGAATAAACTCGCCAAAACAGCAGCCAAAAAAGAAGCGGAAAGAATGATAATGAAAGAGGGTGAAAAACTTTTGAAAGGATTATTTAGCAGATAGTTATTCGTGAATTCGTGAAAATATTTTTGTGAAAAAAAATTATTTAAAAGATGTTTTTGGCGACAAAGGGCTTTTAGAAAAAAATCACGAAAATTACGAAAGCCGTTCACAGCAGATACAGATGGCTGTTGCCGTTGAAAATGCGATCGCAAAAAAATCCCATCTGCTCGTGGACGCGGCAACAGGTATCGGAAAAACACTCGCCTATATCATACCTTTTATTTACTGGTCAAAAGAAAACAAAAAAAGGGTAATAATTTCAACCTACACAAAAACACTTCAAGAACAAATTGCAAATAAAGACCTTCCGTTTTTACAAAAGATATTGCCTGTTGATTTCAAATTTGCACTTTGCGTCGGAAGCGAAAATTATATCTGCATCCGTCGACTTAGCCGTTATCGTCAGCTCGGACTTTTTTCCGCCACACAGCTCGGCGGATCCGCCTCTGGCGGAGACGGTGAAGGGACGCTTGAAAATATTATAAAGTGGGTAAAAGATACAAAAACCGGACTCAAATTTGAAATAGATTTTGCAGTTTCCGACGAACTCTGGCATTCTATCTGCCGCGAGTCGGATATATGTCTGGGCAAAAAATGCACCTACGGCAATAGAGAATGTTTTTATTCAAAGGCAAAAGCAGAGCAGTATAAATCGGATATTCTCGTTTCCAACCACCATTTGTTTTTTGCAAATATCGCCTCCGGCGGCAGAGTCCTGCCTACATATCATGCCGTTGTTTTTGATGAGGCGCAAAACATTGAAGAGGTCGCCTCGGACCAGTTGGGAATTGAAATTTCAAATACCGGACTTAATTATATTTTAAGCCGGATTTATAATCCTAAAAAAAACAGCGGGCTTCACCGGTCGTTGAACCTTTCCAAAAAAGAAAAAGAACAGTTTATTGACGGTGTTGTCGCAGTTCGTTCTTCGGCGGATATATTTTTTTCGGAACTTTTGAATAAATTCGGCGCCGAGCCCAAAGTTAAGAGAATAAGAGAAAAAAATATTTTTATAAACACGCTTGAACACTCTCTCATTCAACTTGCCCAAACAATAAAAAGATTCCGCGATAAAACGGAGGATGAGGAAGTTCTGGCGGAAATTAAAAGTTATTCAGCATCGCTTGTTTCATTAAATAACGGACTTAATACTATAATTGGTCAGATTTATGACGATTATGTCTATTGGATAGAGATATTGCAGAAACGTCGTAGAGGCATAAAAATTGTTTTGTATGCCGCGCCTATTGATGTATCTAAAGTTTTGCGGGAAAAGATTTTTGAAAAAACAAGTCCCGTAGTTTTAACTTCGGCAACACTTTCAACTGACAAAAATTTTTCTTTTATAAAAGAGCGGCTGGGACTGGACGAATCCGACGAACTTCTTCTTGATTCCCCGTTTGATTACAGAAATAATGTCATTCTTTATATTCCGGAAGATATGCCTGACCCGAAACACGAACCGGAGGAATTCAACAAAAAATCTTTTGAAGAAATAAAGAAAATTTTGGAAATTACGCAGGGCCGTGCCTTCTGTCTTTTTACTTCGTATAAAATGTTGGATGAAATAAACGGGCAATTGTCGGCTTTATCCGCCGATCCGTGTGGCGGAAAAAAATACGGGATTTTCCGTCAGGGCGACCTTCCCAAATGGAAAATGCTTGACGGTTTCAAAAAAAGTAAAAATGCCGTGCTGTTGGGAACCGATACTTTCTGGCAGGGAGTGGATGTTCCCGGACGCGCTTTGGAATGCGTTATAATTACCCGTATTCCTTTTTCGGTGCCGGATGAACCTCTCACGGAAGCAAAAATGGAATATCTGGAAAGGTTAGGTAAAAATCCGTTCACGCATTATCAAATTCCTCAGGCGCTCATAATGCTTAAACAGGGCTTCGGGCGACTTATCCGTCGGAAAAGCGATGTGGGCATCGTCGCTATTCTGGACCCGAGAGTAAAAACCCGGCAGTACGGCGAAAAGTTTTTAAAATCGCTGCCCGCGTGCAAAAATGTATCCTCAATTGAAGAACTTAAATCCGGTTACGAAGAACTTATAAAAAGAGTTGACAATACTGAATGATTTGGTATAATTTTCAATAAAGGCGGATATGTTTTTTTTATCTTACAATTGCGGAGCGAAGCAAGAAATTTCTGCNNGAAATTTGCTTGCGAGCGACTTTTATGAAACTTGGAATAATGAATCATCCTGCTGAAAATGTTTTCAGCGAAATAAAATGGGCGGCTGAAAACGGCTTTGACTTTCTGGATTTAACGATTGAACCGCCGGCGGCATACATTGACAAACTGAATCCGAAAGAAATTAAAGATGCACTTGCAAAATTTAAGTTGGGCGTTGTCGGTCATACCGCTTATTATTTTCCTATCGGCTCGCCGCTCGCGGCGCTCCGTGACGCATCGGTAAGCGAGATTATCAGATGTTTGGAATTTTTTAAGCAGGCGGGCGTCCAGAAAGTCAACATACATCCCGATTTCAATCAGCCGCATTTTTTTTCGCAGGAAGAGAAAATAAAATTTAACATTTATTCTTTGTCAAAAATCGTTGATGCCGCAAAAAAAATGGGTATAACCATAATGGTAGAAAATCTTAATTCCAGAATCCACGAACTAAATGAATTTTTCATAGCAATTCCCGACTTAAAATTTCACTTTGATTTGGGGCATGCCAATTTGAAACCCGGGGAGTGCGATTTTGAAAAAATGCTTAAAAAGTTTTCGGAGCGGCTGGTTCATGTCCATTTTTCAGACAATAAAGGTGGCTACAACGATTTACATATTCCTCTTGGCACAGGCAGTGTTGAGTGGAAAGAAGCCATTGCAACTCTTAAAGAAATAGATTATAACGGCACGCTCACCCTTGAAGTTTTTTCGCCCGACAGGGACTATCTTGTTTTATCAAAAGAAAAAGTTAAAAAATACTTGCTTGAAACGGGATAAACGCTAAATAAGAAAAGTGGAGATGATTTTTTTACCTTTCAATCGTGGAGCGAAGCAAGAAATTTCTGAAGAGCCTCAATTTGCGACTTATTCTTTCCAGGAGCAAATTGTAGAGCGAGTTCTGACGAGCGTCTCAAAGAAATTTGCTTGCGAGCGACTTTTATGAAAGAAATTTATATAGCGGGTTGCGGATTGTCAAAATTCGGAAAAAGGAACGAATCGCTTGAAGAAATAATGTGCGAAGCCGCCGCGTCGGCGATGAAAGAGGAGAACTGCGATTCTTTTGACGCCGTTTATGTCGGCGCGATGAACCCTGAGGACTTTACCGGCGAAAGCGACATATCTTCCGTTGAACTTGAGCCGTTTGGCGTGGTTTTAAGTTTCACAACCCTTTATGTGACTACGGAAAATTTTATCCCGCCGGTTATTTTAATACTGGTTGAACTTATCAAAAGCAAAACCAAACTGCTCTGTACGGGCGCTCAAAACCTTAAAATTGATATCGGAGATATTGTAGAAATTGAGGAAACAACCGACGGTAAATATATCGCTAAACCCTGCCCCTCGTCCTGAAGAGTGAGGTGAAGAACAGGGTATCACGAGAGGCGGGGTAAACCCGTTTTGAAATAAATAATGGCGTAATGACAAAAAAACATATACTTGATTTTTATCGGCGTTTTTATTAAAATTTAAGCAGTAGAAAAAGAGAATATATTTTGACTGCGGTAGGAACACTTGTTGTCGGAAAGGAGGGGTCGCATAGTGGCCTAGTGCGGCGGTTTGCTAAACCGCTATACGGTTTAACAACTGTATCGAGAGTTCAAATCTCTCCCCCTCCGAAACAGATAAAAAAATATGACTGATGTATCAGAGAGAAGAAAACACAAAAGATTTGCCGTTATAGAAGGCATCGCAGAACCGGTTGAGGTTCATTTCCCGCCGCCTTTTTATCAGGAACCGATTGTCGGAAAAATAGTTGACATTTCCGCCGGGGGTCTCGGGCTTACAATTTCCGAACCGCTCCCGAAATTTTTCACATTTTCTCTGTATATCCGCCTTCGCGGTATAGAGCCGTTTGAGATAAAAGGGAAAGTAATACGGCTTGAAAACATAGACGGACAATATCTTGCGGGCATTTCTTTTACGGAAATTGATGAAGCAACGGTTGAGATGTTAAATCTTATTTCCGACGATTATGAAAAATGTCGTAAAAAAAGAGCGGAGGGTGATAGAAATTTTTGTTTTGAGAATTGCATGTTCGGAACGCTTTGCACTCAAAAAGGAAAATCCGCAAAGGTTCATACTACCGACGAGAAAACTTCGGGAATAGTGATAACAGATATAAAGCAGGAGACGATTGAAGAAAAAAAATCTGAGGAAATAAATATTCCGCCTCCGGTTATGAAAATTCCCGCCGTTGAACCAGAAAAGCCGGCTATCCCGCCTATTCCCGCGGAATTTGTAAAAGAGGTGAAACCGGATACTGTTCCCGTTTTCATTCCGGAAAAACAGGAAGCATTAGACCCGCATAGCGTTATCGCGGCGAGTAAAAAAAGTGATGCGGTCATTCTCCCGCGGGGACTCCCTTCGGTCGCTCCGGTTACGCCGGAGGTTATATCAGAAATTCCTAAACCGGAAACTTTCGCGTCGCCGCCGATTGAAGAAAGAATTATTGCGGGAGCGGATGTTGTGTCCGACCAAATCCCGCCGGTTTCAGTATCGCCTAAAAAGAAATCCATAAAAATAAAAAGATATAATTTTCTATCTGTTGCCGTCCTGTTTTTTTTAATAGTTGTTGGAGCATATATTATTAAAGACAAAATCACGGAAAGTATACTTACAAACGCCGAAAAAAAACTTTTAGTTCCCGAATACGCGTCCGCGGTCAAAAACTATAAAATCATTCTGAAATACGAGCCAAAAAATGTAGATGTTCGTCTTAAGATTGCCCATACTTATGTGAAAATGAAAATGTACGCAAATGCGGAACGGGACTATAAAAAAGTGCTTGTATTACAACCGGACAATTTTACGGCTCTTCTGGAGTTGGGAAAAATAAATCTGAAACTTAACCGCATCAAAGACGCAAAAAATTACTTTATCAGAGCAAAGTTTCTAACATCGCGGAATACAGATATATCTTTCGCGAAGATTTATCTCGGAGTATGTTACGAAAAAGAGAAAAATTATGATGCCGCCGCAAAAGAGTTTTTGGAAGTATCCGCTGACTCAAAATTGCCGGAAGAGGCGTATTTGTCCGCAGGAAAAGTTTTTGGGATGAAAGGAAACTTTAAGCAGGCGATTTTATTTTTAAGCCGCTCCAAACTTTCCAAAAATGCGGTTGAGTATTTTGAGACGGGCATCGTTAAAAATGAAATAGATTCTGATGAAGCGATTGTAAATTTTCTAAAAGCGCTCGCAAAAAAAAATGATTTTACCGAGGCGTTTGAATGGCTCGGATTTCTTTACAGAAAGAAGGCGCTTTATGACGCCTCGCTTGACGCTTATCGTGAAGCGATTAACATAAACCCGCAGCAGGCAAGAGTGGTTTTCAACATTGCCCAGATTCATGCCCTTAAAGACGACACATCTTCCGCACTTGCCGCATTGGCTCAAGCCGTATCAATAGACAGAACTTATCGGGAACTTGCCGGAAATTCCTACGAGTTTAATGAGATGAAAAATCTGCCGGAGTTTAAGCGGATTTTAAGAAAATAAAAAAAGAATTTGCAGAATGAGGGATTTTCCGCCGAAGGCGGATCTGCCTAAGGCATGACAATCCCTCGTCAATGGAGTGACCGAAGGAAATCCCTTTAGGGACAAATTCACACCATAATGTAGCCCCCGAATTCATTCGGGGGTGAGCGAAGCGAAAAATAAAAAAATGAATATCAGACAATTAAAAAAATGGCATAACGCTAAAAAATCGGAAATAAAAAAACGACTTTTAGAGTTCAAAAAATCAAAATCCGACAAAGAAATTTTTGAAGAACTCTGTTTCTGCATTTTAACGGCGAATGCTTCGGCGAAAATGGGACTTAAATCAATCGCCGCTATAAAAAATAAAATTTTAACCGCGGATGAAACGGGAATTAAAAATCTGCTTAAAGGCAATCACAGATTTTATAACGCCCGCGCAAGATATATCGTTCACACAAGAAAATATTTAAAAAAAATCTGCGGGCTAAAAATGAAAAAATTGTTTGGTTCTTTTAAGTCAGCGTTAGAAAAAAGAAAATTTTTTGCCGCGACAAAAGACATAAAAGGCATCGGTTATAAAGAGGCAAGTCATTTCCTGAGAAACATCGGCTATTCCGGTTTTGCTATTTTGGATAAACATATTTTAAATTGCTTGAATGAGTTAAAAGTAATCACAGATAAAGATAAAAACTATTTAGAAATAGAACGAAAAATGAAAAAATTCTCTGGAAAAATAAAAATAAATATGGACGAATTAGATTTAACATTGTGGTCGTATAAAACGGGGGAGATACTAAAATAACAAACGCTCGGAAGATTGTCTCACAGAACCGCCTCGCCTCTTAAGGTGTGCTCTCACTCGCACGGCAGATAGCGTAAGCCGTGTTCCGTGAAGTTCTGCTCAACAACTTCCTCGCTCTGAATAAAGAGAGGTTAAAAAATTATGAAACCGATTTTACAGGTTGCACTTGATTTTGTTGATTTGAAAAGGGCCCTCAAACTTGCCGATGAAGCGGTTGCTGGCGGCTGCGACTGGCTTGAAGCGGGAACGCCTTTAATAAAAAGTGAGGGGCTTAACTGTATCCGCGAATTGAGAAGAAAATTTCCTCACATAAAAATTGTTGCAGATATGAAGACGGCGGATGTCGGCAGGGTAGAGGTTGAAATTGCCGCAAAAGCCGGCGCTAATGTTGTTTCCGTTCTGGGAACGTCCGACGATGAGACGCTCAAAGAATCCGTTTCAGCGGCCAAAAATTACGGCGCCGAAATAATGGTGGATTTATTGGGCGTGACGGATGCTGTCCAAAGAGCGAAAGAAATAGAAAAACTGGGTGTTGATTACATAGATATTCACATTCCGATTGACGAGCAGATGAAGGGTAAAATCTCTTTTGCTCTTGTAAAAAAAGTTTCTTCTGCGGTTAGAATTCCGGTTGCGATTGCCGGCGGGGTAAACTCGTTCAATGCCGCTGATGCGGTGAAAGCCGGCGCGGAAATTGTCATCGTCGGTGGCGCCATCACAAAATCAAAAAATGCAAAAGAGGAAACCCGAAAAATAAAAAAGGCAATCAATCAAAAAATAAAAATCAAAACGGAATTTTTCAGCAGGGTATCGGAAAAAAATATAAGAGAAATTCTTGAAAGGGTCTCAACCGCAAACATTTCTGATGCACTTCACAGGAATCCTCCGCTAAAAGATATTTATTCTATAACGCCGAATATAAAAATGGTTGGTCCCGCGGTAACGGTTAGAACTTATCCCGGCGACTGGGCGAAGCCGGTTCAGGCGATAGACATTGCAAAAGAGGGAGATGTTCTTGTTATTGATGCCGGCGGCGTTCCGCCTGCCGTATGGGGCGAACTTGCGACAAATTCCGCAATCAATAAAAAGGTTTCCGGTGTCGTGATTTACGGCGGGATACGGGATACGGCAGATATTAAAAAATTAAAATTTCCCGCATTTGCTACGCTAATCACACCTCAAGCCGGCGAGCCGAAGGGCTTCGGCGAAATAAACGTTCCGCTCGTAATTTCAGGGATAAAAGTTCAGCCCGGTGACTGGCTTGTCGGTGATGATGACGGTGTTATCGTTATTCCGAAAGATGTTGCCGTAGAATTCACAAACCGCGCAATGAACGTTTTGGAGACAGAAAACCGCCTCCGCAAAGAAATAAAAGATGGTTCATCGCTGTCAAAAGTCGCCGAACTCTTAAAGTGGGAAAAAAAGTGATTATTAGACGGTAAAAACTATCCATTCGGCTTACCTCAAAAATAAAAAATTTAAAAAATAAAAAAAGTACTTGACAAAATTATCTGTTTATGTTATAGTATAGTTAGTTGATAGACAAACTCATAAATGATGCGAGGGCTTGGTTGAGTTTCAACCCGACCGATTAAGCCCGAAGCATTAAACCAATATGTAGCACCCGAATTTATTCGGGTGAATAAAAAGATAATTTATGAAAATAACTTTCAAAGGCGATTATGCATTAAAAATTTTATTGGACCTGTCCCTGAATTACGGTAGCCCCCGACTTCAGTCGGGGGTGAGCAAAGCGAATAGGCTTGTTCAGATTAAGGAGATTTCAAAGAGACAGGATATTCCGGTAAAATATCTTGAACAGATTATTTTGCTCTTGAAAGGTGCGGGATATGTCAGGAGCAAACGGGGACCGGTTGGGGGTGTTTATCTTGCAAAGCCGCCGGAAAAAATAAAAGTGGGGGAAATTATTCGTTTGATGGAGGGTTCAACTTCCCCGATTTCCTGTGTAAGCAGGACGGCTCCGTCTAAATGCAGTTTTTTCAGGCGATGTCCGTTCGTAGAAATGTGGACGGAAATAAGGGATTACACAAATAAAATTATTGACGGGACGACTTTCGGCGACATTGCTGATAAAGTAAAAAGCATGACGGTAAGAGCGCCGGATTATTCAATATAATAAAAAAATTAGGATTAAGTAGTAAGTGATAAGAATTAAGTTTTGGCTTAATCCTTAAAGCGAAGCGTCTTAATTCTTACTACTGATGTCGAAGCGACTTAATCCTTAATCCTGAATGGAGGTAAAACATGGCAGACAAAAAAACAAATTTGAAAGTAGAAACATTAGCGTTGCACGGTGGACAGGTTGCGGACCCGACGACGGGGGCACGAGCCGTGCCGATTTATCAGACGACTTCTTATCAGTTCAAAAGTACCGAGCATGCGGCGAATCTTTTTGCTTTGAAAGAATTCGGAAATATCTACACGAGGTTAATGAATCCGACTACCGATGTTTTTGAGAAAAGGATGGCTCTTCTGGACGGCGGCATCGGTGCATTAGCAGTTTCAAGCGGGCAATCGGCGATAACGCTTGCGTTATTAAATATCGCCCAATCGGGAGATGAGATAATTTCTACCGACAATCTCTATGGCGGGACTTATACGCTTTTTCGCTATACCTTCAGAAAATTCGGCATCAAAGTAAAATTCGTAAAATCAAATGATTTCGGTGCGATTAAAAATGCCATAACGGAAAAAACGAAAGCGATATATTCGGAATCCATCGGCAATCCGAAACTGGATGTAGCCGATTTGGAAAAAATATCGGAAATTGCGCATAAAAACGGAATACCGTTCATTCTTGACAATACCGTCTCGCCGTATATTTTGAGACCTATTGATTTCGGAGTTGATATTGTTGTTTATTCTGCAACGAAATTTATCGGCGGGCACGGGACGTCACTCGGCGGGGTAATAGTTGACTCAGGAAAATTTGACTGGACTAACGGGAAATTCCCGCTGATTGCCGATCCCGACCCCAGTTATCATGGAATAAATTTTGTTGAAGCATTAAAGCCGCTCGGCAACATCGCCTACATAATTAAGGCGAGGGTAACGCTTCTTCGTGATTTAGGACCCGCACTGTCGCCGTTCAACTCTTTCTTGTTTTTACAGGGACTGGAAACATTGCATCTGCGTATGCCGCGTCATTGTGAAAATGCTTTAACTGTGGCAAAATATCTTGAAAATCATCCGAAGGTGGCATGGGTAAATTATCCGGGTCTGGATTCTTCACCTGAAAAGGAAAGGGCAAAAAAATATCTTTCCAAAGGCGCCGGTGCAATTATCGGTTTCGGGGTGAAAGGCGGTTTAGAAGCGGGTAAAAAATTCATTGATTCAATTAAACTTATATCCCATCTTGCGAATATAGGCGATGCAAAAACGCTCGCTATTCATCCTGCGACGACTACACATCAGCAGTTGTCAAAAGAGGAGCAACTTGATGCCGGCGTGACGGAGGATTTTATCCGGCTTTCCGTCGGGCTTGAACATTCTGACGACATCATAGCGGATATAGAGCAGGCGTTGGGATAGTCGCTCGGGAGCAAATTTTCCAGACACGCTCAGCCGACCGCCCTGTCGGCTTCGCTCTAATCGTCGCTCTTGAAAGCGTAGTCGCTCCTCAAGGGTCTGGATAAATTTCTCCCTCGCTCCACGATTAAGATGTTATCGGAGGCAAATTATGTCAAAAATTTTTGAAGATATCACAAAGACGGTTGGCAACACGCCGTTGGTGAAAATCAACAAACTGGCGGAAGGACTTAACGCAAAAATTTTAGCAAAACTTGAAAGTTTTAATCCGCTTTCAAGCGTTAAAGACAGAATAGGCGTCGCTATGATTGATGACGCTGAAAAAAATGGATTATTGAAAAAGGATTCGGTTATTATTGAGCCGACCAGCGGAAACACCGGAATAGCGCTTGCATATATTTCCGCCGCGCGTGGTTATCGGCTTATTTTAACTATGCCTGATACTATGAGCATAGAGCGCCGGCAGTTGCTGAAAATTTTCGGTGCAGAATTGGTGCTTACCGACGGCACAAAAGGAATGAAAGGAGCGGTTGATAAAGCGGAGGAACTTGCAAAAAAAACTCCGAACAGTTATATACCGCAGCAGTTTGAAAATCCGGCGAACCCGGAAATTCACCGGAAAATTACGGCGGAAGAAATATGGAATGATACCGGCGGTAAAGTGGATATTTTCGTGGCAGGAATAGGAACGGGCGGGACAATAACGGGCGTGGGCGAGGTTCTCAAAATTAGAAAACCGTCCGTCCAAATTATAGGCGTTGAACCGAGTGCTTCACCTGTTCTGTCCGGCGGAAAACCCGGCCCGCATAAAATTCAAGGCATCGGAGCAGGTTTTGTTCCTAAAATATTTAACAGTAAAATTGTTGATGAAATTATAACCGTTTCAAATGATGATGCCGGAATATTTGCCCGCCGGCTTGCAAAGGAAGAGGGAATTTTAGCGGGAATTTCCAGCGGAGCGGCCGTCTGGGCTGCTTTGGAAATTGCCAAAAGAAAAGAAAGCGGAGGAAAAACAATCGTGGTTATTTTGCCCGATACGGGAGAAAGGTATCTTTCAACATGGTTGTTTCAAGAATAGTCGCTCGGGAGCAAATTTTCCAGACACGCTCAGCCGACCACCCTGTCGGCTTCGCTCTTATCGTCGCTCTTGAAAGCGTAGTCGCTCCTCAAGGGTCTGGAGAAATTTCTCCCTCGCTCCACCATAAAAAAGGTAAAAAACATGGAAAAAAATAGTGTAGGATTGGTTGAAACGAAATATTTTAATTTTGACGAACTGGTTCTTGATTCAAAAGAAAAACTAAAGCCGGTTACGATTGCTTACGAAACTTACGGTACGCTCAATAAAGACAAAAGCAATGCAATTCTGATAGAGCATGCATTGACAGGCGACTCCCATGCCGCCGGCGAGCACGAAGACGAAGATAAACCCGGCTGGTGGGACAGTATGATAGGTCCCGGCAAGGCGTTTGATACTGAGAAATATTTTGTAATTTGTTCAAATGTAATCGGAGGATGCAAGGGTTCAACCGGGCCGGCATCAATAAATCCGAAAACAGGAAAGACCTACGGGCTCTCTTTTCCTATAATTACGATTGCCGATATGGTAAGAGCCCAGAAAAAACTTATTGATTTTCTCGGCATTAAAAAACTTTTAACCGTTGTCGGCGGTTCTATGGGTGGGATGCAGGTGTTGCAGTGGCTTGCGTCGTATCCGGGAAATTTACTTTCAGCAATTCCGATAGCAACCACGGTAAAACATTCGCCTCAACAAATTGCTTTTTCGGAAGTGGGAAGGCAGGCGGTTATGTCGGACCCCGACTGGCGTAACGGAAATTATTACGGTGCGTCATTTCCTCTCCGCGGGCTTTCCGTCGCAAGAATGATAGGACATATAACCTATATGAGCGATATTTCAATGGCTGAAAAATTCGGTCGTCGGTCAAAGGAAGAAAAACCGGTTTTCAAATTTGAACCCAGTTTTGAAGTGGAGGGTTACTTAAAATATCGCGGAGACAGTTTTGTAAAAAGGTTTGATGCCAATTCATATCTTTACATAACCAAGTCGCTGGATTTATTTGATTTAGCCGGGGAGAAAAAACTGCATCAGGTTTTCGCTGGTATCCGTGCAAAATTGCTTATATTATCATTCAAGTCCGACTGGCTTTACCCGTCCTATCAGTCAAAGGAAATAGTAAAAGCGTGCAAACTGGCGGGCGTGGATGCGACATACTGCGAAATTTTTTCCACTTACGGGCACGACGCCTTTTTGCTTGAAGTTGAAGAGGAAACGCATCTTATAAAACATTTTTTAGAAAAAGTGGAGAGCGAATATGACAGATAAAACTGAAAATACCTCATACAAAATAATTGCCGACTGGATTGAGGAAAAATCTTCCGTTCTGGACTTGGGCTGTGGCGGCGGTGAATTATTGTCTCTGCTTATGGAAAGAAAAAATGTTAAGGCCATCGGGATAGAGCTCAGCGAACAGGCGATTTATAAATGCGTTGCGAAAGGAATTTCCGTCGTTCACGAGAATATAGAAAACGGACTAAACGGTTATGCGGATAAGTCGTTTGATTATGTGATTTTATACAATACCTTTCAGGAGATAAAAAATCCTGCAGTGGTTTTGGGCGAGGCGTTGCGCGTAGGGAAAAAAGTTATCGTCGGTTTTCCGAATTTTGCCCACTGGGCATCAAGATTTCAAATTTTTTTTAACGGCCGGGTCCCGGTAACATCCTCAATGCCGTTTCAGTGGTATGATACTCCGAACCTTCATTTTTTAAGCATACTTAATTTTGAAGATTATTGCAACATAAAAAAAATCAAAATAGAAAAATTCGCTTTTATAGGAAAGTCCGGTTCGGTAAAATTATTGCCCAATCTGTTCGCCGAAATGGGAATTTTTCTTGTTTCGTGATAGAACTATTTTATTGGTTTTTTGTTTACTAAATTGTCTAACAATATGATAAACAAAATAATTAAATGAGAAAATATGTTCAAATTAACAGATAAACAGATAGAGAGATATTCAAGGCAGATAATTCTATCTGAAATTGGCGGTAAAGGACAGGAAAAACTACTGAAAGCAAAAGTGCTTGTTATTGGCTGTGGAGGTTTAGGCTCTCCCTGCGCATATTATCTCGCGGCCGCCGGCGTCGGAACAATCGGACTTGTTGACAGCGCCATGGTTGAACTGAACAATCTTCAAAGACAGATAATTCATTCAACGAAAAATGTCGGTATTCCGAAGGTGAACTCGGCAAAGGAAAAACTTTTACAACTCAATCCGGATGTTGAAATTATAACCCACCGTTTGCGGCTTACTTCAAAAAACATTCTGAATATTATCAAAGATTATGATGTGCTCGTTGACGGAAGCGATAATTTCCCGACGAGGTATCTCGTCAACGATGCCTGTGTTTTGTCAAAAAAACCGCTTATCCATGCAGGCATCTTAAAATTTGATGGTCAGGCAACGACAATTATTCCCGGAAAAGGACCGTGTTATAGATGCCTATTTCCATCACCTCCGCCGCCGGGCAGCGTTCCATTCTGTCAGGAGGCGGGCATTCTGGGGGTTGTAGCAGGTATTCTCGGACTCGTTCAAGCGACGGAAACGTTGAAATATATTTTGCAATGCGGGGAATTGCTCGTCGGTAAATTGCTTGTTTTTAACGCATTAAGCATGAGTTTTAGAACGCTCACTATAAAAAAAGACAATCACTGTCCAATTTGTGGTAACAAACCAACAATCAAAAAACTTATTGATTATGAAGAATTTTGTGAAAAAGGAAAGAGTAATTATAAGGGTTAAAGATGTATTCTGCATTTTTTTAATTTTTTTGTTTTCCAGTTCCATCGGTTTAACTGAGGAAGTGCCGACTGTATCATTATCTATCAGTAAAACGGTCAAACAGGAAAACAAGGTTGTAATCTCTTCTGAAAATATAAAAAACTCCGTCAACGAAACGCTTAAAAATTCCGGAATTGATATTCAACGGAACACAATTCATCCGAATATATCCGTAAAAGGCGCAACATTTCAGCAATCGTCAATTTTGGTAGACGGCGTAAAAGTTGATGACCCACAGACGGCGCATAATAATCTTAACATTCCGGTTGCTTCCGAAGATATAGAAAGAATAGAGTTATTGTCGGACAGGGGTTACGCCGGCGCGGTCAACATAATTACAAAAAAGCCCGACAACAAAATTTCGGCGGATTTTTCTGTCGGAGATTTTATGAACAAGACAGGAAAAATTTCTGTTTCGCGAAGTTGGGATGAATTTGCCAATCGCCTGTCTTTTGAAAAAAAGGTTTCCAATGGTTTTTGCTATGATACCAACTACGATATAACTAACTTTTCTAACCGTTTTGAGTGGAAGTTTTCAGGACTGCAGTCAGGGTTTTCATTCGGCTATCTTAAAAAAAATATTGGTGCCCGCGGATTTTATGCCGATTACCCGTCTTACGAATGGACGAAAACATATCTTTCAAAAATAAACCTTAATTTTGAACAAAGCGGAATTTTAATCAAGCCGGAATTCCAGTGGAAACAAAACAATGACGAATTTGAACTTGATATTACAAAGCCCGGCTGGTCATTTAATAAACATAAGACCGATGTTTTTACGACACAGGTATACGTCTCAAAAAACAATTTTTCATTGACGCCTTCCGTATCTAATGAAGAAATCACCAGTTCCAACCTCGGAAAACACAAGAGAGATGTCTATGATATTTCCGCCGACTATAATTACAATTTTGCAAAAAAGTTTAATTCAACTTATGGTATAAGATATAACAGATTTACCGCAGGTGGCAATTCTTTGCTCCTGCCTCTTTTTTCGTCATCCTATAATTTTTCAGAAAAAACAAAAGTTCATTTCTTAGTAAGGTCGTCGGCAAGACAACCGTCATTTACCGAACTTTACTATAATGATAAAGCGAATACCGGAAATCCGGACTTGAATTTTGAAAAGGCAACTTTATATGAGACCGGAATAAACTGCGATTTCTTATCCATAAATCTTTTTTTGCGTGATGAAAAAGACATTATTGATTGGATAAGATGGGATACAACACAAAAATGGCAGGCAAAAAATATCGGGAATGCGAGATTTTACGGATATGAAATGGGATTAAATAAAACGATTGAAAGGTTTTCAACCTCTCTGAAATATTTTTATACAAATTCCTCAAAAGATGCCGATTATATCTCAAAATATGCGCTACGATACGCACATCATCTTTTGACGGGTGAAATTTCTTATCCAGTAATTTGGAAAATTAAACACGAAATTTACGGGCTTTACAAAAAACGGATTTCCGGCGAAGAATATTTCGTTATGGATACAAATTTTTCAAGAAAATTTTCTGTTGGCGAATATTATATCGGAGTTGATAATCTTCTGGATAAAAAATATACCGAGATACCTTTTGTCCCGATGCCGCCGAGAATTATTCGTTTCAGAATGGAACTAACTTTTTAATCTCTAAACCTTTAAAAATTTTACTTGATTTTACTTCTTAAAAAAGTATAATAATTAAATTGTGAAGATTTTGATAATACGGTTGAGTTCTATCGGCGACATTGTTCTTGCGACACCGCTTATAAGGTGTCTGCGTAACAAATACCCGTCGGCGCAAATAGATTTCCTGGTTAAAAAAAAATACTCTGAAATTCTTTCAGCCAATCCGTACATTTCAAATCTGCTTCTTTTTGAAAACAACATTTTTGAATCGGCGAAAAAAATAAAAAAAGAAAAATATGATTTTATTCTGGATATTCATAATAATTTCAGGACTTTTCTTTTGACTTTGTTTTCCGGTGCAAAAATTATAAGATATAATAATTACTTATTCAAAAGATTTTTGCTGACGGAATTCGGGTTAAATTTTTACAAAGAGAAAGTTCCGGTTTTTTTAAGGTATCTGAAAACGGCTGAACCGCTGGGCATTTTAAATGATAATAAAGGGCTTGATTTTTTTATTGACAAAGAAATAGACGGTCAATCCGCATATTTGTCAAAAAATTGTATTGGAATCTGTCCGGTTGCCGTCTGGAAAACAAAGAGGTGGCCGAAAGAAAATTTTGTTGATTTAGCAAAAAGAATACTTGAAAAACAGGATTGTGAAATACTTATTTTCGGCGGCAAGAACGATTTTGATTATTGTGAGAATATAAAAAGCCGGATTAGCCCAAAAGCAAAAAATCTCTGCGGATTGTCGCTTAAGGAAACCGCAGTTGCGATAAGAAAATGTAAGTATTTGCTTACAAATGATACGGGTTTAATGCACATTGCTGAAGCATTAAAAGTTCCGGTTGTGGCATTTTTTGGTCCGACAGATAAGGAGTTCGGATTCTATCCGCAGTCGGAAAAATCAAAAATTATTTCTAAAAATTATTTTTGTAAACCATGTTCCACAAAAGGTTCCGGCAAATGTCCCGTCGGTGATTTCAGATGTATGAAAGATATTACGGTTGGGGAGGTTTTTTTACACTGTGCTGCTTGTTTATAACATATTAGTCGGATTTGCATTTGTATTTATTATGCCGTATTTTATATGGCGGTATAAACTTGCCATTTTTGATAAAGTTGCAGTCGGTATAAAACAACGGCTGGGATTTTACGATATTGAAAAGGGGAAATATATTTTAATTCATGCTTCGTCCGTCGGCGAGTTAAAAACGATAACGATGTTTATTGAAAAATTAAGAAAAATATTTCCGGAAAAAAAAATTCTTATATTAACGATGACGCCCTACGGCTATAAATATGTTCTTGACAAAAAAATTGCAGATAAGGTTGTTTTTGCTCCGATTGATATTCCCTTTTGCGTTGAAAAATTATTTTTAAGGGTTATACCGGAGATGCTTATCCTTGTTGAAAGCGAACTTTGGCCTAATCTGATTTTTTCAGTCGCAAGAAAGGGCGCCAAAATTGTCTCCATAAATTCCAGGATGTCGGATAAAAGTTTTCGCAGATATTTGTTCGTAAAAGAGTTCATTGCGGAAATTCTAAAAAAGATAGATTTTATCTGTGCCCGTGAGGAATCCGACAGGAAGAAATTCATTGCTTTAGGCTATGATGAAAAAAAAGCGGTAAAGACGGGTAATATGAAATATGATAAAAAGTCCGAAGTCCAAAGTCCGAAGTCCGAAGTCCGGAAAAAGAATTTTGGGTTTGCAGAAGACGATTTGATTTTTGTAGCAGGCAGTACCAGAGAGCAGGAAGAGGAAATAGTAATAAATGTTTATAAAAAATTGGCAGAGGAGTTTTTAAGCATAAAATTGATAATTGCGCCGCGTTATCCGGAAAGATGTTCTGAAATTGAAAAAATTTTACAGAAAGAAAATGTATCGTTTATCCGTAAATCCCAACTTCCAACTTCCAACTTCCAACTTCCAACTTCCAACTGTCTCTTGCTTGATACCATCGGAGAACTTACCGATGCCTATTCAATAGGGACCGTTATTTTCGTAGGAGGCAGTTTGTTTGAAGGCGCCGGCGGTCATAATATGTTAGAGCCGGCGGAACTCGGCAAGACGGTTATATTCGGAAAATTTGTTAAAAATTTTCAAGAGTCGGCTGAATTATTGGTTTTACAAAAAGCAGCATTTCAGGTAGCAGATAAAGAAGAATTTTTTAATCGGGCAAAAGAATTGCTTAATAACTTGGAATTAAGAGATGCTATGGGAAAATTAGCAAAGGAAGTTGTTATCAGCCGCCGCGGCGCAACCGATAATAACCTAAAAATCATTTCGGAGATATTAAAAAATGCTTAAATTATCAACAGCCGTAGGCAGTATGCCTCATATAGACGAGTACAAAGCGGTTGAATTTATTATGAATAATCTTGATATTCCGATTTGGCCTCAACTCCCCAAAAAAAATTTTAAGGAAAATATGTATGTGCAATACTCCGAGGGTTTCCCCTGCCTTATTATCAACGAACAGGAACAGAAAATATTTTTTGCTCTTGACGGGGATGTTCTACCGGCACTTGAAAAATTTTATGAAAAAATTATTTCCGATGATTTGGAGTATTTTAAAATATCAACTCAATATGCCTCCGGTTTTTATGAATTTACTTCGCAACTTACCGCTTGCCGTTTACCGCTAATTGCCGTAAAAGGACAGGTCACCGGACCTATTACATTCGGACTTAAAGTTACCGATAAAAATAATCGTTCAATTTTTTACAACGAACAGTTCGTTGATGTCGTCGTAAAAACACTTACCATGAAAGCCCGCTGGCAGATTAGAGAATTGGCAAAAGTGTCAAGGGATGCAAAAATTATAATGTTTATTGACGAGCCGTACCTGTCCGCTTTCGGAAGTGCTTTTACTCAGGTTTCCCGCGAGGAAGTTATAAAATGTCTTAACGAGGTTATTGAAGGCATTCACAAAGAAAATGCTCTATCGGGTGTTCACTGCTGCGGGAATACCGACTGGTCAATTCTAATTGATACCGATATTGACGTTATCTCTTTTGATGCGTTTAGTTTTTTTGACGGTTTAACGCTTTACCCTGAAAAACTAAATAAATTTTTTGAAAGAGGCGGTGTGTTGGCTTGGGGAATTGTGCCGAGTTCCGACTTAATAAATTCAGAAACAGTGGAATCGCTAACGGAGAATTTTCTCGGAAAAAGAGAGAAACTCATTAAGAAGGGCATTGACGAAAAAGCAGTTAAAAGCCGTTATATTATAACGCCGTCTTGCGGCGTAGGTTCACTGTCGGAAAAACTTGCGGAAAAAATTATTATAACAACCAAAAATGTTGCGGAAAACTTAATGGGGAAAATATGATTATAGCGGTCTCCGGTAAGGGCGGCGTTGGAAAATCTACGATTTCATCTTTGATTATAAAACAATTAGTTGAAAGTAAAAAATCGCCGGTTCTCGCGGTAGATGCAGACCCGAACAGTAATCTCGGATATTATCTGGGTATTGATTGTCCCGAAGGGACAGCAGTTTCCGATTTGCGGGAAGATGAATTCAGGAAAAATCCGTCGGGTATTTCTAAAGTTGAGTGGCTTGATATAAAAATGCAGGAGTCTATTTTTGAGACGGACAAAGGATTTGATTTGCTTGTTATGGGCCGTCCCGAAGGTCCAGGTTGCTATTGTGCCGTCAACAATCTCTTGAGAGATTTTTTGGGAAAAATCAGCCGTCAATATCCGTTTGTTGTTATTGATAATGAAGCCGGTATGGAACACCTTTCCCGTCGGACTAATAATGAAATTGATGTGTTGTTTATAATTGCCGAGCCGACAAAAATAAGTTTTCTTGCCGCCGAAAATATAAAAAAAACAGCGGAACATCTGCCGATAAAAATCATCAAAAAATATCTGGTTGTAAATAAATATCAAAATGAAAACGTTAAAAATATTGACGGTCTTGATATAATCGGGTATATTCGCCGCGATGAAAAAAATTCCGACGATTTTAATTCCAGTGATTCTGCGATAAAAAACGATATCCGTGATATATTATTAAAATCGGGGATTTTATGAAGAATGTTTTGGTTGTTTTGTTGTTACTGATTTTAGCATTAACCGGGTGGTGGGCAAACAATAATTCCAATTATCCGTATCCTGCTCCGGTGAATATTGTTACGGAAAAAACAAAGCCGATTGATTTTGCGGGTTTTCTGTTTGGGATGAGAAGAATCATTGCCGATATTATGTGGGTTCAGACATTGCAGTATTACGGCGGCGGCGGATGGGAGGACAAAGTAAGCGAAGAAAAATACCGCAAATATGAAAAGGATGAGAAAAAAAAAGGCGAATATGGAAGATATAGATATCTTCTGGCTATGTGTCAAAGATGCGTGAGAATTGACCCGTATTTTAAGTATGTTTATGCTTTCGGCGGCGCATCGCTTGCTTGGAATCTGACTCGTTACGATGAAGCGTTAGAGTTATTAAATGAAGGGATAGAACATAACCCGCAGTTTTATCCGTTTCATCTGTATGCAGCCGCTATTATTTATATGAGAGAAGGAAAAGCCGTGGATATGATGAACAAACTTGAAGAAGCGGTAAAATATCCGGATTGTCCGTTTGAGGTTAAACTTATTCTCGGCAATATATATACAAAATACGGCAGGTATGAAGACGCCGCGAACATCTGGGTGAACATCTATTATACGGCGAAACTTGAAGATAGAAAAAATGGGGCGAAACAAAAACTGGAAAAACTTATTGCCGAAAAAAAGTTATCAGAAAAATTTCTGGAAAAAATAAAATAGTTGACATTTTTAATTAAAATAGTAAAATAAGAAAGTAAGGGCCCGTAGCTCAGCTGGTAGAGCACTTGACTTTTAATCAAGTGGTCGTGCGTTCGAATCGCACCGGGCTCATTTTTTATCTGACGGTGTTATATGACATTTGTCATATATTTCCGACGAGCATAATGTCAAAAAAATCTGTTCTGCTTTTTTCGGCAGGACAGATTTTTTTTTGTTGTAATTTTTCCGGTTTTGTGTATAATTTAACTATGTTTCAGAAAATCAAAAGATTTATAGATAAATACAAAATGCTTCGGAAAAATGATAGGGTGTTGATTGCACTTTCTGGAGGTGCTGATTCCGTTTTTCTGACTGTCATTCTGAACGAAGTGAAGAATCTCTGTAAAATAAAACTTTTTGCCTGCCATATAAATCATCAGTTAAGAAAAGCCAGCGGCAAAGATGCCGAATTTGTTAGGGTTTTTTGTAAAAAATTAGATATTCCCGTTGAAATAAAGAAAATAAAATTAAAAAAATTCTCGGAAGAGAAAGCAAGAGACCTGCGATATAAAATTTTTTATGAAGTTGCGAAGAAATTCGGATGTAATAAAATTGCAACGGGTCACACTCTCAACGATAATGCCGAGACCGTTTTGATGTGGCTTGCCCGCGGCTGCGGGATAAAAGGGCTTAAAGGAATTCCTCCCGTTCGCAGAAAAATAATCAGACCGATTTTATGCGTTTCCAAAAAAGAAATTATTTCATATCTCAAAAGAAACAAAATAAAACACTGTACTGACAGCACAAATTTTTCTACAAAGTTTACAAGAAACAAAATCCGTGTGAAGATAATTCCTCAGCTTGAAAAAATAAATCCGAAAGCAGTTCAACACATATTTGAACTTTCTGAGAAATTAAGGAACAGAAAAATTATTGACATCCCCGCAAAAAAATGCTACAATAACTTCCGGTTAAAAGAAAAAACTGTTTTTTTTGATGCGGCAAAAATTGACATAAAAAAAATCAAGATAAGAAAATGGCGCTTCGGCGACAAAATGGTCCCTTTCGGGATGGACAATCCGAAAAAGTTGCAGGATGTTTTTACCGACGATAAAATTCCGAAAGACATAAGAAAAAAAATCCCTGTTATTTGCGAGGGCAACAAAATTATCTGGGTTGCCGGTGTAAAAAGATCCAACGCCGCAAAAATAACCGGCGAAACCAAAGATGTTCTCAAAATGGAATTAAAAAATGGAAAATGATATTTCGGAAATAATATTTACGGAAGCACAAATTCAAAAAAGGGTAAAAGAACTTGCCCAAGATATATCAAATGACTACGAAGGCAAGCAAATTACACTTGTATCAATACTAAAAGGCGCAACTATTTTTCTTGCCGATTTGATGAAAAATCTTTCAATTCCTTTGAGTATTGATTTTATGGCTGTTTCGTCTTACAAAAACACCGAGTCAAGCGGCGTTGTCCGTATGCTTTTGGATTTGAGAGAATCACCCGAAAATAAAAATCTTCTTATTGTTGAAGACATTATTGACACGGGACTTACGATGAGTTATCTCTGTGAAAATCTGAAAACAAGAAACCCGAAGTCACTGAAAATTTGTTCATTGCTTTATAAACCCGCAAGAAAAATAAAGAATATAAAAATTGATTATCTGGGCTTTGAAGTGCCCGACAAATTCGTCGTCGGGTACGGTATGGACTATAACGAAATTTACAGGAATCTTCCGTATATCGGAGTTCCTAAACCGGAAGTGTATAGAAGAAAAGTATAAAAGCAAGTTAAAAGTTTCCCCTACGGGGATCCCTTTGGGAAAAGGTTAAAGGTTAAAATTAAAGGAGCGGTTAATAATGAATAAACAGCTGAAAAATGTCGCATTGTGGATGATTATAATAGTTGTTTTCATGTATCTATGGCAGATTTCGTCGGAAAAAGCAAAAGAGGTTGAACTCACATATTCGGAGTTCAAGCAGTTTGTAAAAGAAAAAAAGGTTTCAGATGTTGTAATTTCGCCGGATATTATTTCAGGAAATCTTGAAAAGGAAGGGAAGAATTTTAAGTTTAAGGCGGTCCCTGTTGCAGACAGCAAACTCGTGGAGGACTTAGAAAATAATCAGATAAAATATAGAGGACAGAAAAACCGCGGCTGGTTTATTGAACTTCTCTTGACTCTTGTGCCGTGGATATTGATTGCGGCTATATGGTATTTTCTGTTTTTCCGCGGTGCATCAATGGGCGGCAAACAAATTTTTTCAATGGGAAGGAGCCGGGCGCGTCTTCAGACGGATAAAAAAACCAAAACAACATTTGCGGATGTGGCGGGTGTGGAAGAATCAAAAGAGGAACTCAAAGAGATAATTCAGTTCTTGAAAGACCCTGCCAAATTTCAGAAATTAGGCGGAAAAATTCCCAAGGGCGTTTTGTTAATCGGTCCTGCGGGAACAGGAAAAACGCTTTTGGCAAAAGCGGTGGCGGGAGAAGCGGCGGTTCCGTTTTTTTCGTCAAGCGGGTCGGAATTCGTTGAAATGTTCGTCGGCGTCGGTGCTTCCCGTGTTCGTGATTTATTTGATATGGGGAGAAAAAATGCTCCCTGCGTTTTATTTATTGACGAAATTGATGCCGTCGGTCGTCACAGAGGCGCAGGTTACGGCGGCGGCCACGACGAACGGGAGCAGACGCTCAACCAGTTGCTCGTTGAAATGGACGGGTTTGAAACAAAGGAGGGCGTTATAATTCTTGCCGCTACAAACCGTCCGGATGTTCTTGATTCCGCGCTTCTTCGCTCGGGAAGATTTGACAGGCATATCGTTGTCCCTATTCCGGATATAAAAGGCAGAGAGGAAATTTTGCGGGTTCATGCAAAAAATGTAAAACTTTCTCCGTCGGCGGATTTATCTATTATTGCAAAAAGAACGCCGGGTTTTGTAGGTGCGGATTTGGCTAATTTGATAAACGAAGCAGCGCTTCTGGCTGCCCGCCGGGAAAAAGAGGCAGTTGAAATGCCGGAACTTGAAGAAGCGATTGATAGAGTTCAAGCGGGTCCCGAACGGCGGTCCAGAAAAATTTCCGAAAATGAGAAAAAAATCATTGCTTTCCATGAATCGGGACACGCCCTTGTTGCAAAACTTATGCCTAATACCGAGCCGGTTCATAAAATTTCTATAATTCCGAGAGGGATGGCGTTGGGTTATACAATTCAACTTCCTACCGAGGATAAATATCTGATAACCAAATCGGAAATAATCTCAAAACTTACGGTTTTACTCGGCGGGCGAGCCGCTGAAAAAATAATTTTTAACGAAATAACAACCGGTGCGGAAAATGACTTGAAAGTTGCAACATCAATGGTCCAGAATATGATTTGTATTTACGGGATGTCGGATAAATTAGGTAACGTATCCTTGCGAAAAAGGGAAGAAGAGGTGTTTTTAGGACGTGATATATTCTCGCATGAAAAACTTTATTCCGAGAAAACGGCGCAGCAGATTGACGAGGAAACAAAAAAAATAATTGACGAAGCATTTACCAAAGCGTCGGAACTTATAAAAAACAACATTGAAAAACTGAATCGTCTCGCCGAGAAACTTGTTGAAAAAGAGATTTTGGATGGCGATGAACTTGCAAAATTGTTGAACGGTGACACGGAACAGACGCAGAAATAAGGAACACGGAACAGACACGGAAAGTTTTGCGTATAAGTTTTGCATTTGTATGGATAAAAAAAAGATTGAAAAAGCGGTAAAAGATATACTTCTTGCAATCGGTGAAAATCCTGAAAGGGAAGGACTTAAAAAAACGCCTGAAAGGGTTGCGAGAATGTACGAAGAAATTTTTTCCGGGATGCAGAAAAATCCCGAAAAGGAACTTGAAGTTTATTACGCCGACGAGGAACACGAGGAAATAGTCCTTGTAAAAGATATATCTTTTTATTCCGTCTGCGAACACCATCTGCTTCCCTTTTTTGGTAAAATTCACATTGCATATATTCCCAAGAAAGAAAAACTATTAGGGATTTCAAAAATTGCACGCCTGGTAGATGTTTATACGCATCGTCTTCAATTGCAGGAACGAATTACAAAACAACTTGCCGATACTATTATGAAGAAGGCATTGCCTTACGGTGTAATGGTTGTGGTTGAGGCAGAGCATTTATGTATGACAATGCGAGGTGTGAAAAAACCCGGAGCAAAAGTAGTAACATCCGCTATAAGGGGGATTTTTTCAAAGGATGCCAAAGCAAGAGCGGAAGCACTTTCGTTGATTAAGGGCACAGGATGACTATGCTCAAAATAGTCGGCATATTAAATGTTACGCCGGATTCGTTTTCCGACGGCGGAAAATTTTACAAAATCAACGATGCATTAAAACATGCGGAAAAACTTATAACGGCTGGCGCGGATATAATTGATGTCGGCGGCGAGTCGTCAAGACCCGGAAGCGTTGCTGTTTCAGAAGATGAAGAAATAAAGCGGGTTGTTCCGGTTATAAAAGAAATCAAAAAAAAATTTCCGAAAATTCCTGTTTCAGTTGACACATATAAACCGGAAGTTGCATTAAAGGCAATTGATGAAGGTGCGGAAATAGTTAACGATATTTACGGATTGAGATGGCGCGACGGAAGTATGGCGGACGTTGTAGCCGAAAAAAAAGTAACGGTTATAATTATGCATATGAAAGGAACGCCGCAGGATATGCAGAAAAATCCTCAATATAAAAATGTCATTTCAGAGATTTACAAATTTTTCAAAGAGCGGCTGAAATTTGCGAAATCAAAAGGCATAAAAAAAGAAAAAATAATTTTGGACCCCGGAATCGGTTTCGGGAAAACACTGCGGCATAATCTTCTGATAATGAAAAATCTTTTGAAATTCGGAAAGTTAGGAATACCTATTATGGTAGGACCTTCAAGAAAATCTTTTATTAACGGTTTATTGAATGTTGATGTTTCAAACCGACAAGAAGGCACAATAGCATCATCTATTTATTCATTGTTGAACGGGGCTAAGTATTTAAGAGTTCACGATGTCTTGTCTGTAAAAAGAGCACTCACCGTTTTTGAGGCAATAAAAACGGCAGGTTAAAGGTTAAAAATAACACTGGAACCACGAGATTTCACAGATTAACACGAGAAAAAAATCCGTGTAATCGCTTTTAAAAATCTGTGTAATCTGCGTTCAAAAAAATGCTGACTGAAATTCTGATAAATGTAATTGATATTCTGTTTTTATCCTATATTTTTTACCGTTTAATAGTTCTTATTAAGGGGACCCGGGCCGTTCAGGTGCTTCTGGGAATTGTTGTTTTGGGACTTGTAACAGCGGTGTCAATTTATCTTAAACTTGAGACAACATCCTGGCTTTTGAAAAATTTCTGGTCGGCAGGTCTTGTTATACTTGTGGTTGTTTTTCAGCCGGATATCCGCTCGGCACTTGCACAATTAGGCAGCGGAGAACTAACCCATTTATTTATGAAAGAAGAAATCGGCGCTATAAAAGAAATAGTTTCCGCCGTGAAAGAATCTTCGCATAAAAAAATCGGAATGCTTATTGTTATTGAACAGCAAACAGGTCTTAAAGATATTATTGAAAAGGGGATAAAAATCAACGCAGATATATCGCACGAACTGTTAATTTCAATTTTTAATCCCCGAACGCCTCTGCACGACGGTGCGATTATAATATCGGGTTCGAAAATTGTAGCGGCGGCATGCGTTCTTCCTTCAACTGAAAACCCGGCAATATCAAAATTTCTCGGGATGAGGCACCGGGCGGCCATCGGCATAACTGAGGTTTCGGATGCCTTTGTAATTGTTGTTTCCGAAGAGACCGGAAGCATTTCCACATCCCATAACGGTAAACTTGAAAAAGATATTGAGATAAACAATCTTGAAAAACTTTTGTTTAATATATGGAAAAAACAGGAAAAACATTTTTTTAAGAGGAGAACAAACGACATTGAAAATTGACTGGCTTAAAAAAAACTTGGACATAAAAATTCTCTCCGTTATACTTGCAGTGCTGTTGTGGTTTATAAAACAGAAACTCGGCGGTAGGTAAAATGAAAAAACTTTTCGGTACCGACGGTATAAGAGGCATTGCGGGTAAATATCCTCTTGAACCGGATTTCATAAAAAAATTAGGTTATGCCGCTGCGGTAATAATTAACGATTCTCCCGGAAAAGAATTTGTTTTAGGATGCGACACCCGTGAATCTGCGGCTTGGATTTCTAAAGCATTAATAGAGGGTATAACTGCCGCCGGCGTTGATGTTTTTGATTGCGGAATTATTCCTACCCCGGCGGTTGCTTACATAACTTCCAGTAGAGGTTCTTCTGCCGGTTGCGTTATTTCGGCATCCCATAATTCAGCGGAGTTTAACGGCATAAAATTTTTTTCAAACGAAGGAATTAAAATCTCAGATGACAAGGAATTTGAAATTGAAAAACTTGTTTTAAGTAAAAATTTTAATAAAAGCGAGAAACCTGCGGGTAAATGCGAAGTTTCCGATAATTATGCTGATGAGATATACACGAAATTTTTATATTCCACACTTGACAAAGATTTTGATTTAAGCGGATTAAAAATTGTTCTTGACTGTGCCAACGGTGCAAACTATAAAATTGCGCCGGAGGTTTATTCACATCTTAAGGCGGAAATAATAACGCTATCCGTAATGCCCGACGGTAAAAATATAAATAAAAATTGCGGTTCGTTACATCTTAAAAATTTGCAAAATGCCGTCGTTGAAAATAATGCCGACTTCGGAATTGCCTTTGACGGCGACGGCGACAGATGTTTGTTTGTGGATGAAAAAGGTGAAATTAGAGACGGTGATTATTTAATAGCGATTGCTGCGGATGAACTTAATAAAAACGGAAAACTTAAGAACAATTCGGTGGTAGCAACGGTAATGGCAAATTTCGGGTTTTATAAGGCGATGGAGCGTGACGGTATAAAAATTTTAAGTAGTGCCGTCGGCGACAAATATGTTCACGATGAAATGATTAAAAACGATATAGTTTTGGGCGGCGAGCAGTCGGGACATATAATTTTCAGAAATTTTTTAAATACAGGCGACGGTCTTCTGACTTCTATTCAAATTTCAGCCATAATAAAAAAAAGTAAAAAAACATTGTCGGAATTGTCTAAAATCATAAAAAAATATCCTCAAATTTTATTAAATGTAAAAGTTGAAAAAAAGATTCCCGTATCCGAGAATAAAAAATTGTCTGATGTAATAAAGTCCGTTGAAAAAAAATTAAACGGCAACGGCAGGGTGCTTGTCAGGTATTCCGGCACAGAGCCGCTCTTAAGAATTATGGTTGAAGGTAGTGACGATAAAATAATAAACCAATATGCGCAGGAAATTGCTAAAAGCGTAGAAGCGGAATAATGCGGATTATAACGCAGATAGACGCTGATTTTTTTCAGCGGGAATCAGCGTTCAGTTGGTGTCAAATCAGCGTTAATCAGCGATTATATGGTGAAACTTGGTATTAATATTGACCATATCGCATCAATAAGAAATTTAAGAAAAGGTTTTTTCCCTGACCCGGTTGAGGCGGCGAGAATCGTAGAATCTGCCGGTGCGAACGGAATTACCGTGCATTTACGAGAGGATAGACGACACATAAATGACGACGATGTAAAAAAACTTAAACGAAATATAAGAACGAAATTAAACCTGGAAATGTCCGTTGCGCCAGATATAGTGGACTTTGCAAAAAAAATAATACCCGACGATGTTTGTCTTGTCCCGGAAAAAAGGCAGGAACTGACGACCGAAGGCGGACTTGATGTTATATCAAATGAAAGAAAAATTGAAAGGGTTGTTGACATACTGAGGAGTAAGAACATCCGCGTAAGTATTTTTATTGACCCCGACTTAAGACAAATAGAAACTGCAAAAAAAATAGGTGCTGATTTTGTTGAACTCCACACCGGTGCATATGCTAATGCGAAAAGTAAAAATGCAAAATTGCAAGAATTGAATAAAATCCGGCTTGCTGCCGAATCCGCTCTGCAACTCGGGTTGGGACTTAATGCTGGCCATGGGTTGGATTATCGGAATGTAAAACCGATTGCTAAAATAAACGGTATGCATGAATTAAATATCGGATACTCTGTCATCTGTCGTGCCGTTTTTGTCGGGCTTTTTCAGGCGGTAAAAGAGATGAAAAAAGAAATTAAAAGATTAGAAAAATTATGAAGATTGAAAGATTTGAGGATTTAAAAGTATGGAAATATGCTAAAGATTTAGCAATCGAAATTTACAAACTGACTTTAAACGAAAAATTTAGAAAAGATTTCGGGTTACGAGAACAAATACAACGTTCATCTGTTTCAATCTTATCAAATATAGCAGAAGGATATGAGCGAAATAATAATAGAGAGTTTATTAAGTTTTTGGTATATGCAAAAGGTTCAGCAGGAGAGGTAAGGGCACAATTACATTTAGCATATAGTATCGGTTATACATCAGAAACTGAATTCAAAAGTATATACAAAAAAGTTGTAGATATTTCTCAACAACTCTCTAATTTTATAAAGTATTTGAAAGGGAATCTTTAAATCTTTAAATTTTTCAATTTTTTAATCTTTTAATAGGTGTTATTTTATGTGCGGAATTGTCGGTTATATCGGAAATAAAACGGCGGCAGATGTTATATTAAACGGACTTAAGCGGCTTGAATATCGCGGATATGATTCTTCGGGTATCGCAACCATTGAGAACAAAAGCATAAAAATTTCCCGCGCCGTCGGAAAAATTAAAAATCTTGATGCGATAATTCAAAATAACGCTGCGATAAAATTTTCTGGAACGGTCGGGGTGGGGCATATCAGATGGGCTACGCACGGAAAACCCTCCGAGGAAAATGCCCATCCGCATACCGACTGCTCCGGAAAAATCGTCATTGTCCATAACGGAATCATTGAGAATTACAGACAGTTAAAAAAGGAACTTTTATCGGAAGGTCATAAATTTCGTTCTGAAACCGACACGGAGGTTATTGTTCATCTGATAGAAAAACATTACAGCGGCAATATCTTGTCGGCGGTGAAAACCGCAGTGAAAGAACTCAAAGGTGCGTATGCCCTCGGTGTGATTTCACAGGACAATCCGGATGTTTTGCTCGGTGTTCGTTACGATGCCCCTCTGGTAGTGGGTGTAGGCGAAAACGAATTTTTTATCGCATCCGATATCCCGGCACTTCTTTCATACACAAAAAAATTTATATTCCTTGAAGACGGCGACGTTGTGGAACTAAAAAAGGACTCATACAAAATTTTTGACAAATCAGATAACATTACCGAGAGAAAAATCAACACTGTTGAGTGGGATTCTCTTATGGCGGAAAAAGCCGGGTATAAACATTTTATGCTGAAGGAAATAATGGAACAGCCGCAGACAATTGAGGATACCTTCCGCGGCCGCCTTGCCGTTGAAGATATAAGTGAATTTTTCGGCGACATAAATATAAATCCGCAAATAATACGGGACATAAATAAAATTTCAATCGTTGCCTGCGGGACATCGTATCACGCCGGTTTAATCGGAAAATTTCTGTTTGAATCGCTTTCCGGCATTTCCACCGAGACGGATATTGGTTCTGAATACAGATACCGCGATTTGATTATTGACGACAAAACGCTGCTCATTGCGATAAGTCAGTCGGGTGAAACGGCCGATACAATCGCTCCGTTAAGAGAAGCAAAAAAGCACGGTGCGAAAACACTTGCAATCTGCAATGTGCTCGGTTCAACTATTACCCGCGAATCATCCAGCACTTTCTATACAAGATGCGGTCCGGAAATAGGGGTCGCTTCCACAAAAGCATTTACCGGTCAACTTACCGCTCTGTATCTTTTGGCACTTTATTTCGGAATCGTCCGGGGAAAAATTACAAGGGATGCTGCTTCAAAATTTATTGACACACTTATTCAAATTCCGCGTGATATCTCCGAAATTTTAAAAAAAGAAAACGAGCTCAAATCAATCGCAAAAAAGTTTTTCAAAAAATCACATTTTTTGTATTTGGGCCGCGGACTGAATTATCCCATTGCGTTGGAAGGTGCGCTGAAACTAAAAGAAATTTCTTATATTCACGCTGAGGGCTATGCGTCCGGCGAAATGAAACATGGCCCGATTGCACTTATAGACGAGAATATGCCGGTTGTATGCATTGCTACGGCAGGCAGGGTTTATGAAAAAATTCTTTCAAATATAGAGGAGGTAAAAGCTCGCGAGGGAATTGTTATCGCCGTTGCAACGGAAGGCGACGAGTTGATAAAAGCAAAATCTGATTATGTAATTTATATTCCTAAAACGGATGAGGCGTTATATCCTTTTTTGAGCATAATTCCGCTTCAACTTCTGGCATATCATATAGGTGTTTTGCGCGGTTGCGATGTTGACCAGCCGAGAAATCTTGCAAAATCGGTCACTGTGGAATAAAGAAAATCCCGGTTTTAGACGATATTTATCTGCATAATCGGTATCTTCAATCTGTGAAATCTGCGTTCTTAAAAAAAGTACTTGACAAAATGCGGTTTTTTATGTATAAATATGATGGGGTGATAGGGTTGATAAAAGAACTTATTAAATCTGAAGTCGCCGCGGCGGATACAGAGTATTCTCTGCTTATTCTTCTGCTTGTTGCTTCAATTTTGGCGTTGCGAGTTTTTTCAACCGTGCTGAATGCTATTTTTGTTAAAGCCGCCGGAAGGATAACAGGTGCGGTATGAAAAAAATTAAAAATAAAGGTCAGTTCCGCCACAAACATGGCGGACAAGCAATGACGGAATATTTACTTGTTGTTTTTTTGATTTCCTTTGCCGTTTTTCAGGCGGTTGATACCTTCGGAAAAGTGATAAATGTTGCGTTTTTACAGGCAATAAATAATATTGCCGTCAGCATAAAATGAGGTAAATAAAATGAAAACAATCCGTTCCAAAAAAGGTCAGGGGATGACCGAGTATGTCTTAGTGATTTTTCTTATTGCTTTTCTTGCATATATTGCCGTTGAAACATTCGGCAAAAAAATAAGATACGGATTTCTTTCAGCCGGGAACAAGGTTTCCGGAATTTGTAATCCGGAAACACCGGGGATTTATAAATAAAACGATGCGAGGGTTTTGTCGGGTTTCAACCCGATTGCCTAAACCCGAAGCATCAAACCATAATGTAGCCGAGAATTCATTCTCGGTGAGCGAAGCGAATGGAGGTGAGAAAAAGATGTTAAAACGGTTCTTGAAGGACGAGAGAGCGCAGGGAATGACAGAATATGTTCTGGTAGTATTTCTTATTGCTCTTCTCGCGTTTGTGGCGGTCCAGTTGTTCGGCGGCAAAGTGAAAAATGCATTTAATAAAGCCGGAACAAAACTTGACCAGGCAACGAAGTAATAACTTAAAATTTTTTTAATGTGCGGAGATTCGCTTTCCGAGTGGCGAAGTGAATCTCCGCATAAGTTCTACTTATCTGAAAAAGTATAGGGAATTTTTTTATTTCTATTTATGAAGTGTTTCAGTAAGAAAGGTCAGTCAATGACCGAATACATATTGGTTCTTATGCTATGCGTCATAACCGCGTGGGTGGGAACCAATTTTTTTAAAACGCGATTGAAAAATGTTTATAAAGGTGCTTCAACTTCCAGAGCGGGCGTTCAGGGAATGTATCCATGAATAAAATTACGAATTACAAATTACGAATTACAAATAATGGGCAGACACTTATTGAATTCGTTCTGATTGCTGTTATTTCGCTTGGGCTTATTTTCGGAGTAATGGACATTGCACGGCTTTCATGGACGATGTTTCACCTGCATGGTGCGGCGTTCGCAGCAGCCCGTGCGGAAGCAGTCAAAAAAAGCGGATGGACGGCCGCAAACTATGTTACTATGAAAACGCTCGGAGGCCCATGCCGTGTAGATATAAATAAATCACACGAAGTACCGTCTCACAATCCTCCGTTAACAATTTCTTCGGTGGCATTAAAGAAAGACGATGTAAGAATTTACGCTATTAATGCAACAGTTACATATTTATACAGACCGCTTTTTGCAGCGGGTGCGTTTAAAACGGGTGTCATACCGGTAAAAGTTTCTTCGCGAATGCAGACGGAAATACCGAATCCGATTCCGGTATCAAAATAAAAAGTTAAAAGTTAAAGGTTAAAATGAAAAAATTAAAAAATAAAAGTAAAGGACAAATTCTTCCGCTGGTTGCTCTGACGGTGCTGGTACTTTCTATGTTTTCATTCCTTGTTTGGAATCTCGGTATGCTGGAATTTAACCGTCAGAAGATGCAAACCGCCGCCGATGCCGCCGCCCTTTCCGCAGTAAGATGCCGCGCTGCTTTTCAAAGCACAATTTCACTTGCAAATTTCGGAACTCATGCGATGACTATGTATATGTTTCACAATATAAAAGAAGGCGGAATGCTGAAAACTATGAAGACACCGTATAAAACATATGTCAGAACGTTCTTGACTTCATTTAATCAAATTAATGGTGCGGCTCCTTCACTTGCAGGTCGCGCAGCGGCAAGAGCAAACGGTGCCACGGGAATTCCCGTTTGGGGGATGCCTTTCAGAACCCAGTTGGTTAAAAGAAATATGAAGTTCACATTATTCAAATTGGTGACATTGCCGATTGTCGGAACGGTTCCGGTGCCTGTTGGTCGTTGGACAGCCAGACCTGCATATTATTGCAGAGGTTGGGAGGATGCTTTCAGAAAGGCGCAGATGCACCATGAGATGACATGGTATGCTTATAAAAGTAATGTAACATTTGCCTCATCTTTAATAGGATTAAGTCGGCCGTCCCGCGCCCAAGCATCTGCACAGGCCCAAACATATCTCAATGTAAGGGAAAATGTGGCTTTTGATGCGCACAACGGCGGATTTCCGAGGAACAAGTCGGAGGGAATTTGGGGTATGGTTGAGCCGGTTTCATTGTATCCTCAGTTTGACGCTCGGTTAGTGCCTGTAACGAGACCAATTCCTATGTTGGCGCATTGATATTATGATGAGAAAAAAAAAGGGTCAGGCGTTTGCAGAGTTTGTAATTGCTTTAATTGTTCTGCCGTTGTTTTTGACCGGAACGATTACAATTGCAAGAATGTTTATTGTTAATATGCGGCTTCATCAGGCGGCGAGACATGGTGCGTTTCTGATGGCAACTCGCCGCGTTACATGGACAAATACTCGTGATGAAATTATGAAATATTTTATGCAGGGAAATCCGAAATTCAACACATCAAATATAACTATTACTCATAGAAATGTAAAAGTAGGTAATATTGCGGGTGATGAAGTTACCGTAAATTACCGCTTAAGAATTTTTGATTTAAGTAAACTCTCATTTTGGAAAGGGACGCCGAAAATAGAAAAAAGATTCACGCAATCGGCCGTTTGCGGAAGGGCTTCATTGTATTAATGAAAACCGGAGAGATTTTTTTAATCGTTTTTATTCTGGCACTTTTTATAAGTGTCTATTTTTTTATTCAGAAAAAATTTATAAACCCGCCCGAAAAAAAAATTGAGACCGTTATTCAACCGGAAATTGATGTTATGGAACAGCGGATGGAGTATTATGAAAAAAACGCCGATAAGATAACTGCCATAGAAGAAAAAAAAATCAAAAAAATGCAGAAAGAAATTGACGCCGCAAAACCTTACATCAAACAGGCAGAGAATTATTATCAAAAAGAATACGGCTCCATTTCCAAACTCCCGCCGAAACAGCAGGAAAAAGAACTGAAAAAACTTGTTGAAAAAAAACGAAAAGAAACAGAGAAATACAAAAAGTACATACCCAGTCATTAATTGAAATCCATAAAATTTTTCTTGACTTTTATTATTTTTTTTGTATTATATGGTTTGCTGATTTTAATTTTCGCCGCAGGCAGACGGGAGGTTGTTTTATGGATGATAAGCCGAAGTACAAAAGGAGAATCGTAATTATCAAAAGGGCGCTGCAGTTCAAGTATATCGCCATTGTTCTTATCTCTATGGTTCTTGTTGCTTTTACCGTCGGATGGGATGTTTATTATACTGTCGGTCGCGCTATTATGGAATTAGAAACCCCCGGGTTGTATCCGATTATGGTTAAAATCAACAATCTTATGCTGGGAAAACTTGCGGTTCTTCTGGTAATTGTCTTCATAATTGCCATTTTTGTTTCGCATAAGTTTGCAGGTCCCATATTTAAGTTTGAAAGGTCATGCGATACGGTTGCCGACGGCGATTTAACTTACAGGGTGCATTTAAGGAGCGGCGACGAACTCGTAGAACTTCAGGATAAATTTAACGGGATGGTTTCGGAAATTCAGAAAAAAATTTCCGGAGATAAGGACTCGGTAAAAATCGTTGTTGAAAAACTTTCGGTAATTTCATCGCGGCTTTCACAGAAAAACATATCACCTTCTGAACTTTCTGAAATTTTGGGACAAATTAACGGGATAATTGCGGAATTGAATAAAATTTCTTCCGGCTTTAAGATTTGATTTTTGCCGCAGAGGTCAACGAGAACACAGAGATTTTAATTCTCAATTTTTAATCTTTAATTGATTTTATTTATGTATCTTGATTTAGTTCTTATATCATTGGCGGTTTTAATAGGGATTTATTTTTTCAACAGATATAAATCCCAACTGCGGCAGTTATTTAATATAAAAATAGAAATGTCTGATGTAAAAGAGAAGTACATAAACAGTGTTGCCGCCGTGGACAATCTCATCAACATGCTTATAGAACTTCACAATTTCGGATTGAAACCCTCGCCGAGTCATAACAAGCAGACCCTTTCCAAAATGATAGTTGATTATGCGGTAAAAGTACTAAGAACCAGTATCGGTTCTTTAATGCTGATTGATGAAACAACGAATGAACTTGTAATTGTTGCCGCGCGGGGACTTTCAAAAGATGTTATGGAGACAACGCGGCTTAAAATCGGCGAGGGTATTGCGGGACTTGTCGCCAGAGACGGAAAGGAAATTTTCGTTGAAGACATAGAAACCGACCCGAGATTTTTCAAGGCGGAAAATGTTAAGTATCCTTCAAAGTCGTTCATATCCGTTCCTCTCAAAATAAAAAATAAAGTTATAGGCGTGCTGAATGTCAACAGGGAAAAAGAAGGTGAGAAATTCGTAGAAAGGGATTTGAGGCTTTTACAACTTTTAGCCGGTCAGGCGGCGATTACGATTGAAAATATTGAACTTTACCAGAATCTTCAGCGGCTTTATCTTGAAACGATGCAAACGCTTGCAAAAGCGATTGACGCAAAAGATTCCTATACGAGAGAACACGCCGACCGCGCCGGATATTATGCGAAACTTGTCGCCGAAGAACTGCATCTTCCGAAATCAATGGTAAAACATATTGAGTATGCTGCGATGATGCATGATGTGGGAAAAATAGGAATCAAAGAGGAGATTTTACTGAAAGCGTCTAAACTTACCGATGCGGAAAGGGATGAAATAAAAAAGCATCCTCTTATCGGCGAAAAAATAATCGCTCCGATTGAATTTCTGGCTCCTATTGCGCCTTTGATTCTTTATCATCACGAGTGGTTTGACGGTACGGGCTACGGCGAGGGTTTGATGGGCGAAGAAATTCCTATAGGTGCGAGAATTGTTGCGGTTATTGATTCGTTTGATGCAATGACTTCGGACAGACCATATAGAAAAGCGATGCCCGTCGGCGCTGCGATTGATGAACTGAAAAAAGGTGCAGGCACGCAGTTTGACCCGAAAATCGTCAATGCGTTTTTGAAAGTTTTAGAAAATGAGAAAAATAAACCTAAATCCGTCTGAAAATACAGAGTAAATACCTTTATGAGTGGGGTTCTTTATGTTGTTGCAACACCAATCGGTCATCTCAAAGATATCACATTAAGGGCGTTGGAGACGCTTAAAGCGGTTGATTTAATTGCCTGTGAAGATACCCGTCGGACAAAAATTTTGCTCGTGCATTATGACATAGCAACTCCGCAGATAAGTTTTTACTCGCAAAATCAGTTCAGAAAAATACCCTATCTGATAGATGAGTTGAAAAAAGGAAAAAATATTGCACTTGTTTCGGACGCCGGAACTCCGGGCATTTCAGACCCCGGATTTTTTCTTGTAAAAAAAGCGATTGAGCAGGGCTTAAAAGTTGAAACCGTTCCCGGTGTTTCGGCGGTTGTTACGGCACTTTCAGCAAGCGGTCTGCCGACCGACGGATTTGTGTTTTTGGGATTTCTACCGAGGAAAAAAGGCAAAATTAAAAAAAATTTTGAGAAAGTTGCAGGACTTGAAAAGACGATAATTTTTTACGAGTCGCCGTACCGACTAAAAAAAACACTGAAAATAATTACAGAAATTTTTCCCGCGGATTCCGATATTGTTGTCTGTCGCGAACTTACAAAAAAATTTGAAGAGTTTATCCGCGGGAATGCCTCGGATATAATTGAAAAACTTCCTGAAAAAATAATGGGTGAAATTACGGTTTTAATTTCTTGTAGCCCCCGACTTTAGTCGGGGGTGAGCGGAGCGACCAAAGGAAGTCCCTTTAGGGGCGAATAGAAAAATGATAAATGTTGCTGTTGTTGGTGCAAAAGGTTATGCCGGCGAAGAACTTATAAAAATTCTTTTGAAACATACGGGAGTAAAAATTACTTCTTTATCCGGCAGGATGGACGGGAAACCGAAACACATATCTGAAATGTATCCGTATTTAGAAGGCAAACTGGATATGTTTTGCGAGGATATTGATGAGAAAAAAATTGCCGAAAATGCAGATATTATTTTTACCGCCCTGCCGCATTCGGTCTCAATGGTAATCGCTTCAAAGATTATTTCGTTGGGTAAAAAAGTAATTGATTTAAGCGCTGATTTCCGTCTAAAAGACCCTGCCGTTTATGAAAAATGGTATAAAACAAAACATACGAATCCCGAACTTTTGGGAAAAGCGGTCTATGGGCTTTGCGAACTTTACAGGAAAAAAATAAAAAAAGCAAAACTTTTGGCGAATCCCGGTTGTTATCCTACAAGCATAATTTTGGGCTGTTATCCCGCACTTAAAGGAAAAATCGTCAAAAAGAAAGGAATAATTATTGATTCAAAGAGCGGATATTCGGGCGGCGGCAGAGAGTTTGTCAAAAACTATAAAGAGCCGAATTGTTACGCGTATCAGGTCGGAGGAATTCACAGACATATTCCGGAAATTGAGCAGGAATTAAAATGTCAGATAATTTTTACTCCGCATATAATTCCGCAGGAAAGAGGAATGCTTTCAACCATTTATTTGCAATTAAAAAAAGAAACATCTTTAGCGGATGTTGTTGCGGTTTATAAAAAATATTACGCGTTAGAACCGTTTGTCAGAATAGTAGAAACAGCGATGACAAAAAATGTCGTCAACACAAATTATTGTGATATAGCGATAAATATTGACGGTAAAACAAATAATTTAATCATCACATCCGCTATAGACAATCTTGTCAAGGGCGCCGCCGGTCAGGCCATTCAAAATATGAATATAATGTTCGGCATTGACGAAAAAGAAGGTTTGATATGAATTTGCCGAAAGGTTTTTTTGCCAATGGGTTGCATTGCGGGATAAAAAAGAACGGAAAAAAGGACCTGTCCCTTTTTTATTCGGAAAAACCGTGTGTCGCTGCGGGAGTGTTCACGAAAAATATTTTTAAGGCTGCTCCTGTACTCGTTTCGCAAAAAAATATAAAAAATAAAATACATTGTATTGCAGCGAATTCTGGTTGCGCTAATGCTTGCACGGGCGAAAGAGGAATTGGTGATGCGAAAAAAATATGCGAGTTAACTGCGGCTCAATTAAATGTAAAATCAGAAAATATTCTGGTTGCTTCAACCGGTGTGATTGGTCAATATCTACCGATGGACAAAATAAAAAAAGGTATCCATAAACTCTGTCACTCCGTCACTCTGTCACTCTGTCACTCGCCTCTATCGGCAGTAGAAGGCATTATGACCACCGATACATTTTCCAAAATTAAAAATGTAAAATTAAAAATTAAAAATTCTGAAATAACAATTTGGGGATGTGCTAAGGGAAGCGGAATGATTGAACCGAATTTGGCGACAATGCTTTCTTTCATTTTGACAGACGCTCAAATTACAAAAGATGCCTTAAGCCGTGCCTTGAAAATTGCGACTGAATTAAGTTTTAATTGTCTGACTGTTGACGGCGATACCTCAACTAATGACACAGTTTTTGCTCTTGCCAACGGCGTTGCAAAAAACAAGATTATTTCCGAAGGTAAAAACTTTCAATTATTTTGCGCTCAATTAACGGCTGTTTGTATTGAACTTACAAAAATGCTTGCCCATGACGGCGAGGGTGCTACGAAACTCATCACTGTAAATGTCATGGGCGCTAAAAATATCTATGATGCAAAAAAAATTGCAAAGACAGTGGCGAACTCTCCCCTTGTTAAGACGGCAATTTTTGGAAATGACGCCAATTGGGGACGTATTGTCGCTGCAATCGGAAGAAGCGGGGTAATGGTTGATTCCAAAAAAGTTGATGTTTCTTTCGGTAATCTCTGTGTCTTCAAAAAAGGGCACCCGGTTAGTTTTTCGGAAGAAATTGCAAAAAAAATTATATTACAAAAATCTGTCTCTATAAATATAAACTTGAATAGCGGAAAAGAGTATGCTACCGTTTATACATGCGACTTCAGCGACGGTTACATAAAAGTCAACGCTTCATACAGAAGTTAGATGAAAATTTACAAACTGAAAAATTTAGACAAAAAAGAAATAAAAAAAATAGCGGAAGAACTGAAAAACGGGAAAATTGCGATTTATCCGACGGATACTATCTACGGCATCGGGACAAACGCATTTTGTCTGTCAGGCGTAAAAAAAATTTATAAACTGAAATGCCGAACCGATAAAAAACCGTTACCGGTTCTCGTTGATAACATCTCAAAAATAAAAAAAATTGTAAAAAAAATTCCGACGGGTGCGGAAAAACTGGCAAAAAAATTCTGGCCCGGAGCACTTACGCTTGTATTTGAAACAAATGAACTTGGCAGTATGCTTACGGGGGGTAAAAAAAATATAGCGGTTAGAATTCCCGCTCATAAAGTTTTACTTTCAATTATAAAAGAAATGGCTTGTCCGCTTATAGGCACGAGCGCTAATATTTCCGGAAAAAAGGTTTGCAGATGTCTTTCTGATTTAGATAAAAAAATTTTAAAAAATGTTGATATGATTATAGACGGTGGCGTTGTGAAATTGGAAAAACCGTCAACCGTTTTAGATGTCAGCAAATTTCCGTATATTGTTAGGAGAGAAGGTTGCATATCAAAAAAAGAAATAGAAAAATTTATGAAAATATAAAGAAAGATGCAAGGGTTTAGGCGGACTTTAGTCCACCTGTCTAAACCCGAAGCATCACACCATAATTGTAGCCGACACTTTAGTGTCGGTGAGCGAAGCAAATGGAGATATAAATGCATCTGAAAAAAACGGATTACGAAATCTGGGAAGTTATACAGAACGAGACGCGTCGCCAGTCGGAAAACCTTGAACTTATTGCTTCTGAAAACTTTACGTCGGAGGCAGTTTTAGAAGCACAGGGTTCGGTTTTGACGAATAAATATGCTGAGGGTTACGTCGGAAAAAGATATTACGGCGGATGCCAATTTGTGGATGTAGCGGAAAAACTTGCAATAGAGCGTGCAAAAAAACTTTTCAATTGCGAGCATGTAAATGTCCAACCGCATTCGGGAACTCAGGCAAATATGGCGGTTTATTTTGCGGTCCTTGATATCGGGGATACAATTATGGGAATGCATCTTTCACACGGCGGCCATCTTTCACACGGTCATCCCATGAATTTCTCCGGAAAATATTTTAAAACGGTGCCGATAAGCGTATCTAAAAAAACAGGGCTGATTGATTACAAAGAGGCACGACGGCTTGCTAAAAAGCATAACCCGAAACTGATTGTTGCAGGAACTTCCGCATATTCAAGAATAATTGATTGGCAAAAATTTAGGAGTATTTGCGACGAAGTCGGTGCTTATTTGATGGCTGACATTGCACATTATGCGGGTCTAATTGCGGCGGGAGTATATCCCTCGCCCGTGCCTTTTGCCGATTTTATAACGACAACAACTCACAAAACATTAAGGGGTCCACGTGGCGGTATGATTATGTGTAAAGAAAAATATGCCTCCGTTATTGATAAAACCGTTTTTCCCGGAACTCAGGGTGGACCGTTGATGCATGTAATAGCAGCCAAGGCGGTTGCTTTCGGTGAAGCATTAAAGCCAGAATTCAAAAAATATCAGTTTCAAATTTTGAAAAATGCAATAAAACTTTCCGAGGCATTACAAAAAAACGGTTTCAAAATTGTATCAGGCGGAACGGATTCTCATCTTTTACTTATTGATTTAAGTCCTAAAAAACTTACCGGTTTTGAAATTGAAAAAGCCCTTGATAAAGCAGGAATTACCGTCAACAAAAACACAATCCCTTATGACACTCAAAAACCGTTTATCACATCGGGAATACGGCTCGGAACACCTGCCGTTACAACCCGTGGAATGAAAGAAAAAGAAATGCAATTGATAGCGGATTTTATCAGCAAGGCGGTAAAATACAAAGATAGCGATATGGCGTTGAAAAAAATAAAAGAAAAAGTGAAATCACTTTGTAGAAAATTTCCGTTGTATGAAAACAGATTGAAATGAATTATATTTATCTAACTGCCTTTGCCGTTGCACTATTTGTTTCTTTTGCAACGACTCCTATTGCCAAATGGCTTGCAAAAAAGTTTGATGTTATAGATAAACCCGACGGCAGAAAAATTCACTTAAGAATTATGCCGCGTTGGGGTGGGATATCCATATATCTCGGTTTTATAACCGGCATTTTATGTCTGTATTTTTTTCCGAGGTTTCAAACATTGCTTGCATTCCGTCACAAAGTATTTGTTAATAACGAACTTGAAGGCATTTTATCAATTGACAAACAACTTACGGGAATTCTCGTTGGCGGAACCGTTATTTTTATTCTCGGACTTTTTGACGATAAAAAAAGCGTGCCGCCGGTTGTAAAATTTTTAATCCAGATAATAGTGGCGTTGTCCGTTATAAGTTATGGCGTTAATATATCCGGCTTGAATCTTCCGTTTTTCAGAAATTATCTTAATTTCCCGCTTTTGTTAAGCCAGATTATAACTATTTTCTGGCTCATCGGTTTTATGAATACCATAAATCTTATTGACGGTCTTGACGGTTTGGCTTCCGGTGTGGTGGCAATTGCGGCATCAACATTTCTGATTGTTGCGATTTTACAGAGCGACACAAAAATCATTCTTTTTTCAAAACAGTTAAAACTTGCGGCAATTCTGTGTGCTGCCCTTGCCGGCGCCTGCCTCGGATTTTTATATCACAATTTTCATCCCGCGAAAATTTTTATGGGTGACAGCGGCAGCCAGTTTTTGGGTTTTATGCTCGGTGCAATAAGCGTCATAGGAACATTAAAAACGACGGCAGTCGTTGCGCTTTTTATTCCGATAACGGTTGTAGCGCTTCCCGTTTTGGACGTGGCGTTTTCAATATTAAGAAGGTTTCGAAGTAAAAAAAATATAATGGCCGCCGACAAAGAGCATTTTCATCACCGTCTTTTGAATATCGGATGGACCCATAAGGAAATAGTACTTTTAATATATGTGATAACTTTTGTTTTGTCGTTTTGCGCTATTTTGCTTACCGTTTTCAACGGAAAAGTTTAATAAAAAAATGGAACCGCAGATGAACGCGGATAGTCGCAGATAAAAACTTACCAAAATCTGTGTATATCTGTGTGTATCCGTAGCAAAAATTGGGGTGAGCGGAGCGAAAATTTTTATGGAAAAAAATGCAAGGTTGGATGAATTGTCGCTGGATGAGATTAATGCGGTTTTGACTCACAAGTGGTTTTTGTCACAAAAGGCCTGCCACGATGTCGGAATCGATTTCGCCTTAAATGACTGGTTTCAAAATCATTCAAAAAAATGGCGTGATGAAAAGATGAAAGCTGATTCTGAGGCACAAAGAGCCGAAATTGAAAAACACAAATGGTTTCTTTCCAAAAAACTTGGTTATGATGTCGGAAGGCAACAGGCGGCACTTGACTGGATAAAATCCGGTTATGCGGAAGCGTGGAGAAATAAATCTGGACCCTATTGCGAAAAGAAAGACAGCAACGAAAAGGAGGATAAAGCCGCGTCTAACCGTTAATATGAAATACACAGTCGGCAATATCGGTAAAGCAATAGTTGCAAAAATAGAAAACGGTGATGACCTGCTCGGGTGTCTTACGAAAATCACATTGAAAGAAAAGGTTAAATCCGGAATTATTTTCGTCATCGGTGCAATTCATAAAAACAAAGCCGTCTGCGGTCCGCTTAAAGCCGTGATACCCGCAAAACCTTTTTGGCAGAATTTTCCAGGCCCGTCGGAAATTGTAGGTATCGGAACAGTTTTTTGTGAAAAAAATCAGCCGAAAATCCATTTGCATTCGGCAATCGGAAGGGGAAAAATTACCCGTGTGGGCTGTTTAAGAAAGAAAACGGATGTTTTTCTAATAGTTGAAGCGGTTATTTTAGAGATAAAAAACGTTAAGGCAAAAAGAATGTTTGATAAAAAATTCGCCCTGTCTTTATTAGAGGTTTTAAGATAAAGCCGAACAAATCCATCCTTTGATTTACATCGTATCAGTCATTTTCATCATAAACTTTGAGATATAGATAACATTTTATTTGCAATTTTTTTAATTGTTTTGTATAATAAAACAATAGATTTTTTCGCCAAAGGCGAACCCGCCTCTGGCGGGGAATTTTTGGAGGTAAAAAATGAATAAACTAAAACTTGGGCTGCCGAAAGGGAGTTTACAGGAATCAACATTTGAACTTTTTAAGAAGGCGGGCATAAAAATATATGCATCCGACCGGTCATACTTCCCGACTTGTGACGACGACGAACTGGAAATTATGCTTGTCCGTTCGCAGGAAATGGCGAAATATGTTGAGGACGGCGTTTTTGACGCCGGTATTACCGGTTATGATTGGATTTCCGAATCGGGTGCGGATGTCCAAGAAATTTGCGAACTTCTTTATGCCAAAAGCGGATTTCGTCCTGTTAGATGGGTTTTAGCAGTACCGAAGGATTCAAAAATTTCTTCTGTAAAAAATCTTTCAGGAAAAAGAATTGCGACGGAACTTGTCAATGTCGTTAAAAAATACCTTGCTAAAAACAAAGTGAAAGCAGAAGTGGAATTTTCATGGGGTGCTACCGAAGCAAAAGCGCCTGCGTTTGTTGATGCAATTGTTGAATTAACGGAAACAGGTTCGTCTTTAAGAGCGAACAATCTTAAAATCATAGATGAAATTTTAACATCTACGACACGGCTTATTGCAAATAAAAATTCCGTCAAAAATAACTGGAAGAAAAAAAAGATTGAAAATCTAGCAATACTCTTAAAAGGCGCACTTGAAGCATTCGGGATGGTCGGGCTCAAAATGAATATTAAAGAGGGAAATCTCGCCCAAATCATGAATATACTTCCGGCACTTAAAAGACCGACAATTTCACGGCTTACAATTCCCGGATGGATAGCAATTGAAGTAATCATAGAGGAAAAAACTGTCAAAAAGATTATACCGGAATTAAAACGCGCCGGTGCGGAAGGAATTATTGAATATCCGCTTAACAAGGTGATTTACTAATGGTTAGAGTCCGATTTGCTCCGTCGCCGACGGGTTTTTTGCATATCGGCGGATTAAGAACTGCCCTATACAATTATCTTTTCGCCCGACACAACAACGGAAAATTTTTAATTCGCATAGAAGACACGGACAGAACCCGCATGGTTTCCGGTGCAATTGAAAAACTTTTTGAGATATTGAAATGGTGCGGTCTTAATTATGATGAAGAACCGGTAATTCAGTCGGCGCGGCTTGAAATTTACAAAAAATATGTGAACGAACTTTTAGAAAAGGACTTGGCATACAGATGTTTTTGCACATCGGAGCGGCTTGAAGAAATGAGAAAGTTGCAAATTGCCAAAAAACAACCGCCGAAATATGATGGCTTATGCCTTAAACTTTCAAAAGATGATTCAGAAAAACTTTCAAAAGAAAAACCATATACTATAAGAATGAAAATGCCGCAGGATGAAATTAAATTCAACGATATTATCCGCGGCGAAATAAAATTTCACGGTTCTTTAATTGACGACCAGATTATATTAAAATCAGACGGCTATCCCACATATCATCTTGCAAATGTTGTGGACGACCATTTGATGGAAATAAGCCATGTTATCAGAGGCGAGGAGTGGCTTTCTTCTACACCGAAGCATATAATACTGTATAAATATCTCGGTTGGACCCCGCCGCAGTTCGCACATCTTCCGCTTTTATTAAATCCCGATAAATCCAAATTGAGCAAGCGACAGTCCGATGTCGCCGTTGAAGATTACAGGGATAAGGGTTATCTGCCGGAAGCACTCTTAAATTATGTTGCATTGTTAGGTTGGTCAACGGAGGACAGCCAGCAGATTTTTGAAAGCAGCGAATTAATTGAAAAGTTCACGCTGGAAAGATGCGGAAAATCCGGCGCAATTTTTGACGCGCAAAAACTTTTGTGGCTCAACGGCGAATATATCAGAAAAATGCCGGTTGAGGAACTTACAAAACGGTCGTTACCGTTTATTGAAAAAGCGGGCTTACCCATAAACAATTTTGATTACTTGAAAAAATGTATCTCGCTTGAACAGGATAAAATAAAACTTTTATCGGATGTCCCGCATCTTATTGACTTTTTCCTGAAAAATGATATTATTTATGACGAAAAAGCATCAAATAAAGTTCTCAAAAAAGACGGTGCCAACGAAGTTGGTAAAATACTTACGGATGTTGCCGACATTTATTCAAAAATAGAAAATTTTACGGCGAAGGAAATTGAAATGGAGACGAGAAAATACGCCGAAGTTAATTCGCTAAAAACGTCGCAAATTTTCCATCCGGTCAGGGTTGCGGTTTCCGGAAGAACGGAAGGACCTTCGCTTTTTGAGATGCTTGAACTTATATCTAAAGAAAAAGTTATCAGAAGAATTAAGGATACCATACATAAGAACATAGGAACATAGAAACATTTTTTTGGAGGTTTTATGGCTGAACAGGAAAAGATAAATGAATATTTTTTGTCTCTGGTGTTCTCGCTTTCTGCGGCGGCAATGCAACAGTTGGGAAAAATATCAAATCCGACAACTAACAAAATTGAGAAAAATCTTGAACAGGCAAAGGTCTCAATAGATATAATTGAAATGCTTGTTGAAAAAACAAAAGGCAACCTTACCGCTGAAGAAAATAAATTTTTATCGTCCACACTTTCAGATTTACAGTTAAATTTTGTTGATGAACTTGATAAGGACTCAAAAACGGAACATAGAGCAAATTAGAAATATCGTGGAGCGAAGGAGTTGTTGAGGAATGCCCTCACGGAGCATCGCTTAAAACATTCAGCGATGCGAGTGGGAGCGTGGCTACAGAGCCAACGCGTGCTGACGAGACAACTCCAGAGCGACATTTGCCGGGTGGTGTAATGGTAACACAGATGCCTCTGGAGCATCCATTCTAGGTTCGAGTCCTAGCCCGGCAGAAAACGAGATTATGAAAAAAGTGGTAATGCTCATAGCAAAAGACAGATTCAGAGATGAGGAATATCTCCAGCCAAAAAGTGTTTTTGCAAAGGGAAAAATTGAAGTTGTGACGGCATCTTCTTCAAAAGGAACTGCAAAAGGAATGCTCGGTGCAACTCAAAATGTAGATATCACAATAAATGAAATAGATGTCCGAAATTACGATGCTGTTATTTTTGTCGGCGGTGTTGGCTCATCGGAATACTGGGATAATCCCGTTGCACATAAAATTGCGCAAGAGACAATTAAGCAAAACAAAATTTTAGCAGCGATTTGTATCGCACCTGTAACGTTAGCAAAAGCGGGATTATTAAAAGGCAAAAAAGCGACTGTTTTTTCATCAGAAAAAGATGAACTAAAAAATTCAGGTGCGATTTATACCGGTAAAAATGTGGAAATTGACGGAAAAATAATTACCTCTTCAGGACCGCAGGTGGCAAAAGAATTCGGCGAAAAGATATTGGAACTGATAGAAAATAAATAGTTGGAGGAAAAAAATGAGCAAGATTAAAAGAATTGTAGGGCGGGAGATTTTGGATTCACGGGGTAACCCGACTGTGGAAGTTGATGTGATTTTGGAAAACGGGATTCTTGGGCGTGCAGCGGTTCCGTCGGGTGCTTCAACCGGCGAACACGAGGCGGTGGAATTAAGAGACGGCGATAAAAAGAGATACCTCGGAAAAGGAACACTTAAAGCAGTTGAAAATATCAACAAAATCATTGCGGCGGCAATTGTCGGAATGAATGCAGAAAACCAGATTGAAATTGACAGAAAAATGATTTCTATTGACGGAACAAAAAACAAAGCGAAGTTAGGCGCAAATGCGATTTTGGGCGTTTCGCTTGCTGTTTGCCGTGCCTGTGCATCAGATAAAAAACTGCCGTTGTACAAATACATTCGTACCGCTTACCACTTACCACTTACCACTTACTGCCTACCTGTTCCAATGATGAATATCTTGAACGGCGGCTCCCACGCCGACAATAATGTTGATTTACAGGAATTTATGGTTTTTCCAAAAGGCGCCAAAAATTTCCGTGAAGCGATACGTTACGGTGCTGAGGTTTTTCACAATCTGAAAAAAGTGCTAAAGGATAAAAATTACAATACATCCGTCGGTGATGAAGGCGGTTTTGCCCCGAACCTTTCATCAAACGAAGAAGCGCTTGAAGTAATTATTGAGGCAATAAAGAAAGCCGGCTATGTTCCCGGAAAAGATATTTTTATCGCACTTGACCCCGCATCGTCGGAGTTTTACAAAGACGGAAAATATGTTTTAGAAGGCGAGAAATCAGACAAAGTAAAAACTTCCGAACAGATGGTAAATTTCTATGAAAACCTCGTCGGTAAATATCCTATTGTCTCAATTGAAGACGGTCTTGCCGAGGATGATTGGGACGGTTGGAAACTGATGACCGATAAACTCGGAAAAAAAATCCAGATTGTCGGCGATGACCTGTTCGTCACAAATGTTGAGCGTCTGCAAAGAGGAGTAAACACAAAAACTGCAAATTCTATTTTGATAAAACTCAACCAGATAGGAACTCTTACGGAGACGATTGATACGATACAAATGGCTCACAAGTCGGGTTATACGACGGTAATTTCACATCGTTCGGGCGAAACAGAGGATAGTTTTATTGCGGACTTATCCGTTGCGGTAAATGCGGGTCAGATAAAAACCGGTTCTGCCAGCCGTACCGACAGGATTTGTAAATACAACCAGTTATTGCGGATTGAAGAGGAATTGTCCGATGATGCTAAATTCGGAAAATAAAGGGTATTAAACCCTGTGTTTGTTTCGCTCGTTCGGAAAAAGCAAATGAATTTATTTTTCTCTCTCTCGCTCACAAATAAAAAAAAAATATTTTTCTGGATTGCAGTAACATTAGCAATTCTGGTTCTTTTCGGCAACGACGGAATGAGAAGCATAATTATCAGGCGTTTAGAACTTACGAAACTGAATAAAAAACTTGAAGATATTGAGACGGAAAACAGGGATTTAAGAATTAAACTCTACAATTTTGAAAACAATCCGGCATATATTGAAAGAGAGGCAAGAAAAAAACTTGGGTTAATACAGCCCGGAGAAATAAAATATAAATTTGTTGAAGCCGAATAAGTTGTTGCAAAAAATATTTTTTTGTGATATAATGAAATTGTTGAAAAACCCAACAATCTCTGATTACAGCGATAAAAGACACGATAACAACGATAAATCCTCGTCGGTAGTATCGCCGTAATCGGCAGTTTTAATCGCTGTCATCAAGACCGTTGATGACTTTTTCAACGGTCTCATAATAAAAAAGTTCCTACACTTTACTATCCTGTGCTTTAGCGGGATGGTCATTAGTCCAAAAAGGAGGCGTTCATGCCTAATTACGAAACGGTTTTTATTCTGAAACCGACGCTATCAAACGAAAAAGTTGAAGAGGTCTTGGGAAAGGTAAAGGGAATTATAACTTCCGGTAATGGTACCGTTATTTTGTCGGACAGTTGGGGAAAAAGACGGCTTGCATATCCCGTTAAAAAAAATAAAGAAGGGAGTTATTACCTCTTACAGTTTTCTGCCGACGGTCATGTCGTAGGTGTTCTTGAAAATTTTTTCAGGACCACCGATGACATTATAAAGTACATAACGCTTAAAATAGAAAAATCCTTCAAGAAAAAAACTGAATCGAAAAAGGAAGAAAAATCTGACATTGTCAAACCGGAAATAGAAGGTCAGGAAAAACCGGCCGCTGAATAAAATTTAAAATATGGGGGGATTATGGCAAGTTTCAGTAAAGTTATACTGATGGGCAATGTTACAAGAGATCCGGAAATAAGGGCGTTACCGAGCGGAACTTCGCTGGCGGGTTTCGGGGTGGGAATTAACAGGAGATACAAGGGTTCAGACGGTAATCCGAAAGACGAGACCTGTTTTGTTGACATAACATTTTTCGGTAAATCGGCGGAGATATGCGAAAAATATGTTCACAAAGGCGACAGCATTGTTATAGAAGGTCGTCTGAAACAGGATAGTTGGGAAAAAGACGGGCAGAAAAAAAGCAAGCTTGTCGTCATCGGCGAAAAACTTCATCTTATGCCTAAAAGAGGGGAAAAAGCGGATGAGTCGGCTGTGGAAATTGTGAGCGAGGAATCGGTAGAGAGTTATAAACCGGTGTTGAAACCGTCAAGAAAGAAAAAAGATGACGAGGTGCCGTTTTGATATTCAAGAATGAAACCGCAGATGAACGCAGATAGACACAGATAAGTTCAAGAAAAAATGGTTTGTAGTTTTTAATCTGTGTAAATCTGTGTGTATCTGTGGTTACAATTATTCAAAGGGGGGAATGATGTTAATTAATAAGAAAAAAAACACAAAAAAAGGCGGAAAAAAAACTTATGGAAAATTTTCAAAAAAGAAACAGTTTAAAAAAAGATTTTGCCGTTTTTGCGCCGACAAGATAGAAATTGATTACAAAAACGTCGGACTTCTGAAAAATTATATTTCCGACAGAGGTAAAATTTTTTCATCAAGATTTACGGGCGTATGCGTGAAACATCAGAGGATTTTAACAAGAGCCATAAAAAGGGCGAGAAACATTGCCATTATACCGTTTGTTAATTTGTAGGATATGTTTGCAATAAAAAATGTTTTTCTATTTGCGTCTTTTTCGTTTCTTTTTTTTATGTCGGGTTTTGTAATTCCGTTTATAGGAATTTTTTTTCTGCCGTTGTCTTCGGTATCGCTTGTTCTTTTATTTGTTAAAAGCGGAGTTTTATCGGGGATTGCAGGGATTATTATAACGACTGCGGCGATTTACAAATTTATTCCACACGGTGCCGTTCTTACTTTTACTTTTTTATTATTTGTTGTCCTCAATTCATTGTTTTTATATTCCGGAATAAAAAGAAAAAAAAGTTGTTGGCGGCTTATTGCGGATTCCTGCATTGCTATCTCGTTAGTATCCGTTGCAGTTATTTTGTCGTTTGTTGTTAGCGGTTTTCAACTTTCATGGCTCAACTCCAGAATTGCCGCCGGTATTCCGAAAGATATTTCCGCCGCGTTTGTGGAACCTATCATAAGAAACATTTATTCAATAACGGTAATTTTTGTTATTATAATGGTAACTTTTTCCTACATCTTTCTCTCTGCGGGAGCGGATAGATTTAATGTAAAAATAAAAAAACTTCAGTCATTTGAGAAATGGCGGCTGCCCGAAGCGACTATATTCGCATTTATATTCTCACTTTTATTTTATGTTGTTTCCAGAGATGGAAAAAGTGTCGTCCTTTTCCAAATTTCGCAGAATATTCTTTATCTGATTTTTTTTCTTTATTTCGTCGGAGGATTATCAATAGCCCAATTTTTTTTCAGCAAGTCAAAAGTTATGCTTGTCCTTTCATATATCGTTTTTATTCTATCTGCGCCTGCGGCAGTATTTTTAGGTGTTTCGGATGTGTGGCTTGATTTCAGAAAGAAAAAGGAGGATGCAAATAATGAAGGTTATCTTAAAACAGGAGATTAAAGGGTTGGGAAAAATAGGGGATATAAAGTCCGTAAAAGACGGTTACGCCAGAAATTTTCTATATCCGAAAGGACTTGCTCTTGTTGCAAACGACAGGAATCTGAAAATTATTGAGAAGGAAAAAATAAAGGTTGCAGAAATAAAGATTAAGGAAATTGCATCCGCCACCGAGTTTGCAAAAAAACTTTCTTCCGTCTCAATAACGCTCCCGGTCGCCACCGCATCCGGCGAGGAAAATAAAATTTTCGGTTCCGTCGGTCCCGCAGATATTTCAGCAGCACTTAAAACAGAGGGCTTTGATATAGACAAAAAATCAATCGTTCTTGATAATCCCTTAAAAGAACTCGGGGCGTTTGATGTCACCGTAAAAATTCATCCGGAAGTAACTGCAAAAATAAAGGTCTGGCTCGTGAAGAAAAGCAATTAAAAAATTGAAAGATTAGGAAAGATTGAGAAAGATTTTAATCTTTGTAATTTTTCTAATTTTTATAATCTTTTAATATATTCAATTATGTCAAATAATAATCCGATTGATATTGCAGTACCTTATAGTTTGGAAGCGGAAAAAGCAGTTCTTGGCTCTATGCTTATTGAGAAAGATGCGATAGAGATTGCTATAGAAATGCTTTCCGAAAATGATTTTTACGTTACCGCTCATAAGGTAATTTTTCGTGAGATATTAAAGATTTATGATAAAAATCAGGGTGATGTTGACATATTGCTCATTTCCGAGAAAATAAAATCGGATCCGCAGGTTGAACAATTGGGCGGCGCCGCATATCTTGCAGCCCTTATTGATACGGTTATCACCGCTTCAAATGCGGAATATTACGCAAAAATCGTCAAGGATAAAGCGATTCTTCGGGAACTCATAAGTGCCGGCAGAAAAATTGTCGGTGATGCGACGGGTCAAATTGACGATGTTGACGAAATTGTGGACTCCGCTTCGCAGGCGATATTTAACATCTCGGACAAAAAAGCGATAAAAGGTCCCAAATCAGTTTCTGATTTGATTAATCCTACGCTTGATTTAATTGAAGAGTTACATAATAAACAGGAGCACGTTCCCGGTTGCCCGAGCGGTTTTACCGATCTGGATAAGATAACTGGCGGTTTCAAAAAATCAAATTTTATTATTATAGCGGGTCGTCCCGGAACAGGCAAAACATCGTTATGTATGAATATAGCGGAAAATGCGGCAATACTTCACAAAAAATCCGTTCTGATTTTTTCGCTTGAAATGTCAAACGACGAACTGATGACAAGATTTATATGCTCGCAGGCGCGGGTGGCAAGCGACCGCGTAAAAAACGCCTATATGTCAAAAGATGACTGGCCCCGCATTACGACCGCCGCCGGAAAATTCAAGCCGGCAAAAATATTTATTGATGATTCTTCCGCACTCAGTGTTCTTGAAATGAAAGCCCGCGCCCGGCGTCTTTATAAAAAAGAAGGACTTGACCTTGTTATAATTGATTATCTTCAACTTATGTCGGGAAAAACCGGTCGCAGCGAATTCAGACAATTAGATGTCGCCGAAATATCCCGCTCGTTAAAAATTATGGCGAAGGACCTGCAGGTTCCTGTAATAGCGCTTTCGCAGTTGTCCAGAGAGCCGGAAAAAAGAACCGGACAACAGGCGGGCAAACCGCGACTTGCGGACTTAAGGGAATCGGGCGCCATTGAACAGGACGCAGACCTTGTTCTTATGCTATATCATCCGTCACTCTACAAAGCCGACGGTATTGAAGCGTCAAGTCCGGTCAGCGACACTGAAGTTATCATAGCAAAAAACCGGCACGGCAGAATGGGAAGCATTACATTAAGATTTTTCAAGGAATACACAAAATTTGAAAGTGCGGCAAAGGGTTCTGCTTGAAGTAAAGACAGAGAATTAGAAGTTCTCTGTGCAACTCTGGTTTTCTCTGTGCTCTCTGTGGTAAATGCCGTTGACTCTGTTATAAAGTTATGGAAATTTTAAGACCTACCCATGCAGAAATAAATCTTGAAAATATAAAATTTAACGTCGGACTTATAAAAAAATTTGTCGGAAGATATGTTGACATACTCGCTGTCGTAAAAGCGGACGCTTACGGTCATGGTGCCGTTAAGGTTGCCCAAACGCTTGAAAAATCCGCTGTCCGAATTTTCGGCGTCGCAACTATTGAGGAAGGCATTGAACTCCGTCTTGCCGGTATAAAAAAAGATATTCTTATATTGGGGAGCACCTATCCGTTTGAAAATTTTTCCGAAATAATAAAACACGAGCTCATTCCGACGATTGCAAGCATTTCCGGTATTGAGTCATTTAATAAATTTGCGAAATATAAGAATAGAAAACTTCCTTTTCATCTTAAAATTGATACCGGGATGGCAAGGTTGGGAATATCGCCGAAAACCTTTGTTTCGCTGATTGAAAAAATCAAGAATCTAAAAAGTATTTATATTGACGGGATTTATTCTCATCTTGCCTGTGCGGTTGAAAATAAAAATTTCACCGAAAAACAGACAGAAAGTTTTAAGAAATTATGTGAAAAATTTTCGGTTTGCTATAAACATCTTGCTGCCAGTGCCGCAATTGTTAAATATAAAAGTTCGCATTTTAATCTTGTCCGTCCTGGACTTTTAATTTATGGTCTGAAACCTTATGAAAATTCAGAAAAAATTCTTCCCATAAAACCCGCACTATCTCTAAAAACAAAAATCATATATCTAAAAACGGTTCCTAAAAATACATCAATAAGTTATTGCAGGACATATCGTACAAAAAGAATTTCAAAAATTGCGACAATTCCGCTCGGCTATGCCGACGGTTTTTTAAGATGCAATTCCAACATCGGCGAGGTTTTAATCAACGGAAGAAGGGCGCCCGTTGTCGGCAGGGTTTGTATGGATATGACAATGATTGATGTTACGGATATAAAAAACGTTTCCGTCGGCGACGAGGCTGTTATTATCGGCTCGCAAGGTAAAGAAAAAATCTCTGCGGAAAATGTAGCAAAAAGGTGCAATACGATAAATTACGAGGTCGTAACATCAATTTCAAAAAGGGTGCCGAGGGTTTATGTATGATTACTACAATTGGAAAAAAATTTATTAAAACATCCGACGATATAGGAAACGCTTTCTTATTGTTGGTAAAAACGGTTCGCAGTTCTTTTTCAGAAAAACAGGACAGAAAAAATATTATCAACCAGATGATACAGATTGGCATTATGTCAGTTCCGGTTACCGCACTCACTTCCGTTTTTACCGGAATGGTGCTGGCACTTCAAACCGCATATTCAACCAGAAATATTTTTAACGAGCCGATTTATATCGGAAGTGTGGTCGGTTTTTCTATGGTAAAAGAATTAGGACCCGTTTTAACGGCGGTGGTTGTTGCGGGGCGTGTAGGAGCTGCGATTGCGGCGGAACTCGGCACAATGAAAGTTACCGAACAGATAGACGCACTTTACACTTTGGGAACCAATCCGATAAAATATCTTGCAGTGCCGAGATTTATTTCAATTGTAGTGATGCTTCCAATACTAACAGTTTTTGCGGATATAATCGGAATCATCGGCGGATTTTTCGTCAGCGTTTATAAATTAGGAATTGCTGCAACCGTCTATAAAAATGATATTCTGGATTATATGCGGGTTGAGGATTTATGCCACGGACTTATAAAATCCGTTTTTTTTGCTCTGATAATCGTTACTGTTGCCTGTTACAAAGGTTTTAACTGTGAGGGCGGCGCCGAGGGAGTGGGCCGTGCCACAACGCAAACCGTTGTAATTTCTATGGTTATGATTCTGGTGTCGGATTATTTTTTAACGGCACTTTTGGTGTTGTTTGGGGTTGGTTGATAGGAACGCGAATATACGCAAATCAAACGCGAATAAAAATTTGCGATAATTGGTGTTACATTCGCGAAAATTCGCGTTGTTTTTATGATAAAAATAGTTGACTTGCATAAATCGTTCGGCGAAAATTCGGTTCTTTCAGGTGTCAATCTGGAAATAAAAGACAGGGAAACGCTCACTATTATCGGAGGCAGCGGTTGCGGAAAATCCGTTTTAATAAAACACATTGTCGGTCTTCTTAAACCGGAATCCGGCAATATATTTATTGACGAGACGGAAATAACCGGACTTAACGAAAAATTGCTTTCGGAAGTTCAGAAAAATTTCGGATTTCTTTTTCAGGGGGCTGCGCTTTTTGATTCTTTAACCGTCGGCGACAATGTGGCTTTCGGTTTGAGAAACCTTACGGATAAGTCGGAAGATGAAATTTCCAAAAAAGTTAAAAAGTGTCTTTCTATGATAGGACTTGAAGGAATAGAACAGATGAAACCGTCTGAATTATCGGGCGGGATGAAAAAGCGGGTGGCACTGGCAAGGGCAATCGCAACAGACCCGAAATATATTTTTTACGATGAGCCGACGACGGGAATTGACCCTATTATGGCGGATGTTATTAACGACCTTATTATACATCTTCAAAAATCATTAGACATTACTTCTATAGTTGTAACTCACGATATGACCAGTGCATATAAAATTTCCAATAGAATTGCTATGCTTTACGACGGTAAAATTATAGGGACAGGAACCCCGGACGAAATCAAAAAAACGGAAAACCCGTATATAAAACAGTTCACGACGGGTTCTTCAGTGGGCCCCATAAAAATGAAAGTTAAAGCACACGGAACAGACACAGAATCCCGCTAAAGCGGGACACGGAACAGACACAGAACAGTTCCGTGTCTGTTCTGTACATAAGTTCCGAGTCAGTTCAGTGTAAGGAGCGAAGCGACTTATGAAACAGGAAACTAAAGTCGGCATTGTAATTATTTTAGGCACGTTGATTCTTGCGACGGCAATTATGATTTTATCGGGTGTCCGGATTTTTGAAAAGGGTTATGAGATTAACATTCTTTTTAATGACGTCCAGGGACTCTTAAAACAGGCAAAGGTGCAGGTCGCGGGTGTGAATATCGGTTATGTGAAAGATATTACGCTTGTGGATGGAAAAGCGAAAGTGACGGTCTGGTTAGATAGGGATGTCAAAATCTACAAAGATGCCGGCGTGTATATTTTTTCGTCGGGAATTATCGGAGTAAAGTTTATACAACTTACTTCGGGCAATGCTGCGTCTGAATTACTAAAAGACGGCGATACTATAACCGGTGTTGACCCGATAAGCATTGACAAGATGTTTGATAAAACACAGGCGGCGATAAATTCGCTTCTTGATTCGCTTAAAGGTTTAACCGGTGATACCAACATAAAATCAACGATTGAAAACCTGAATAAATTCTCCGAAGATTTGACCGTTGCCTCAAAGGAAATTAAAAAAGCAACTGCCGACGGCCGCTTGGCAAATATCTCCCGAAAACTTGATTTTACGCTTACTTCACTTGAAAAAATTTCCAAATCAATAGAAAGCGGCAACGGTGCACTTGGCAAACTGGTCACTGACAAGAAACTTGAAAATGATTTAAGGGAAACGGTCAGGAGTTTGCGGGTTTTCAGCAAAGTGATGGAGGATGCTCCGTCAAAATGGATTGTGGACGATAAAAAAGCAAAAGAAGTAAAGAAGAAACTTGAAAAAGAAGAAAAGAAATCTCAAAAATGAACAAAAAGGATAAAACACTGTTTGTCTGTCAGGAATGCGGTTATGAATCCACAAAATGGCTGGGAAAATGTCCCGACTGCGGAAAATGGAATACTTTTGTGGAAGAGCATAAAGTACCGGCGTCAAAAACCCGGCCGCATATAACGAATTTTTCTTCGGAAGTCAAAAAAATCAGTGAAATTACCGAAACACAAATTCATAAAAATAGATACAAAACTAACATTAACGAATTTGACAATCTTTTGGGTGGCGGTCTCGTTGACGGACAGATGATTTTAATAGGAGGGGAACCCGGCATCGGTAAATCAACGCTGCTTTTGCAAATTGCCGGTCGGCTGTCGTCTCAATTTAACTGCTTGTATGTCTCCGGCGAGGAGTCACTTGAGCAGTTGAAAATGAGAGCCCAGCGTCTCAAAATAAACAACGGGCAATTATTTCTTGTCTCGGAAACGCTACTTTCTGAAATCGTTAACAGGGTGAACGAAGTAAAGCCGAAATTTCTTTTTATTGATTCCATCCAGACGATGTACCGCGACGATATTGAGTCGGCACCGGGAACTGTTTCTCAGGTGAGAGAAACGACGGCGGAACTTTTGTCAATAAGTAAATCAATTCCGCTAACCACATTTCTCTGCGGACATGTTACAAAAGAAGGAACGCTTGCGGGTCCCAGGATTCTGGAGCATATCGTTGATACCGTCTTATATTTCAGTTCGGAACAGCATCATACATACCGGCTTCTTCGTTGTTTCAAAAACAGATTCGGGGCAACAAGCGAGATAGGAATTTTTGAGATGCAGGAAGAGGGCTTAAAAGAGGTAAAAAATCCGTCTGAGATTTTTATAGGTGAGAAACCGAAAAATGTTTCGGGGAGTGTGACAACCTGCATTATTGAGGGCGTCCGCCCGATTTTATTGGAGGTTCAGTCGCTGGTTTCGTCAACGCCGCTTCCTGTTCCCCGACGGCAGTTCTCCGGTTTGGATTACAACAGGGCGGTGATAATAATTGCAGTTCTTGAAAAACGGCTCGGACTTCGGCTTGCTAATCAGGACATTTTTATAAATATCGTCGGCGGAATAAAAACGAAAGAACCGTCATGTGATTTATCCGTTGCCTGTGCGATTGCTTCTGCCGTCGGCAATTTTGTGGTTTCGTCAAAAATAGGAATTATCGGAGAAGTCGGGTTGACAGGCGAGGTAAGAGCGGTAACTCATATTTCGCAGCGCCTCACTGAATTTGAAAAACTTGGATTTGAAAAATGCATAATTCCAAAAGCGAACTTGAAGGGAATAAACGGGAAATTGAAAATAAAAATAGTTCCTGTTGAGACGGTATTTGATGCGATAGAGTCAATTAAAAATGCAAAATGAAAAATGTAAAATTATGGTAAAAAACATTTTTAATTTTTAACTTTTCCGCCAGAGGCGGATCTGCCTTTGGCATGATAATTTTTAATTGCAGTTAAAGGGGGTTTTGTGTTTATCTGGATTATAAGGTCAATGATAATTATTGCGGGGCCCGTTATCGGGTGGTTTCAGATTTCAAAAGATGCAAAGGGCATATTGATAGGAGTTGCCGTAGCACTGGCAGTAATTTTTGTTGAAATTTTGATTGAAATGATTCCGCTTGATTCAATCGTTGCCGGCGGTCTCGGCGCTATTTTGGGACTAATCGCCGCAAAACTTTTGGACTATTCAATTTTTCTGATGGAAGATGCCAAATTAGACAGTTTTATGAAAACATATTCTATTTTGATAAAAATGGTTTTGGCATATCTCGGATTTATAATCGCCATAAGGAAAAAAGAGGAACTTTCACTGCTTGACAAGGATATACATCTTTCATCAAAAAGAAGACAGGAGGACTTGAAAATTCTGGATAGTTCTGCAATTATAGACGGAAGAATTCTGGATATAATTGAAACAAATTTTGTAACGGGTGTGATTGTAGTCCCGGAATTTGTTGTCGCGGAACTGCAGACGCTTGCCGATTCGTCCGATTCCACCAAAAGGCAGCGGGGTCGTCGGGGACTTGACTTATTGAATAAGATAAGACAAAATCTTGTTGTGCCGGTAAAAATTTTTGAAAAGGACTATCCCGAAATAACTCAGACCGATGCAAAAATACTGAAACTTGCGGAGGACTTAAAGGCGAAAATTATTACGACCGATTTTAACTTGAATAAAGTTGCATCCGTCCACGGTGTCGTTGTTTTGAATGTTAACGAACTTGCCGGCGTCATAAAACCCGCTCTTCTTCCCGGCGAGTTGTTGAATATTTATCTGATGAAAGAAGGCAAAGAAAAAAAACAGGCGGTTGCTTATCTTGAAGACGGCACGATGGTAGTCGTTGAAAACGGCCGGGGCTTCCTCGGAAAAAAAGTTGAAGTAACGGTAACGAATGTTTTACAGACATCCACGGGCAGAATGATTTTTGCTAATTTGAAAGAAGAAGGGTTATGAAAACTGCAGCGATAATAGTAGCCGGCGGAAAAGGTAAAAGGTTCGGTTCAAAAAAGCAGTTTGAACTTATCGGCAAAAGAAAAGTTGTTGAATTAACCGTATCAAAATTCCTTAAAATTTCCGATATAAAAAACATAGTTTTAGTTTTACCGAAGGAAGACATAAAAAATGTAGGGCAAACCTTTAGGTTTGCAAAAAAGATAAAAATTGTTCCCGGCGGGAAAACCCGTCAGCACTCCGTTTTTAACGGGCTTTTATCTTTGAATTCCGACCCGGACATAATTCTGATTCACGACGGCGTTAGACCGTTTGTATCCGAAAAAATCATAAAAGACAGCATCGTTTCCGCAAAAAAATATGGTGCTTGCGTTGTCGCAGTTCCGTCAAAAGACACTGTAAAAATTAGTAAAAGAGGGTTTGTGATTTCAACTCCGGAAAGACGGAACATTTTTCTTGCTCAGACGCCGCAGGCATTTAAGTATTCGTTAATAATAAAGGCATACAAACAAGCGTTCAAAAAAAAATATTTTTCAACCGATGATTCCGCCCTCGTCGAAAAATTAGGTAAAAAAGTAAAGATAGTTTCAGGCGATTATAGCAATATAAAAATCACCACAAAATCTGACTTAAAAAACTTATGAACACAAGAACACAAGAACACGATAACGCCGTTATCCGTATCGGTTTTGGATACGATATTCATAAACTTGTAAAAGGAAGACCGCTATATCTTGGCGGAGTAAAAATCCCTTTTTCAAAAGAACTTCTTGCCCACTCCGACGGTGATGTGCTTCTGCATGCAATTTGTGATTCACTTTTAGGCGCGGTTGGCCTCGGCGATATCGGGCAGCATTTTCCGAATACAGATAAAAAATATAAAAATATTTCAAGTTTGATTTTACTTGAAAAAACTTTTGGATTATTAAAAAAATCCGGTTATAAAATAATAAATGTTGACACAATGCTCGTCGCAAAAGAGCCGAAAATTTCTCCGTATATCGAAAAAATGAAAAAAGAAATATCAAAAATTATCAGAACAAAAAACATATCAATAAAAGCAACCACAAACGAAGAAATCGGCGACATAGGAAAAGGCAAAGCAATCTGCTCTTATGCCGTGTGCTTGATTGAAAAAAATGTATAAAAATAAAAAAAGAAATCTAAAAATTAAAGATACTGCTACGGTCTATAAACCGCAAAAAAATGTATCAGGCATAGACAATTTCATAAATAAAATTATAGAAGGTGATTGCATTGAAACGCTGAAAGATTTATCTGATGAATCTCTTGATTTGATTGTCTGTGACGGTCCTTACGGCGTTACCGAAAAACAATGGGATAAGGTTACAAACATTCAAGAATTTAATTTGAAATTAATTCAATTGTTTTCTAAAA
>DHFT01000036.1 GCA_002402375.1 Elusimicrobia bacterium UBA4817 | reverse complement strand
GGCCCCCGCGGAGGGGGCCCCGAGTATCTTCTGGGGTGGGTAACGGGACTTGAACCCGCGGCCTCCGGAGCCACAGTCCGGCGCTCTAACCAACTGAGCTACACCCACCACGTGATGCCTGGCACGCCCGGAGGGATTCGAACCCCCGACCTAGAGATTAGAAGTCTCCCGCTCTATCCAACTGAGCTACGGGCGCATGCACTCGTCGACTCCAGGCTGCCGCGAAGCGCTACGGTACCTGCACCGACGTTGGATTGTCAATGGAGCGGCCGACGGGACTCGAACCCGCAACAATCAGCTTGGAAGGCTGAGGCTCTACCAATTGAACTACGGCCGCATCCTGGTCGGGCCGGCCGGATTCGAACCGGCGGCCCCCTGCTCCCAAAGCAGGTGCGCTAGCCGCTGCGCTACACCCCGGATAACGGCAATTATAAATTAAAAATTGAAAAATGTCAATAAATACCTAATTTTTCTAAATCGTTGAAAGAACCCTTGCTAATGCTGTTCACTATTCTTTCCAATTTTTCTTTTTCAAGCGGCGTGCATTGAAATTGAATGCCGGCCAGCCATTTTTTCTCGGCGGGTATTTCTTTGGAAAAAGTGCTTTTTCCTGAAAATGCGAATTTATATCTGTCTTTTACCTCAAATCTGAAATTGTAAAGGTGGTCTTTTTCTATGGGTTTATCGCCCTTGAAAAGTGCCCCGCCGGCGCTTAAATCCAGAAACCTGCCCCGCGTTATAAGTTCGTTTGTTGCCGGTTCGTAGACCTCTGCAACTATTAAAATTGTTACGCGGATATTTTTTCTCTGAATCATTTTAATCAACCTCCGTCAGGATTTAATTAGCATTTTTTTTGCTTTTTTGAACGCAATTGCTCTGTGACTTATTCTATTTTTTTGAGCGGTTGTAAGTTGAGCGAATGTTTTTTTTAATTTTGGATAATAAAAAATCGGGTCATAACCGAAACCGTTTGAACCTTTCGGCTCTGTCGTGATATAACCGGAAACAGAACCTTCCGTTGTCTTTATTCTACCGTCGGGAAAAATTATTGCTACAACCGTTCTAAATTTTGCTTTTCGTTTTTTATACGGGACATTTTTCAATAATTTTAATAGTTTTTTGTTGTTGTCAAGATATGTGCAATTTTTTCCGGCGAATCTTGCCGAATAAACGCCGGGTCTGCCTCCAAGTGCCTTAACTTCAAGTCCGCTATCGTCGGCAAGCGTTGTAATTCCTGTAATTCTGAAAATCGCTTTCGCTTTTTTTATCGCATTTTCTTCAAGCGTTTTCCCGTCTTCAATTATCTTGGGAAATTTTTTTAGTTTGACAATTTCAAACTTTTCGCCGAGAATTTTTTTTATCTCTCTTATTTTATCTTTATTTTGTGTGGCAAGAACAATTTTTATTTTTTTATTCAAGGTCTATTTCCACCTCTTTTTCTTTCTTCATTTTTTTGTCATATGACTTGAACGCTTTTTCCTGTTGCTTTTTGGCTTTGCATCTCTCAATAATTTCATTTGCCCTTTTAACTCGCTTGCTGTTAGGATATTTTTTCACAAAATCTTCCAAAGATTGCTGTGCTTTCGCTAAATCCGACAGATTATAATAATGAACACAACCGATATAATAACTTGCGTTTTCCGCCTCTTTCTTATTATTACTTTTTGAGACCATTTCATATTGCTCAATTGATTTTTTATATTTTTTTAATTGTAAATAATTGTCAGCCAAATAATATCTTGCCCGATTAGATTCTGCTGCGTCGGGGAACTTTTTTATAAATTCTTCAAGAATTTCAGCACTTTTTTTATATTCCTCGTTTTCTGCCCTCAATATGTATCCTTTCCATAAATATGCTTCACCAATGGCGGGTGTGTTAGAATGTTTATTTATAATTTCATCAAGATAAGGCATTGCTTTTTCTGCGTCACCCAGATAATGCATATAAGTTCTAAAAATACCAATTTTAGACCAGACACTATCCGGGTGGTTGGGATATTCAAGAATAAATTTGTTATGATATTCCATTGATTTAGTATAATCCTTTTTTAAAAAGTAACAACCGGCAATCTGTCTTATTGCCATCGGTTTGAATTTACTGTCGGGATTTTCTTTTATAAATTTCTCAAAAACAGAAATCGCTTCGTCAAATTTCCAGTTATTTACTAAATCAATCCCTTTTTCAAATGTCTCCGGAACCTCACCGAAAACAATGCCTGAAACAAAAGCGGAAAATAATAAAGCAAATAAAATTTTTCTCATAGTTATCCTCCCAAATCTTTTATGATGTCTTCTATCTTTTTCTTTTTGTCTTGTGTTTCCTGATGTTTTTGTTTTACCCGGAACACTTCCTCGGCATCGGCTTTTTCCATGAAATTTTTATTTGATATTTTTGTTTCGTAAGTTTGCAGTTCGTGATTTATTTTTACGAGTTGTGCCTCATGCCGTTTTCTTTCCAATTCAAAATCAATTTTTCCTTCTAAAAGAACAAAAATTTCAACATCGCCTACAATTGCCGAAGCGGAATGTTTGGGTTTTTCAGAACTTTTTGTGAAATCAATTTTGCCGATTTTTGCCAGCGCATTTATGTAATGTTTATTTTCAGATATAATTTTTTCCGTCTCTTTTGAGTTTATTTTTACTACGATGTCCACGGTATCCGATAGTTTTATATTCATAACGGAACGGATGTTTCTTATGGCGGTAATTATCTCTATTACTTTTTGAATTTCCTTTTCCGCGGTTTCGTTAATTTTTGTTCCGTCAAATTTCGGGTAGTCGGAAACCATAATATTTTTTTTCTGTTCCGTAATGTTCTGGAAAATTTCCTCAGTGATAAACGGCATTATCGGATGGAGAAGTTTTAATATGTTTTCAAGAACTTCAAGGTGAACTTTTTGTGCGAGCAGTTTCGCTTTTTCATCATTTCCGTAAAGCCGGGTTTTTGAGAACTCAACATACCAGTCGCAGTATTTTGACCAGATAAATTCATATAAAAGACGGGATGCTTCCGACGGGTTGTAATTTTCTATTGCTTCGGTGACATTTTTTATTGTTAGATTTAATTCCGACAAAATCCATCTGTCGGTTGATTCTAAATTTGTGTTTGAGATTGCTTCGTCAGTACGGGCTCGCAATGACGCCTGCGTTTCCGTATTCATCAGAACAAATCTTGAAACATTCCACAATTTGTTGGCAAAATTCCTCGCCATTACAAAATTCTCGTCGGAAATTTGCATATCCCTTCCCGGAATTCCCTGATATGCAAGTGCAAAACGCAATGCGTCTGTTCCGTACTTTTCCATAATGGTTAAAGGGTCAATTACATTGCCTAATGATTTTGACATTTTTTTGCCTTTTTTGTCGCGGACTATTCCGTGAATATAAACATCGCTGTAAGGCACTTGATTTTTGAATTCCAGCCCCATCATTATCATTCTCGCAACCCAAAGATAAAGTATTTCGTGACCGGTAACCAAAACATTCGTCGGATAATAATAATATAAGTCCGATGTCCGATGTCCGATGTCCGATGTCGCAATTCCTCCGTTAACTTTGGACTTTGGACTTTGGACTT
>DHFT01000002.1 GCA_002402375.1 Elusimicrobia bacterium UBA4817 | reverse complement strand
TTTTGAAATTCGGGGTTCTCTTTGTGAATAACTTCTCTGTCTCTTTCTACCATAAAAGTACCTCTATTTCATAATACAAGGAGTTATAATGAAGGCATAGTGCGCACAAAGGGAAAAAAATAAGTAAAATAAAAAGCGAGGAGGTGCGCATTATGTATTATGTAGGGATAGATTTTCACAAGAAGTTTTCGTACGGAACGGTAATGGATAAGGAAGGGCAGATAAAACAGCAGTGTCAGATAGCGAATCATCCTGACAGCGTGAAAAATTTCATCAACAGTTTGGATGATAAATCTACAGTGGTATTGGAAGCGACGCGGAACTGGACGTTAATGTACGACTGGCTTGAAGATGTATGCGAGGAAGTAAAGTTAGCGCATCCGTTGAAGGTGAAAGTAATAGCGGAAGCGAAGGTAAAGACGGACAAGATAGACAGCAAGGTGCTTGCTGATTTATTGAGGACGAATTATTTACCCGAGGCGTACATACCGAGTCGAGAAGCAAGAGACACGAGAGCGATATTAAGACAGCGAATGTTTTTCGTCCGTATTCAGACGATGATGAAAAACCGTATCCGTACGATATTGGACCGGTATCCCGAGATAGAGAGGAAAACTGCGGAAGTATTTACCGGAAAAGGGATAGAGTGGTTGAAAGGAATAAAAATAAAAGAGACGGACAGGCAGATAATAAACGAGGACATAAGTTTTTTGGAAAAAGTCCGTGAGCGAATAAAAGCGAGCGACAAGTTGATAGAAGATCTGTTTGAAAAAGATGATCGCTGCAAGAGGCTGGAGACGATACCCGGAATAGGCAAATTCATTTCGGTGCTGCTGGTGTCGGAGATAGACAAGGTAGAGCGGTTTCGCGATGAAAAGAAATTACATGCGTATTGCGGGTTGGTGCCGTCAACATATCAGTCAGGCGAGCGGACAATACATGGACGCATCACAAAACAAGGTAACAAATATTTAAGATGGGCAATGATAGAAGCGGTTTGGCCTGCAATAAGAAGCGATTTGGAATTAAGGAATTATTACGAGCGTTTGAAAAAAGAGAAAGGCCCGAACCGCGCGAAAGTAGCGACAGCAAAAAGATTATTGACGATTGTATATAAAGTACTGAAAGATAACAGAAATTATTTGGTCCGCGGTTGCCCTGATATCATCATGGCTGTCCGGTAAAACGGAACGAGCCCGTCAAGGAGAATGGGGGACCGAGGACCGCATGTATAAGATGTGTGCTTGAGAGCACGGATTGGAGGATGGTCTACGGACTTAATATAAAATTAGGCAAGTGTCGGATACCTATTGACACTATGCCTTCATTGGAGACAATATGGGTAAAAGAGAAAGCAGTGTGGAAAAAGCGGTTCGGGAAGCGGTGGTGAAAACTGCCGGAGAAATCGGCAAATTAAAAATGAAGATAAGGCAGAAGTCCGGTCCTGCGAAAGAAAAAGTGAAAGAAGCAGCAAGAACAATATCGCAAATGGCTGCCAAAGAAGGTATGTCAGCAAAAGCCAAAGCTAAAAAGTTATCCCGCAAAGCCGTAACAACTGCGAAGGATGCATATAAAGGTTTTAAGGAAGGCATTGAGCAGGTTCGCAGGAAAAAATAATAATTTTAAAATTTGTAGATGGATGACACGTATTTTGTAAGGGAGGCATTGAAAGAAGCAAAAAAGGCGGCGGGAAAAGGCGAAGTGCCGGTCGGCTGCGTTATCGTTAAAGACGGTAAAATCATTTCCCGTGCCCATAATTTGACAATAAAAAAAAATGACCCGACTGCCCACGCGGAAATTTTAGCGCTCAAAAAAGCGGCGCAAAAAACGGGAAATTATCGCTTGACAAATTGCGTGATGTATGTTACAATTGAGCCGTGCCCGATGTGTGCCGGCGCCGCCGTTTGGGCCCGCATTAAAAAAATTATTTTCGGTGTTGACGACGAAAAATCCGGCGCTTGCGGGAGCGTAGTAAATATAGCGAACAATAAAAAATTGAATCACCGCATCAAAATAAAAGGCGGCTTGTTTTCTAAAGAATGCGCCGATTTAATGAGAAATTTTTTTAAGGAGCGCAGATGAAAAAAAACTTTTTAATTTTAACCTTTAACTTTTTACTTTTAACCTGCCTTTTCTCTGCATCACCCGGCATAGACGTCGGAAATAAATCGGTTGATTTTTCGCTCCAAGTCCTTTCCTCAACCGAGACATTCAAACTTTCAAATTACGACGGCAAAAATCCGGTGCTTGTCAATTTTTTTGCAACCTGGTGTCCGTACTGTGTTCAGGAAATTCCGGAGTTAAACAAAATCCATAATGAATACGGCAGGAAAGGTCTTTTTATCGTTTCAATAAATGTTCAGGAACGGGAGAGTAAAATTGCGGATTTTGCCAAGAGAAAAAAAATACTTTATAAAATTTTGCTTGATGCAAATGCCGAAGTTGCAAAAAAGTTTAAGGTCTACGGCATCCCGACCAATATTTTAATTGATTCAAAAGGCGTAATTGTTTTTCGCGGGAATAATCTGCCGGATGAAAAGGATATAGAAAAGGTGTTGCCAAAGCCAAAAAAGAAGGGTAAGAAGAAATGACTGTTTTGGGAATTTCTGCCGCGGCAACGCCAAATAGTCGAAGCGAGTTGCTTCTTAACTCGCTATTAGATGAATTTTCAAAAACCACCCGTGATGTTAAAAAGATTTTCATTCGCGACCTGAAAATATCTTTTTGCGATGGTTTTCGCAGTTGCGAAAAGACCGGCGAATGTAAATTCGCCGACGGTATGCAGGTTCTGGAAAAAGCAATTTTATCATCGGATATAGTGGTTGTTTCCGCTCCGATTTATTTTACATCTGTTCCGGCAAAATTAAAGGCGGTTGTTGACAGATGTCAACTCTACTGGGCGAGAAAAAACATTTTAGGAACATTTTCAACTTCTCAGAAAAAGGGAATTTTTGTATCAGTTTCCGGCAGAACACAGGATTTCAATCATGCGGAAACAATAATCAAAGCATTTTTTAGTGTGTTTAACATAAAGTTATGCGGGAAATTTTATCTTCCCGATACAGATAAACTTGACAATACACAATTTGTAAAAGCGGAAGAAGATGTAAAAAAATTAGTAACGGAGGTTGAAGATGAAAGCAATTGTTGACAAAGATGTTTGTACGGGTTGCGGGTTATGCGTAGATACATGTCCTGATGTTTTTGAAATGCAGGACACGGTAGCGGTAGCGAAGGTAACGGAAGTTCCGGCATCTGCTGAGGATTGCGCAAAGCAAGCTGCTTCGGATTGTCCGGTGGAAGCGATAAAAATCGGATAACCGCAGAATAGACACGGAACGAAACGCGGAACTGCCGCAGAATTGTAGGAGCGAATAAAGTGAGCGACATTATTGAAATAAGATGGCATGGAAGAGGCGGCCAGGGTGCAAAAACAGCGGCTCTCCTTTTTGCCGAGGCGGCACTTGCAACCGGAAAATATGTTCAGGGTTTTCCGGAATATGGTCCCGAAAGAATGGGTGCGCCCGTGCAATCATTTAATCGCCTTTCAGACAAACCGATTACTCTTCACTGCGGGATAACGGAACCGGATTTCGTCGTTGTGCTTGACCCTACACTTATCAAAACAGTTGATGTAATTTCTGGTCTTTCTGAAAACGGTGCAATCATAATTAACACGGAAAAATCCGCTGCCGAAATGAAAAAGGAATTGAATTTCAAGGGCAGGGTTTTCGTCATCAACGCATCAAAAATCGCAAAGGAATGTTTTGGCAGGGCGATTCCGAATACCCCGATGATGGGTGCGCTGGTAAAGGTTACAAATTTTTTGGAAATTAACGGTGTTATGGACGATACGAGGAAAAAACTTGAGAAAAAATTTTCCCGTAAACCGGAAATAATTGAGGGTAACATAAAATCAATAAAAATGGCTTACGACGAGGTGTCAGGTGAATAAAAAACTTGGCTGGAAAGAACTGCCGGAAGGCGATATATTAGAGGCCGGCACCGCAAAAAATTTTAGGACGGGCGATTGGCGCAGTTTGAAACCGGTTTATAATGCCGAAAAATGTATTCAGTGTTTTATCTGCTGGATAAACTGTCCGGATTCTGCAATACTTGTGAAAGACGGCAAAGTCGTCGGCATTGATTATGACCATTGCAAAGGTTGCGGAATTTGCGCAAAAGAATGCCCTCCGAAAGCGACTGCTATCACAATGGAAGATGAAAAAAAATAGAAATCACTCGGGAGATTGTCTCGCGGAACCGCCTCGCCTNNACTCCGCGAAGTTCCGCTCAACAACCTCCCTCGTTCTATGCTAATGGATTAAAAGAGGTATAAAAAATGAAAATAGCAAAAACCGGTAATGAAGCGATGGCGGAGGCGATGCGTCAGATAAATCCGGATGTCGTGGCGGCATATCCGATAACGCCTGCGACGGAAATCGTTATGATTTTTTCTCAATTTGTCGCCGATGGGCTTGTTGATACTGAATATGTGGCGGTTGAATCGGAACACTCTGCGATGTCTGCTTGTATCGGTGCCTCCGCAGCCGGTGCCCGGGTGATGACATCCACATCTTCGCAGGGCCTTGCGCTGATGTACGAAATGCTTTACATTGCGGCCGGTTTGCGGCTTCCTATTATAATAGCCGAAGTCAACCGCGCGCTTTCATCACCGATAAATATTCACGGCGACCATTCCGACACGATGGGTGCGAGGGATTCCGGATGGATACAACTCTTTTCCGAAAACTCTCAGGAGGCGTATGATAATATGCTCCAGGCGGTCAGGATTGCCGAAAAAGCGAAACTTCCGGTTATGGTTACTACCGACGGATTTATCATCAGCCATTGTATGGAAGTTATTGATATGCTCACCGACTCCGATGTGAAAAAATTCGTCGGCGAATACAATCCGGAAAGATTTTTGCTTGATGTAAAAAACCCTTACACACTCGGTGCGATTGACCTGCAGGATTATTATTTTGAACACAAAATGCAGGAAGCGGAAGCGATGAAAAATTCCGGAAAAATTATTTTGGATGTTGCCGCGGATTTCAATAAAAGTTTCGGTCGCGAATACGGATTTTTTGAGAAGTATAAATTAGATGATGCTGAAATTGCGATTGTCTGCATGGGTTCAACCGCCGGCACCGCAAAAGTTGTTGTTGATGAATTGCGAGCAAAAGGAATTAAAGCGGGTTTATTGAAACCGAGAGTTTTCAGACCGTTCCCGTATAAAGAAATTTCCGATGAACTTTCTCATCTCAAGGCGGTCGCCGTGCTTGACCGCTCCGATACTTTTTCCGCTTACGGCGGCCCGCTATTCACCGAAATCACCTCCGCACTTTTCATTACCCGTTACTCGTTACCCGTTACTAATTACATTTACGGTTTAGGCGGCCGCGACATAAATACCGACGCACTAAAAAAGGTTTTTGAGGATTTGCTCAAAAATGCCGCGAGCAAAAAAATAGAAAACCCGATAAATTATATCGGAGTAAGGGAATAGTATTAAAAGCGTTCTAAACTGACAACCGAGATTATTTGTATGGATAATTGCAATAAATGTTGCATTTGAAATTTTATCTTTACCGATAAAATATTTTATGACATTAAAAGAATTCAAAAACAAACTTAAAGCGATAGAGAAACAAGGTTTCATTCGTTCTAAACGCAAAAACAATACTGGAATAGGTTACACACTTGAAACGCTTTTGGACATTAAGGAAAACAACATCAAACTCCCCGACCTTGGAAAGATTGAATTGAAATCAAAACGGAAAAATGTTTCCACTTTTGTAACGATGTTTACTTTCAACAGCGGGGTTTGGAAAATTCATCAATCAGATGTTATCAAAACTTATGGTTACAAAGACAAGCAGAAACGAAAGGCATTGAAATGTTTTGTTCGTGTTACACCAAACGCTCAAGGGCTTTATTTGAAAGTAACGAAGCAAGCACTTCAAATGTATCACACCGACAAAACTTTGATTGCTGAATGGGATGCAATATCTCTATTGCAGTACTTTTCGGCAAAACTACCCTCACTCATTTTAGTTCTTGCTGACACCCGTAGAGATGAAAATGACAGAGAGGAATTTCATTACAACGAAGCATACTTGTTGAAAACTCCAAGCAAAACGGGCCTGCTAAAATTGATAGAACAAGGTTTCGTAGTTGTAGATTTGCGGATGCACTTAAAGTCATCGGGTGGAGTTAGAAATAGAGGAACGGCATTTCGTGTTGAAGAAAAAAATCTTATTCAATGCTTTACTGAAAAAATAAAATTGCTATGAAAAAATATACAGACAATTCATGGGATTTCAGGTTGGCAGACACAAAAGTTTTCACTCATTGCTTCCATAATTATCCGGCAATGATGATACCCCAAATTGCAGGAAGATTGATTGACCGTTTAGGAAAGAAGAATGATGTTTTGTTTGACCCTTATTGCGGAACAGGAACTTCGGTTGTTGAAGCAAACTTGCGAGGCATAAGTGGAATTGCAACAGACATAAATCCTTTAGCACGATTAATCACAAAAGCAAAGTCAACTGTAATTCCATTACAAGTTTTAGATTTCTACTTAAAGGACTTTAATGATTTTATTTTTCAATTCAAGTTCGGATTAAAAAATGGCGAAGTTGAAGAACCAGATTTTCCAAACATTGATTTTTGGTTTACTCCGCAAGTGAAACAACATTTGGCAAGGATTAAAAACTACATTGACAAAATTGAAGATGAAAATGTGATTGCCTTTTTCAAAGTTGCGTTTAGCGAAACCATTAGAGAAAGTTCACTGGCAAAAAATAGCGAGTTCAAATTAGTGCGAATGAAAGATGAACAACTAAGAAAATTTTCTCCGGATGTTTTCGCAATATTTGAAAGAAAAATTTTCAGAAATAGAAACGGCTTGAAAAATTTCATTGAGCAAGTTAAGACACACAAAAAAAATCAGATTTGGGACTTTGACACCATTAACGAAATCCCAAAAAAAATTATCAAGGGAGAAAGCATTGATTTGATTGTTACTTCACCACCCTACGGAGATAGCAGAACCACTGTCGCTTACGGACAATTCTCACGACTTTCAAATCAGTGGTTAGGACTTGAAGATGCAAGTCAGGTTGACAATAATTTAATGGGAGGCAGACGGGCAAAGAGTTATGAAAAGTTTGGCGTGAAAGAACTGGACAAACAAATTGAGAAAGTAGGAAACAAAGACGAGAAGCGAGCATTGGATGTGATTAGTTTTTATCACGACTACAAAATTTCAATTTCAAATGTCGCCAAGACAATTAAACCGGGAGGCAGCATCGCATATGTTGTCGGGAACAGACGAGTGAAAGACGAAGAACTTCCGACAGATATTGCTACTGCAAAGTTTTTTGAGCAACACAATTTTAGACACATAGAAACAATCATTCGCAACATTCCTAGCAAGCGGATGCCGAAAGAAAACAGTCCGACAAATGTTACTGGCGCAAAGAATACCACTATGAATTGCGAGTATATCGTTGTGTTGAAAAAGTAAAACTGCCTATAACATTCAGATTAAATGAAATTTTGAAAGAAAATGACGGATAAAAAATTTCTAAAAAAGGAATAAAAATCTATGGCTAACTTAAAGGAACTGTCAAAAAAAGAGGAACTGTTCACCGGCGGGCATCGGTTGTGTTCCGGTTGCGGGGCGGGGATTATCGCCCGTCAGGTTTTGCTTGCATGCGACAAGCCGGTTGTCGTCGCAAATGCCACCGGCTGTCTTGAAGTTGCAACGACAATTTTCCCGTTCACCGCGTGGAAAGTGCCGTGGTTTCACTCTGCGTTTGAAAATGCCGCTGCGACTATTTCCGGAATAGAGACCGCCTATAATTCACTTAAAAAAAAAGGAAAAGTTAGAGAGGATATAAATTTTATCGCATTCGGCGGCGACGGCGGAACTTACGACATCGGGCTTCAGGCGTTGTCCGGAGCGATGGAAAGAGGTCACAGAATTCTTTACATCTGCTACAACAATGAGGCGTATATGAATACCGGAATCCAACGGTCATCCGCAACGCCGAAAGGGGCGAATACGACGACCGCTCCGTCGGGCAAAAAATCAACCGGAAAAGTTCAGGTAAGGAAGGATTTGACTGCGATTATGGTTGCCCACAACATTCCGTATATTGCACAGACAACTTTAAGTTTTCAGAATGATTTAATCACAAAAGTCCAAAAAGCGCTTTCCACCGCCGGCCCGACATTTATGAATATTATGCAGCCCTGCCGTCTCGGATGGATTTATCCGCCGGAAGAAACGGTCCGGCTTGGACGACTCGCCGCGGATACCTGCATCTGGCCGATTTACGAAGTCACAAACGGCGAATACAAACTCAATTACAAGCCGAAAGAAAAAAAGCCGGTTACGGATTGGCTGAAATCACAGGGCAGGTTCAAGCATCTTTTTTCCCCGGGAAACGAGGGCATCATAAAACAGATACAGGAAGATGTTGATAAAAACTGGGAAAAAATTCTTTCTCTCTGTAAAGCGTAAAAAATGGAATCTGAACTTGATATTTTAGATGTAAAATGGGCAAAAGAGTTTTTTAAGAAGATTGATTTTTTATCCCAACTATCCTCGCAGGAATTGACGGCGCTTATTTATAAAACCAGAAAAATTAACTTCAAAGCGGGAAAAACAATTTTATTTCAGGGTGAATTTTCAAACCGTCTGTTTATCGTTGAAAAAGGACTGGTCGGGATTTATATTTCCAAAGAATCCAAAAAGGAAAAGGTTGCGGAACTTGCTGAAAATCATTATTTCGGCGAGATTTCGCTGGTTCAACCCGTGCCTGCGTCCGCAACGGTTACGGCGGAGGTTGACTCCGACATACTGGTAATTGACAAAGAAAATCTTGACGAACTGTTTGCGACCAATCCCGCCGCTCTTGATATAATTCACAAAAAAATAGAAGAGAGAAATAAGTAGGAGACAGTCATGAAAACTATCAGATTTTTGTTATTTTTAGCAATTGGTTTTTGTATTATTTCAACAGTTTCCGGAGAGAAAGTAAAAAAAACCAGGATATTTATCGTTGACAGTTATCACAGGGAATATCTCTGGTCTCAGGAGACAAATGACGGCGTTTGCAGCGCGCTTTTGGAGTTCGGCTATTTTGACAATAAAAATCAGATAAAAGATTTCACTAAAAAGGATTATGTGGAAACCTCAAGGGTTATCGTGAAAAAATCGTGGATGAATACCAAGCGGAAAAGCCATAAAGATGAGATGGTAAAGTCCGATGCCCGTATTGTGAAAGAAATAAAGACATTTAATCCGGATGCGCTCCTTCTTGGGGATGATAATGCCGTAAATTATATCGGGAATCAATTTGTTGACACTAAAATCCCGATTTTTATATGGGGAGTAAATAATACGCCGGTAAAATACGGGTTGGCGGATTCTATTGAAAAACCCGGACACAATGTAACGGGAACTTATCAAGCGGGATATTATGCGGAGTCGCTGGAATTACTTAAAAAAATCGTTCCGGGCATAAAGACCTTCGCCGTGCTTTCCGATGACTCTGAAACAGGGCGTTCCCATTTGAAAAAAATTCAGCAACTCGCGGATGAAAATAAACTTCCGGTTAAATTAGTGGAAACGGTGGCAACAAATTCTTACTGGAAATGGAAATCCAAAGCACTTGAACTTCAAAAAAAAGTAGATGCATTTTTTATTGTTAATCACAGCACTATTAAGGATGCCGCAGGTAATCCGGTGGATATGCTGGAAATAGGAAACTGGTATCTTCGTAATATAAAAAAGCCGGAATGCACGCATCAAAAACCTTTTGTTGAAGAAGGAATGCTATGCTCCACCGACGATTCCGGTTTTAAGCAGGGCTATTATGCCGCTAAATCAATGTATGAAGTGCTGGAAAAAGGTAAAAATCCGGCCACACTTCCTTTCAAGGCGCCTGAAAGAGGACCGTTGGTGGTAAATCGCCAAAGAGCGCAAATGCTGGGAATTAAACTTACGGACAAAATGGGCATAGAGGAATACATAGACAAATGTCTCGCATTGGAAAAGCATCCGGAAAGTAAATGATTATGAAAAAAATATGTATATCTCTTTTATGTAGAATTCTTTTGCCGTTTCTCGGAATTTTACTGTTAATTACGGTAATTTTCGGATTAGTATTTTACAGTTATAACCGGAGGGTTATTATAAGAGCCGAGCATGAATTCACTAATGAAGAACTGAAACTTACTTCGTTATATTTTGAGGGTCACTATGAGTCGGTAATCAATACAAACTTAAACTTTTTTCAGGAATCTTACGCCCTTAACAGTTTTATTACTGCGGAGGAAATTGAAATTCCCATCCGTCGTGTTGATGTTGAAAAACGATTCATTAGTTTGTCTAAAATCAATAAAAATATTCTTTCAATAAGATTTATTAATTCGTCCGGCGTTGAACAAATAATAACAAGCGGCGGAAAGCGGTTCAGAACTTACCAATCAATGAGAAATATGCCATCAGGGGATATTTTTTACAAAAATGCCGCCGGATTATTTAAAAGATTAAGAGTTATGCCGCCGGGCACCATATTTTTTGAAGGACCGTTTAAGGATTTGGAGGGACGGACGACATTTTTAGCAGGCATATCCAAGGAAGATCCGGAAACAGGCGGCTTCGGCGGTGCGGTAATTATACATTATGACCTTACCGAGTTTATCAACCGTCTGTCACAGTTAAGAATACTTGACAGGTCGGTTGTGTGGCTTATTTCTTCGACAAATGATGTTTTACTGAGCCCCCCTCCCGAAGAAAATTCAATTAATCCGCTCCCGTATCTTCATCTGAAAAATCGCGCGACCGATTTTCACATTCATTCCGCCGACATCAAACTCGGGACGGATAATGCGACATTTCTTAAGTTGGTATTCAGCATTCCGCCGGACATATATTCATCCGTATTGAGACCGTTATTATTATGGACGGTTATAATTTTTCTGGGCGCATTTATTATTACTTCGTTTGTCGCATTTCTCGTTGCAAAAAAGATTTCCGGTCCGATTATAGATATGGCATCTGCAGTGGCATTAATATCTAAAGGTGATTTTACGGTAAAAGTTGATGCCGACGGGGGAGAAATAGGAATACTTGCCGGCGGTATAAATAAAATGTCGGGGGATTTAAAAAAATCAAGCGATGAAATTATCGCCGCCAGGGATTACGCCGAGAATATCACAAAGTCAATGGCCGACTTGCTGATTGTAACCGCTCCGACAGGAAAGATTAAAACCGTAAATCAGGCGACAATAAATCTATTGGGATATAGTAAAGAAGAACTTCTCGGAAAGTCAACCGAAATAATTTTTGCGGAAAATGACGAACTGTTATTCAAGGGAATCAGTGCGGAAAAATTATTGAAAGAAGGACCGGTTGAGAATTATATTATGACATTGCGCACCAAAAACGGAGAAAACATACCGGTAAGTTTTTCGGGCTCATATATGAAAGACATTTCCGGCAGCATCACCGGTATTGTCTGCGTTATGCGTGATATGAGGGGAGTATTAAAATTACATCAAAGCGAGAAGGAACTTATAGCGGAAAAAGTAAGGGTTAGAACGCTTGAAGAAAGCAAAAAAATAATTGAAGAACAGAACAGGGAATTAGATGTTACGCTTGAAAATTTGAAAGCCACACAGGAAGAACTTATTCAGTCGGAAAAAATGTCAAGTTTGGGATTTTTAGCGGGCGGAGTTGCGCACGAGTTGAACAATCCCCTTACAGGTATTCTCGGATTCGCCCAGTTGTTGTTAAAACAGATGGATAAAACAGACACGCAATATCAGAACCTGAAACATATTGAAGCGTCGGCGCTTCAATGTAAAAAAATCATCGGCGAACTTTTAATATATTCCGGCAGCGGAGAATTTAAATTTGAACCGGTCAACATCAATAAAGCGATAGAAAATGCCATATCGTTAGTTGAACATATTGTGCAAACCGGAAAAATAGAAATAATAAAGCAATTTTCCGACGATTTACCTCTTGTTTCAGGCAGCCCTCCTCAATTAGAACTGGTGTTTGCGAATCTGCTCAGAAACGCAGCGGATGCGATGGCTGCCGGCGGAAAATTAACGATAACGACAAAATCCGTAAAAATGTCTTCCGTTGAAATTTCTTTTACCGATACAGGTGCGGGTATGCCGGAAGAAGACATCAAAAAAATATTTGACCCGTTTTTTACCACAAAACCGACCGGCAAAGGAACCGGATTAGGTCTTTCCATATCGTTAAGTGTTATTAAATCGCATAACGGAGACATTAAAGTAGTAAGCGAGGTCAACAAGGGTTCAACTTTTACCGTTATATTGCCGGTTTAAATTCCGTAATTCAAAAATGGAAAAAGAAAAATCAAAAATCAGCGTGTTAATTGTAGATGACAGTGAAATTATCCGGCTGTTTCTTGAACAGTTGCTTATAAGCGAGGGCTGTGATGTTACGGCTGTCGGAAGCGGCGAGGAAGCCCTTGAATATTTCAAGAAGCGGGCTTTTGATGCGGCGTTTATTGATATTCGGCTTCCGGGAATGAATGGTCTTGAAACATATAAAGAGATGCTTAAAATAAATCCGAAAATAAAAGCAATGATGATGACTGCCTATGCGGATAACGAAATTATTGGTGAAGCGATAAAATTAGGAGTGTCGTGTTGCCTTAAAAAACCGTTTGGAATTGACGAGGTATTAGCAGCATTAGATAAGTTAAAAAAATAATAATGGGGACGGAGGTAATTAAAAATCTCTGCTTTAAATGGGGATTTTTTTATTGCAATTTTTTTATTATTTTGTATAATTAAACAGTTGCAATTTTTTTATTGGGGGTAAATTTATGGCTGAACCGAATGTGGCACCTCAGGGCGCAGCGATGTTTTCGTCGCTTATGCCGATTTTTCTCATTTTCATAGTTTTTTATTTTTTGCTCATCAGACCGCAATCAAAAAAACAGAAAGAACATCAGAAAATGCTGGACGGGCTTAAAAAGGGCGACAGGGTTGTAACCGCCAGCGGACTTTACGGAACCGTCCATGAAATTCAGGGTAACATCGTGAAGTTGAAAATTTCGGAAAATGTAAATGTTCAGATGCTGAAATCGGCGATATCCGCGGTGATAAACGAAACATCGCAAATTGAAAAAAAATGAAACCGCAGATACACGCAGATGTGCGCAGATGAATCGCAATTTTTAGTTTTGATTTTATCTGTGTCAATCTGTGTAAATCTGTGTTCATCTGTGGTTCCAAAATCACAAGAAAAAAAATGGGCATAACATTGGATACAGTAAAATCAAATCCGAAAGTAATCGCTTTTTTAGAGGCGGCGAACGAGTATCTCGGCATAATAGGATATACCGAGCACGGATTCCGTCATGCGGATACCGTTGCCAATCTTTCCAAAAATATTTTAACCCATCTTAACCATAAAGAACCGCTTCCGGAACTTGCCGCGATTGCCGGATATCTTCACGATATAGGAAATGTGGTTAACCGCGAAGACCATATTTCCGCAAGCGCCTTAATTGCGATGGATATTCTCGGCGAGATGAAAATGCCGCCGGAAAATATAGCGTTCATTATTTCTGCCATCGGAAATCACGAGGAGCCAATAGGCGAACCGGTTAATTCCGTCGCCGCCGCCCTTATATTAGCCGATAAAGCGGATGTTCACAGAAGCCGCGTTAGAAATCCGAAGATGATAGGTCTGGACATTCACGACCGCGTCAATTATGCGGTGGAGCGTTCATTTTTGAGAGTGGATGCGGACAAAAAAATTATTTCTCTTGAGTTGACTATTGACACGAATATCTCTCAGGTGATGGACTATTTTGAGATATTTCTTACTCGTATGATTATATGCAAGAAAGCAGCCGCTTTCTTGAAGACCGATTTTGATTTATACATAAACGGAACGAAGTTGTTATAATAAAGGCAACGGGCGTAAAAAGGGAATAGCGATTTTACTTTATCACTTTTTCACGATTTTACGCCGTTAAGGTGTTATTATGGATTCTAAAAAATTCAAATGGATTGTTTTCTGGGCGGTGCTGTTGGGTTCGATTTATTTTCTTTGGCCCACATTTTTGTGGTATCGGATGTCAACAGACGAAAAATTAAACGCACAAAAAGCAAAAGACAAAATCGTCTCAAAAATCCTAAATCTCGGGCTGGATTTGCAGGGCGGAATTCATCTTGTTCTGGAAATTGACGCCGCTCAACTTGAAAAGGATATGAATCTTCAGGACGCCTTAAACCGCGCGATTGAAATCATAAGAAACAGAATTGACCAGTTCGGCGTCTCCGAGCCGTTTATCGCCAAGCAGGGCGAAAAATGGCTCGTCGTGCAACTTCCCGGAATTAAAGACCCGCAGGCCGCAATTGATTTAATAGGCAAAACGGCTCTTATGGAATTTCGGCTTGTTGAAAATACCGGTGCGATTGAAAAAATTGCGGCGAAGGCAAGGGACTTAGGAGTTCAGTTGAATGACATTTACGATGAAAACCACAAAGTAAAAAAAGAATTTGCCGACTTAATTCCCGCCGGCTACGAAGTTCTCCCCGGAAAAGAAGAAGGATATTTTCTGGTTACGACGACGGCACAGGTAACCGGTGCGTATCTGACCGACGCAAAAATGAAAATCGGCGGCGAATACAATATGCCTTATGTCGGAATTGATTTCAATAAAGACGGTGCGAAACTTTTTGCTGCGGTGACGGAAGCGAATATAGAAAAACGGCTTGCGATAGTTCTTGACGGCGTTGTTCAGTCGGCGCCTGTCATCCGCTCGCGAATTCCCGACGGTCACGCAATCATTGAAGGTAATTTCACCGCCGAGGAAGCATCCGGTCTGGCAATCGTTCTTCGTGCGGGCGCACTGCCCGCTCCCGTCCGAATTATAGAAAACAGAACCATAGGACCATCACTGGGCCGCGATTCAGTCAAAGCGGGACTTATCGCATGTCTCGTCGGGCTTCTGCTTGTCGTCGGATTTATGCTCTTTTATTATAAATCGTCGGGACTGATTGCTAACCTGGCTCTTACATTAAATATACTTGTTCTTCTCGGATTGATGTCATTATTGCACGCTACACTTACGCTGCCGGGCATAGCAGGAATAATTTTGACCATCGGTATGGCGGTTGATGCGAATGTGCTTATTCTGGAGAGAATAAGGGAGGAGTTGAGAAACGGAAAGACGGTGAGGGTAGCGGTTGACTTGGGCTATGAAAAAGCGTTTTCTGCAATCATTGATTCAAATCTGACGACGCTTATCGCCGCCGCATTTTTGTTTCAGTTCGGAACGGGGCCCATAAAAGGTTTTGCAGTAACGCTTACGTTGGGAATACTGACATCAATGTACACGGCGATTGTTGTAACCCATCAGATATATGATACTTGGCTACAGGGTCGGCAGATAGAGAGGTTATCAATATAATTGTCGCTCGGGAATTGTCTCGCAGAAACGCGTCCCGCCTGAGCGGGCGCTCTCACTCGTTCCGCTGAATGCGAATGCGGAACTCCGTGAAGTTCTGCTCAACAAATTCCTCGCTCCGCGATTAAAAATAGGAGAAAAAAATATGATGCAATTTTTCAAGAAAACAAATTTTGATTTTGTCGGCAAGAGAAAAGTTTTTTTCGGGCTTTCGGGACTTTTGATTTTAATTTCAGTTGTTTCAATTTTCTTCCACAAAGGATTGAATTTCGGGATTGATTTTACGGGCGGGACATTGGTGCAGTTGAAATTCAGCCAACATTTACCGCTTTCCGATATACGCTCCGCTCTTTCTAAAAACGGAACCAACTGTGAACTTCAGGATTTTCCGCAGCAACACTCCGTCATCATCAGGATAAAAAAAGGAACCGATGAAGGTATCGCAAAAAAAATTCAGGAGATATTCAAACTAGATTTTCCGAATAACCCGTTTGAACTTGAAAGAACCGAATATGTAGGTCCCACTATCGGCAAACATTTAATCAATCAGGCGTTTTTTGCGTTGTTCTGGTCTTTCGTCGGTATAATCGTTTATGTCGCATTCAGATTTAAGTCGGGTATCTGGGGTTTCGCCGGGGTTATCGCAATTGTGCATGATGTGTTTATCACGGTCGGGCTTTTTTCAGTATTAAACAGAGAAATTTCAATTACGGTAATAGCGGCTCTTTTAACCCTTGCCGGGTATTCTATAAACGATACGATTGTTATTTTTGACAGAATGCGTGAAAACATTCGGCTTTACAGAAAGGAGTCGCTGTATGAACTGATAAACCGTTCCGTCAATGAAACTTTGTCCCGTTCAATTATCACATCTCTTACAGTTTTCTTGGTTCTTCTGTCGCTTTTCTTTTTGGGCGGTGAAGTGATACATGATTTTTCACTTGCCCTCCTTTTCGGCGTTATCATCGGTTCTTACTCAACGATTTTTGTCGCCGCCCCAATCGTTTATGAATGGGAAATAAGAAAAAGCAATTAAAAGATTAAAAAGATTACAAAAATTATAAAGATTAAAATCTTTCTTAATTTTTCAATCTTTCCCAATCTTTCTAAATTGATTTTAAAATGTGGGATAAAAAAACTCTCCAGGAATTAATTAAAGAAAAATTCAGCGATTATAAATTTATCGTTGTTTCTAACAGGCAGCCGTATTCTTTTGAATATGCCGGCAGAAAAATAAAATGCGTTAAAACAATCGGCGGACTTGTCACGGCGATTGACCCTGTTATGCAGACGGCCGGCGGAGTATGGGTCGTCTATTCTTCCGGCGATGCTGATGCCGATGTTATTGATAAAAACAACACGGTAAAAGTGCCGCCTGAAAAAAATAGTTATACCCAGAAATTAGTTTTTCTGTCTAAAGAGGAAGAAAACGGATATTATTACGGCTATGCAAATCAGGCATTATGGCCGCTCTGTCATATCGCTTACAAACAGCCGGTTTTTAGTTTTTCCGACTGGGAATACTATAAAAATGCCAATAGAAAATTTGCCGAAAGCGTTGCGGAACTTTTTGACGGGCAGAAACCGTTTATCTGGCTGCAGGATTATCATTTGACGCTCTGTGCAAAATATATCAAAGAAAAAAATCCCGAGGCGATTGTTTCTCTTTTCTGGCATATTCCCTGGCCCAATCCGGAGGTATTCAGAATATGTCCTCAGAAATTGGAAATTTTGGAAGGGCTTCTTTCAAACGACCTGCTTGGATTTCACATAAGATACCATTGCCATAATTTTCTTCAGACCTGCGAGGCGGAACTGGAAGCAAAGGTTGACTGGGAGGAATCAGCCGTTACATATAAAGGACATAAAACAATAGTCAGAGATTTTCCGATAAGCGTTGATTTTGAGCAGTTGTCTGAAATGGCTTCCGAAGATAAAGTCACGAAAGAGGTTGATAACCTGCCCTCTCAAATAGACCCGCCCTACGAGATTCTTGCGTTAAGTATTGACAGGGTTGATTACACGAAAGGCATCGTTGAAAAAATCCGCGCAGTTGACAGGTTTCTGGAAAAATATCCGCAGTATCAGAAAAAATTTGTCTTTTTTCAGAAAGGCGCTTTAAGCCGTCTCCACATAAAAACATATAAAAATCTCATTGACGAAATTCAATCCGTAACCGAAGAGGTCAACTGGAAATATCGCTCCGGCAACTGGTATCCTATTGTTCTGCTGAACAGCAAAATTGATTATGCGACTCATCTTGCCCTGTATCGTGCCTGTGATTTATGTCTGGTGGGTTCTCTGCACGACGGGATGAATCTTGTCGCAAAGGAGTTTATAGCCGCAAATGTTGACTTAAAAGGAATGCTTTTGTTGTCTAAATTTACCGGCTCCGCGAGAGAACTTAAAGAAGCGGTTCTGGAAAATCCTTATGATATTGACAGTGTCGCCGATGCGATAAAAGGAGCGATTGAAATGCCTCCGGATGAAAAAAAAGAACGGCTCAAAAAAATGAGAGAAAATATTCAAGAAAACAATATCTATAAATGGGCAGGGAAGTTTATAAGTCAGCTGGTAAAGATATAAATGCGCATATTTTTGAAAAAATATTTTTTGGATGAAACAAAAATAAGACAGAAGATTTTAGAAGAAAGCGTGCTTATAGCAAGTATTCTAAAATGGACATTTTTTGCCGTGATAATAGGTTCTGTAGTCGGATTAGCCACGGGTATTTTTCTGTATCTTTTAGAACTTACGACAAAATTTGTAACAGGGTTTAATTATTACTATCTTGCTTTACCGTTGATGATTCTTTTAAGTGCAGTTATCGTAAAAAAAATATCTCCGGAGTCGGAAGGACACGGTACGGAAAAAGTTATAGAAGCAGTTCATAAAAAAAGCGGAGATATTCCGATAAAAGTTGTCCCGGTAAAACTTTTTACATCTATTATAACAACTGCCTTCGGCGGTTCTGTCGGTAAAGAAGGTCCTTGTGCTCAAATCGGCGCCGGCATTGCATCATTTTTTGCCCAACTCCTCAGGTTTTCTCCGACAGATAGAAAAAAACTTGTAATTTGCGGAATAAGTGCAGGATTTGCATCCGTATTCGGAACACCCATTGCCGGCGCACTTTTCGGTGTTGAGGTCTTATTTATCGGGCAGATTATGTATGAAGTGCTGTATCCTTCATTTATTGCAGGTGTTATCGGTTATCACACCTGCTCGCTTTTCGGAATAACATACTTCAGGCATCCTATTAATATCGTACCAAAATTTACCCAATTATTTTTACTTAAAGTAATATTTTTTGCAATTCTTATCGGATTGGTTGCGTTCATATTTATAGAAACGCTAAAATTAATGCATTCAGTGTTTAGAAAAATCCCATTTGTAAAAGGTGCAATTTTGGGAGGTTTGATAGTTGTTTTCATTGCACTGGTTACATCTAAACACTATTTAGGATTGGGGCTTGATTCAATTGCAAGTGCAATAAACGGCGAAAAATTACCGCCGCTTGCTTTTTTATGGAAAACAATTCTAACGGCAATAACGCTTTCCAGCGGCGGCAGCGGAGGGATTGTTACTCCGATATTTTTTGTGGGTGCTGCAAGCGGGAATCTGTTTGCAAGAATATTCGGTTTTGATATCGGGACATTTTCCGCTATTGGTATGATTGCGCTTTTTGCCGCCTGCACAAACGCTCCGATATCAGCCTCGGTGCTGGCGATTGAAATGTTTGGTGCAAAAATAGGCGTTTATGCCTCCGTGTGTTCAATCGTGGCATTTACAATTGTCGGGTACAGGTCGGTTTATCCAAGCCAGATTTTAGGTATTTCAAAAAGTTCAAGTTTCAGGGCAAGTATTAACAAAGAAATAAAAGACATAGAATCTCCGTTATTTGAAGCAAGAAAAAACACGCTTGTCGGCATCATATATTGGCTTTTTTATAAAATAACGTGTATCTTTAAATAATGAAATACTTTTTTACCGACTGGAAAAAAATCGGCAATAAATTATTGAAAAAGAAAATTTTTTTACTCTTTGATTATGACGGGACTCTTGTTCCCATCAGAAAAACCCCGAAACTTGCGGTAGCAAATCAGAAAATAAAAGAGCAGCTCAGACAAGTTTCAAAAAAACATTTCATAGCGGTTATTTCAGGAAGAAAACTTCCGGAAATAAAAAAATTAGTCGGAATTAAAAACATTATTTATTCCGGCAATCACGGGTTTGAGATAGAAATAAAAGGAAAGAAAATAATTCAGAATGTGTCCCGTGAAACTAAAAATGAAATTCGGCGTATAAAAGATAAACTTGTAAAAGAGATAAAAAAAATTGACGGTGCTTTTGTAGAGGACAAAGGTTTAACTTTGAGTATTCACTGGCGACTGACCGGAAAAAAAGATTTACCGAAGTTATTCGCGATAATTCGGGATATAATTCGCGACAATTTGCGTGTTCGTCTGACAAAAGGCAAAAAGGTCTGGGAAATAAGACCGAACATCAACTGGAACAAAGGTGAAGCAGTACAGCGGATTCTTTCTCAACTTCCTACTTCCCACTTTCTACTTCCCATTTATATCGGTGACGACACAACGGATGAAGATGCGTTCAAATCATTAAAAAACGGGATTACCGTCAGAATCGGGAAATCAAAAAAATCAAAAGCAAGATATTACCTGAAAAATCAATCTGAAATAAAAAAATTGCTTAAAACACTAAACTAATTATGCCGAATCCATTCCATTTTTATACCCGACTAAACCTTACTGAACTTTTAGGAAGAAAAGCAACAAATCTTGCTGAATTACTTGAAGGGCTTAAAACTGTGCCGGGTTCGTCTATTTATTATCATACCCATCGCTTTCTCCAGCAGCATCATTTCTTATCGCCCGAGCCGCCGAATGATTTCGCCTATTGGGTTTCAAATATTTTACAAGAAGAAAAACTTGGCGAGCAACTCGCAGCAGTTGATATAATACAATTCAAAAAAATTCGCGATTTACGAGACAAATTTATTTCAATAATTGAAGGATACTTAAAAAAAAACCCTGTTATGAGAGAAGCACCTGGCGAGGCCGAGTTCCATTTTATGAAATCAGTTACATTTATTATCCCGACACAGTATACGGCAAATAATTTAGCAGAGTTCTTACAGGCGATAAAAAAGATTTCAATTCTTTCTATGTATTTTCACATTTTTGAAGCCCGTCTCCGTCTTGAAAAAGGGGATAACGATTTTTCTAACTGGCTTGAAGATGAACTGAAAGAAAATGAACTTGCAAAAGTTATTTCAAATCTTGACCCCTATACGCAGACGCTTGAATCATTAAGACAAAAAATAATATATCTTATGGAGAAACGGTTAAATGCCCAGAATAAATGACTATATTCCGATAGTCGGTGAGGATACAATTGAAGAACTGAAAATTCTCGGCGAAAAACTCAAAGGCAAAGTTATCCAGCATATAAATTCCACCGCGGTCGGCGGCGGCGTTGCAGAGATATTGAATAGAATGGTTCCGCTGATGAATGAACTCGGTGTAGATACACGCTGGGATTTAATAAAGGGCGGTGAAAAGTTTTTTAATATAACCAAAAAGTTTCATAACGCTTTACACGGCGTTCCGATTGAAATAACCGACGATGAGTTTGATTTTTTTTGTCAGGTTGAAAACGAAAATGCGCGGGCAATAAATTTTTATGGCGATATAATTTTTATTCACGACCCGCAACCAATCGGGCTTGTTGCAAGAAAAACAGATTTGGGTAAAAAATGGCTCTGGCGGTGTCATATTGATGTATCCCAACCGGTTGAGTCCGTCTGGCAGTTTCTCAAAAAATTTGTTGAGATGTACGATATTGCAGTTTTTTCTGTGCCTGCTTTTGCAAAACAACTTTCAGTAAGGCAGGTTCTCATTTCACCGTCAATTGACCCGTTAAGCGATAAAAACAAGGAATTACCCGAAGAAATTATCGGTTCCGTTTTTGAGAAATATAAAATAGAAAGAAACAAACCGACTATAACCCAGATTTCTCGTTATGATTTTCTAAAAGACCCCGTTGGCGTAATAGATGCATTTAAGATGGTAAGAAGATATGTCAATTGCCAGTTAATACTCGCCGGAAATACCGCTACTGACGACCCCGAACACGATAAAGTTCTCAATGCTGCGAAAGAAAGAGCAGCCGAAGACCCCGATATACATCTGCTTGTCATTGACCCGTTGCACAACGATATAGAGATAAACGCTCTCCAGAGGGGTTCCGATATAATTCTGCAAAAGTCATTAAGAGAGGGCTTTGGGCTTACCGTTTCGGAAGCGTTATGGAAAAAAAAACCGGTTATTGCCGGAGCTGTCGGAGGTATCTCGCTTCAGATAACCCATAAATACTCAGGGATTTTAACACATACCGTTGAAGGAACTGCCTACTGGCTGAAGCAACTTCTTAATTCACCGGAATATACAAAACGATTGGGACTTAACGGGCACGAACATATTAAACAAAATTTCCTTTTAACAAGGCATCTGCGAGAGTATTTTCTGATGTTTCTTTCCTTATATCACAATGATGATATTGTTCATTTCTAATTTTTCTTGAAAAACCAACCTTTTTCTGATATAATAAAACAATTATGAAAATGATAAAAAACTTCAAGATTAATCTGCGGCAGGGGTATATTTTTCGGGATTTAAAAAAGAAAAAAACAGATATTTCCGAAAACGAACTTTCGGAAAGATTAAAAGAGATTCATTCGCACTTGAAACCAGCCACCATCTATGAAACATTCAACCTCGCCGTATTCGGAAAAAAAATTGATTTTGGTAAGTCCGTCGCCGTTTCGTTATTCGCCGGCACGCTTGGTAAAGAAGTTGAGACACTTTGCAGAAACGAAATTCTTGATGCAGCACTTAAAGACGGCCTGGATGTTTGCAAAAATTTTGTCTTGAAGTTAATCCAAATAGAATCCGAACAAGAGCACTGCGAACTTGTAGAACCGACGGAGGTTGAGCCGTCAATTATTTTTGAGAACACTAAAATTTTATCAAAAATGGATTTCTCGAAAATAGGTGTGAAATTTGAGTCGGGTATTTTAACGCCGGTCAACACAAAGTTTTTTGTCATCGGCTGGGTATTAAAGAAAAAAAAATGAATTTTTTTGATAGAATTTTAATCTGGCTCGGATTTTTTTATATTTGGTTGGTCGGCAGAACTTCAAAAGTTGTTGTTAAAAATTCAACGGAATACGAAGAATTGGAAAAAAATAAAAAACCGGTGATTTATGCTTTTTGGCACGGCAGACAGGTTTTTCTTGTCTGGTCTCACAAAAATAAAAACATACAAATACTTGTAAGTCAATCAAAAGATGGTGAATACATAGCAGGTATTACTACAAAATTTGGTACTGGTCAGGTTCGCGGTTCAAGTTCAAGAGGCGGGATAAAAGCGCTTGTGGGAATAATAAAAAAAGCAAAAGACGGTTTTTCGGTTGCATTTACACCCGACGGACCACGCGGCCCGGTGCGAGAAGTTCAGCCGGGTGTAATTCTTGCGGCCCAAAAAACAGGTCTTCCTATAATTCCCCTGGCAAGTTCCGAAAAAAGAAAATATGTTATCAGGAACTGGGACGAGTTTCATATTCCATATCCGTTTAATAAAATTGCTATATGCCACGGTGCGCCGATTTATGTTAATGAAACCGACGATATAGAAATAAAATCGCAGGAACTAAAAAAGGCAATTGATTTGACAACACAGGAAGCCGATAAATTAGTTGCATGAAAATTTTGATAATTCAAACAGCGTTTTTAGGCGATGTCGTTTTAACAATTCCGCTGATTCAGGCGGCAAAAAAATATCCGAAAGCACACCTAAGTGTGCTCTGTATTCCGTCGACAAAGAATATACTTGAAGGTCATCCGGCTATTGACGAGTTTATAGTATTTGATAAAAAAAATTCGGAAAAAAGTTTTTTCTCGCTGCTCAAATTTGCAAAAAAAATAAGGGAAAAAAGGTTTGATGTCGCTTTAATTCCACATCCTTCTTTTAAATCGGGTTTAATTTCATACCTTGCTAATATTCCTGAAAGAATAGGTTTTTCAAACAGTGCCGGTAAATTTTTTTTCACGGATAAAGTTTTTTTTGATAAAAATAAGCATCAACTTGAAAGATACCTTGATTTATTGAAATACTTTGGTGTTGAAGTAGGGGAAGAAAAAACTGAAATTCATATTGACGGCAAAGACGAAAAATTTGCCGATGCTCTTTTGCCGAAAGATAAAATTATTTTCGGTATAAATCCCGGAAGTGTGTGGGCGACAAAAAGGTGGATTGTGGAAAAATATGCGGAACTTTCCGATAAAATTTCCAAAGAGCTCGCCGGGCAAATCGTAATTTTCGGCGGGCCCGACGATATTGAAATCGCAAACAGTGTTGAAAAAAATATGAAACAAAGCGCGATAAATATCGCCGGAAAGACAACGCTTAAACAACTCGCGGCGTCTATAAAAAGATGCCGAGTTTTTATAACCAATGATTCCGGCCCTATGCATATAGCCGCCGCGATGAACATTCCTGTTGTTGCAATTTTTGGACCCACTGTTAAAGAATTCGGATTTTATCCATATACAAAAAGGTCAATTGTTATAGAGAAAAATTTACCCTGCCGGCCCTGCGGGAAACACGGTCCAAATAAATGTCCCCAAAAGCATTTTAATTGTATGAATAAAATAACGGTTGACGAAGTTTTTAGTACAGTCAAAAAACTTTATGAGAATCTTGAATATAATTGATATACCATGGTTCAGTGGAATAACCGGCTATGCAATGGATTTATCAAAAGGGCTCGCTAAACAAGGGCATCGGATATTTTTTGCGGGTGTAAAAAACGGCATGCCCAATAAACTTGCTAAAGAAAATGGTTTTGAAACAGTTGAAATCTGTTCAAGAAAAAGCCCGTTTATTTTTGGTAGCATTTTGCGATTAAAAAAACTTATTGAAAAAGAAGATATTAATATTGTAAATGCTCATACCGGTAAAGCACATTTCTTGACTTATGTAGTATCGCTTTTATCAAAAAAAAAATTTGTAATAATAAGAACAAAATCGGATACGCGTTATCCGAAAAAAAGTTTTCTTTATAAGAAAACAGCAAAAATTATTGCCGCTTCCGAATTTATAAGAAAAAGATATTTGGAAATTGGATTTGAGCCCGAAAAAGTTGTTACGATTTATCAGGGGATTGATGTATCAACGATACCACTTCCGACTTCCGACTTCCGACTTCCCGCTTCCGTTGGTATTATCGGTCGGCTTGACCCTGTTAAGGGTCATAAGCATTTTTTAGAATCCGCATCAAATGTGCTGAAAAAATTTCCTGAAATAAAATTTTTAATTGCCGGCAAAGAAGAGAACGTAAAATATAAAGAACTTAAAGAATTAGCAAAAAAACTTGAAATAGAAAAATCAGTAGAATTTTTAGGTTTCGTAGAAAATGTCCATCAGTTTATGTTAAGATGTTCAATCGGTGTAATTGCATCAACCGGTAGCGAGGCAGTAAGTCGTGCTCTTTTTGAATGGATGTCGTCGGGAAAACCTGTTGCTGCAACATCGGTTGGTTGTATTGGCGAAATTATGGAAGAAAAGTTTTTAGTTCCGCCGTGCAATGCCGATGTGCTTGCACAGAAAATTGTTGAATTATTGCAAAATCCTGCACTTGCGAAAAATGCCGGTGAAACCAATCGCAAAAAAATAGAAGAAAAATTCAATCTTGAAAAATTTGTAACCGAAACGGAAAGAATTTTTTATGAAGCAATTAACGATACTTCACATTGATTTTGAAAAAACCTGGCGCGGCGGTCAGCAGCAGCTTTTTTGGTTGGTTGAAGGGCTTGAAAAAAAGGGCCACCAGAATTTTGTTTTATGCCAGCCAAAGAGTGCATTATCAAATAAATTACAAAAAAATGTTTTTAATGTCAAAATGCTTTTTGAATTTGACCCGGTTGCAATTTACGAAACCGCAAAAGTTGTAGATAAAATCATACCGGATATAGTTCATTTACATTCGGCGCATGCGCATACAATAGGGCTATTGGCTTCAAAAATTTTCCGCATAAGGCGGATCTGCCTCAGGCATGACAATCATAAACCAAAAATAGTTTCTTCCCGTCGGGTTGATTTTCATATAAAAAGTTTATGGAAATATAAAAGTGTTGACAGAATAATAGCAATTTCAGATGGGGTAAAAAGAGTTTTGTTAAATGACGGTATAGATGAAAGAAAAATATCCGTCGTTCACTCCGGAGTTGACCTGTCAAGATTTGAAAATGTTTGCGGCGATTATCTTTATGATGAACTTAAAATTGATAGAAATAGTAATATTGTTGGTATTGTCGCATCGCTTGCTCCACATAAGGATTATAGAAATTTTTTACGGGCCGCTGCTATTATTAAAAAAAAATTGCCAAATACAAAATTTTTAATTGTCGGCGAAGGAAAATTGAAAAGCGATTTAATGCAGTTTGCGAATAAACTTAAAATATCAGATTCAGTAATTTTCACCGGTTTCAGAAGGGATGTCCCGCAACTTCTTTCAATTTTTGATGTCTTTGTTTTGTCATCCTATCTTGAAGGGCTTTGCACATCAGTAATTGATGCGATGTCATCGGGTATTCCAATTGTTGCGACAAATGTAGGAGGAGTAGGCGAATTGGTGGATGACGGTGTGAACGGTTTTCTTGTGCCGCCGAGGAATCCGGAAATTCTCGCCGAAAAAACGGTAAAGATATTAACGGATAAAAATTTGCAACAGAAATTTTCACAAAATGGTAAAATCAAAGCAAAAAACTTTTCCAAAGAAAAAATGATTGAAGGAACGGAAAAAGTTTATTGGGAACTATTATGATTTCTGTCTCAATTATAGGTCATAACGAGGAAAAAAACATTGAAAGATGCCTTGAAAGCGTAAGATGGGCGGATGAAATCGTTTTTGTTGATTGTGCTTCAAAAGATAAGACCGTTGAAATTGCTAAGAAATATACGCAGAACATTTTTTGCAGAGATAATAATCCCAATCTCAATATCAATAAGCAATTCGGAATTGAACAGTGCAAAGGCGATTGGATTTTGTATCTTGACCCGGACGAAGTTGTTACGGAAGAATTAAAAAATGAAATATTGTTCGAAGTTAGAAGTCCGAAGTCCGAGGTCAAGGGCTATTTAATTCCAAGAAGAAATTTTTATTTCGGAAAATTTTTAAGGTTTGGAGGAAAATATCCGGATTATCAACTGCGACTCTTCAAAAAAGGTTATGCCAAATTTCAGTGTAAAAATGTCCATGAAAAAATTTCTATTAACGGACAAATCCTCAAATTAAAATTCCCGATGCTTCATTATCCGTATCAGGACATTTCCGATATGCTTAAAAAATCTAATTTTTATACATCAAGAAAAGCGGAATATTTATTCAGCCAAAATAAAAAACCTGGGTTATTTTTAGCACGTGCCGGCGCAAAATTTTTCAGAAATTTTATTATTAAACTTGGATTTTTAGACGGATTCATCGGCATTGTGATTTCTATTATGGATTCTTATAATGAATTAATATCACTTCTTAAATTAAAAGAATTATGGGAGAAAAAATGTTGAGCGAAGCGAAATCCCGTTTATCGGGGAAAAAAAATAACTTGGGAAAATTGGTCGGAGAATTATCGTCGGTAAATGTTATTTTATGGCACGAGGAGGACAAAGCTCGCTTAAACGATGTCCATGTTGTATTTAAGGCAAAGAAAAACATAGATAAACTTAATCAGAAACGATGTGACCTTATTGAAAAAATAGACGAAGCAGTTTTGGAGGCATTAAAAAATGGCAGAAACAGTAGGTAGTTTGGCAGATAAAATCAGTATAATGCAGTTGAAGATTTATCATATGAACGAGCAGTTGATTCGCAAAGATGCGGATAGTTATCATAAAAAAATGGTTCTCGGTAAAATAAAAGTGTTAAAATTACAAAAAAAAGATCTTGAAGCCGAATTGTCGGAATTGTTCAAAAATTTAGCGGAAGGTAAAATTAAACTTAAAATATACCGACAGTTTAAAATGTATAATGACCCAAAATACCGTATCAAAAATGTATAGTGTCAAGCAAAAATTTTTAATTATTATGTTAAGGGCCGTCGGCGATGTGTTGCTTACTACACCATTGATAAGGGCATTGAAAAAAAATAATCCGGCAAACGAAATATATTTTTTGACAGGAAAATCAGCAGAGAAAATTTTAAGATACAATCCCTATTTATCGGGAATAATTCCCTGGGATAAGGACACACTTGGAAAAATCAGAGAGCAAAAATTTGACACGGTAATTGATTTTATGCATTCTGCGATTTCAGGTTACTATACACTTTTTTCTGGTGCTAAAAAACGGCTCGCTTTTTATCGTCCGTGGGGATTCTGGTGCTACAATATAATGCCGAAATATCAGGACAAGGGTTATACGGTCAATGACCGGCTTCAGATACTTGAAGAGTTAGGAGTAAGCGGTGACGGTATAGATTTGGATTTGGTATTTGCCGCTGAAAACGAGAAAAAGGTTCTTGATTTTTTTTATAAGAATAAAATTTCCAGACAGAATTTTTTAGTCACTCTTGATATAACTAACCGTCGGAAACATCGTCAATGGCAAAAAGAAAAATTCTCTCGCCTTGCTGACTTGCTTGCGGAAAAATATAACGCAAGAATTATTTTTTTATGGGGTCCTGGCGAACTTGATTATGTAAAAAGTGCAATGTCTTTATGCAAAAAGCAACATATACTTTGCGACAATTTTGATATTCTTGATTTGGCGGCACTTATAAAAAACTGTTCGCTTCACATCGGCACAAGTTCGGCTCCGGCGCATATAGCGGTTAGTCAAAAGACGCCGACTTTTATAATTTACGGTCAGAAAAACGGTGCTTACGGCTGGAGTCCGCCGGAAAGTATTCACGGGTATATTCAGGGAGAACTTAAAAATCTCTCTGTAGAAACCGTTTTAGAAAAACTGTCAAACTATTTGGAGAAAAAAAATTAAAATAGCAATTGTTCATAAAAACATAAGCAGTTCCGGCGGTGCGGAGCGGTATATGAGAAATCTTGCGGCGCTTTTTGCCGAGCAGGGCTTTAATGTTTCCGTATATGCCGCTAAATGTGATATTGTAAATAATCCAAAGATAGTTTTTCATAAAATTAAAGTTATTCCTTTCCCGTCAGTTCTTAAAATTTTAAGTTTTGCCGTTAATTCAAAAAAAGAAATCCAAAAAGAGAAATTTGATTTAATTTTTGCCACCGGTAATGTGTATTATCAAGACATATATCGTCTTAGCGGCGGAGTTTATAGCAAGTATGTTTGGATTTCACTTTTGAAGTACAGGACTTTTTTTGGAAAATTCTTAAGATATACGCGAAGATTGTTAAGTCCTTCGCACTGGCTGAAACTTTATATTGAGAAACGAATTTTTACAAATGATAAAACAAAACTTTTCCTTTGCCCGTCTAAAATTGTTGCAAATAATCTGACAGAAACATATAAAGTTGACCCCTCAAAAATTAAAATTATAATAAACGGAATTGATGTAGAAAAATTTAATTCTGCCGGCAAAGACATTGCCCGTAAGTCAATTTTGCATAAGTTTAGTTTTTCCGATTCTGATTTTATTTTTTTATTTGTTTCATCAAATCATTTTCTTAAAGGACTTGAGCCGCTTTTAGACGCATTTTATCTTTTGAATAAAGAGCAGAAAAATGCTAAAATGCTCGTTGTCGGTCGTGGCAGGGAAAATTATTTCAAGAAAAAATCTCAAAATTTGCAACTTTCCGATTTTGTGAAATTTGTCGGTTGGCAGGATGATATAAGAGAGTTTTACAAGGCGGCGGATTTTTTTGTTTATCCGAGTTTTTATGACCCGTTTCCTAATGTGGCTCTTGAATCGCTTGCCTGCGGAACGCCTATAATAGTTTCTTCTTTAACGGGTGCATCTGAGATAATTTCCGACGGTAAAAACGGATTTGTAATAAAAAATCCGAGAGATGCTATAGAAATTTCAGATAAAATGAAAAAGGCAAACTCGTTGCGAAAAGAGGAACTTATGGAAATGTCTGTCGGTGCGAGAAAAACGGCAGAAAATTTTTCCAATGAAAAACATATCAAAAAAATAATGGAATTTGTGGGAGCAATATGTCCGTCCTGATTTTGTGCTATCACACGATAAATAAAAACGGAAAAATTACGCCTGAAATTTTTGAAGAGAACCTGCTTTCTCTTAAAAAAAAAAATTATTCTTCGGCAACGCTTGACGATATTTTTAATTATATCACCGGTAAAAAAGAGTTGCCGGAGAGAACCGTTCATCTGACTTTTGACGACGGATACCGGGATAATTATTCCGAAGCATTTCCGATTTTAAAAAATTTCAATTTTAAGGCGACCGTTTTTTTAATAACTTCTCGTGTAGGCATGCTCGGCCATCTGCACTGGCAACAAATTAAAGAAATGGAATCATCCGGTATTTTCAGTTTTGAATCGCACAGTCACACACATCCGAGACATTCAACAACACAGCCGACAAAAGAGGAACTTGTTAATGATTTATTAGTTTCTAAAAAAATAATTAAAGAAAATCTGAAAAAAGAAACGAAACATTTTTGCTATCCTTACGGCGAGTATGACAATTTATATGTTTCAGCATTAAAAGAAGCGGGATTTTTAACGGGGTTGACTCTGAATATCGGATTGAACTCCGTCGGTCAAAATCCGTATTTATTAAAAAGGGTTGAAGTAAGAAATCCTAAAACCTGGCTGGAAAACCGGTTGAGAATTTATTCAAAACCGTTCATTTCAAACATTTACGAAAAGATTTATAGAAAAATATGAAGCCGCTTAAAATTCTTTATCCGTTTTCGTTTTTATATTATTTGTGCTTTATTATTTCGCAAAAAATTAAAAAAAGCGGACAAAAAAAACTACCATGTAAAGTTATATCGGTTGGTAATATTACCGTCGGTGGCACGGGTAAAACGCCGGCTGTGATTTTTTTAGCGGAATTGTTAAAAAAATTAAATAAAAAAGTTTGTGTGATTTCAAGAGGATATAAGTCGGAAGTCGGAAGTCGGAAGTGGTAACGGATGGCAACAAAGTTTTATTAGGAGCAAAACTTGCCGGTGACGAGCCGTATCTTATGGCAAAAATGCTCAACAATGTTCCTGTAATTATCGGTAAAAACAGATATAAAACTGGATTGCTTGCAATTGAAAAATTTGGTGTTGATACTATAATTTTAGACGATGGCTTCCAGCACCTAAATCTTTGCAGGGATATTGATATTGTCTGTATAAATGCGTTAAACCCGTTCGGGAACAATTTGCTTTTACCTGCCGGCTATTTAAGAGAACCGGTTAGAAATATAAACCGCGCTTCGGCGTTCGTTATTACAAGGTGTGATAAAGTGACTGATAAAACTATTTGTGAGATAGAAAATGTTATCAGGAAATATAACAAGGCGGCGCCGATTTTTCATGCGTTTTTCAGCAAAAAGATTTTTAATAAAAACGGTTCGGAAACGGAACCGGCATTACTTAAAAACCGGAATGCTATTGCCGTATCCGGAATCGCTGTGCCTGAGGATTTTGAAAAAACACTTAAAGAAATAGGAGTAAATCTTCTGGTTCATAGAAAGTTTCCTGACCATTACTTTTTCAGAGATAAAGATATAAAAAAATTATACTCGGATGCCGCAGAGTTACAAGCATTTGTAATTACTACTTCAAAAGATGTTGTCCGATTGCCCGATGATTTCCCGTGTTATGTATTAGACATAAAACTTGAAATACGTCAAAAAGATGGGTTCAAAAAATTTTTGGAGGATGAAATTGCTAAAAAAAATTGATACAGTTTTGTATTACGGACTTTTTGTTCTTGCATTCGTGCTTCCGATTTCCGTTGCGGCGACAAATATCGTCTGGCTGTTTTTGTTTTTGGTGTGGATTGTAAAAATAGCAAAAACCAAGTCCGCCGATTTTTCATCTCCGGTAACCTTTGCAATTTTAATTTTTTTCTGCTCGGCGATTGTTTCTGCCCTGTTCGGCCTTGACTTCGGACGAAGTATAAAAGGCCTTAATGAAAATATGTTATTTTTTATTTTTTTTCTTACCCTTGCAAATGTAAAAAATTTCAATCACGCCAAAAAAATAATGTACGTATTTTTAATATCATCAGCAATAATGGGCTTTTTGGGATTTTTACAGTATCTAATAGGAAACAATTTATATGTATGGGATCATTTACCTGCGTTCACGCGGTTTTTCAGTTTGTTTAATTTTCGCGCTCACGGAACGCGTTCTTGGGCACAGACTTATGCCGAAGGATTGCTGGTCGCATTGCCACTAAGTATATTTCTGCTTTTACATTCCAAGAAAAAGTTTTTATATCCTATAATTTTATTCGTCAGCATTTTTTTAGGCATATTTTTTAGTTATGTAAGAATGGTTTGGCTCTCAACGGCTATACTTATGGGCACAATTTTTTTGATGTACATAAAGCGGTTGAAAAATTTGGTTTATATCATTGTTGCGGTTTCGGTTTTGGTTGTAATCTCAAATATATTTATGGATATGCGCAGGAGTATTCTTAAAAGGGCGACCGATTTTAGCGACCCCGTCCGCATAACGATGTGGAAAACATCTTTTGAAATTTTCAAGGATTATCCGTTGTTAGGCGTAGGGTTGAAAAATATAAAAAAGGTTTATCCGGATTACTATCAAAAATTGAATTTTTCAAAAGAGTTTTACAAACTTTCGCATTTGCACAATACTTTTATACATATACTGGTTGAAAGAGGTGTTATCGGTCTTCTTGCTTTTTTGTATCTGTTTTCGGTTTATTTTTACTATGGAGTAAAAAAGGCGAAGCATTCCGTTGAGGAAGAAAAATTTTTTATTTACGGTTGTCTTTTTGCAATTTCGGGATTTTTATTATCGGGTCTGACAGAGCATGTTTATGGCGATTCCGAAATTCAGATGATTATGTGGTTTCTGATGGCATTAACATTTTATAAAAGTCGGGCAGTTTTTATTGACAGAGACGGAACTATAAATAAGGATATGCATTATTCTGCCGACGAGCAGAAATTGGAAATTTTGGAAAGTTCATATCCGGCAATAAAATTGTTAAATCAAGCGGACTACAAGGTTGTGGTCATTACCAATCAGTCGGGAGTAGCGAGAGGAAATTTTTCCGAAAGTGATGTCAAAAAATTAAATAAAGTTATCATAAAGAAATTAAAAGAAAAAGATGCCGTAATAAACGGTGTTTATCTCTGTCCTCATCACCCCGACGAAAATTGTAAATGTCGCAAGCCGAGGCCCGGGATGATTTTAGAGGCAAAAAAAAACCTTAATATAGATATTAAAAATTCCTATATGGTAGGAGATATGCAGTCGGATATCGATTTGGCAAAAAATGTCGGGTGCGGATCCGTTTTTGTTTTAACCGGTGCGGGGATTAACGTAAAGGGTGCGGATTATACCGCAAAGGATATTTTAGATGCCGCCGAATGGATTATTAAACAGAATAAAGCCAGATAGCAGCGATGTAAGAAAACGATTTCGGCGATTTTTTATCGCTGTAATCTTTGTTTTTATCGCTGTAATCATTTCTGGTGAAGAAAAAAAACTGCCGATTGAAGAAAAACTTATCTACGATGTATATTGGAAGTTTGTAAAAGTGGGCTATGGCACGCTTGAGATAAAAGGCATTACGGACTATCGCGGGAAAAAAGCGTACCATATTTACTCGGAAGCAAAGTCCGCGCCGTTTTTTGATGTGTTTTTTAAGGTAAGGGACTTTACAAACTCGTGGGTTGATGTAGAAAAATTTCATTCAGTTGCTTTTGAACAGCACATTTCCGAGGGAAAATATAAAAGAGAAAAAAAGGTTGATTACGACCAGGATAAACATTCGGCTACCAACAACAAAGGCGAAACATTTGAAATACCGGAAAATGTTCTGGACGTTCTTGCAGCGCTTTATTGGGTGCGATTGCAGGAAATTAGACCCGGGGATATATTTACCCTGAATGCCAATTTAAACAAAAAGAATTATAAAATGAAAGTAATGGTTCATAATAAAGAAAAAATAAAAATTAACGGGAAAAAATATAAAACGATTATAGTGGAACCGGATTTACGGGATACAGGATTATTTATGCAGAAAGGAAAGGTCTTAATCTGGCTTACCGCCGATGAATATCATATACCGGTAAAAATGAGGTCGGAAATAGCGGTAGGTTCAATCGTCGCAGAATTAAACACGGGAGGCGAAAATGTTAAACCTTAAAAATGTAAAAAGATACCTGCTGGCGAAAAGAAAAAGCAAGGTGCAGTTAAGTATATTTACCAAGCCCTCAGGAAAAGAATTTTTGGAAACAGTTCCGGATGTTCTCGCCGGAAAAAACTTTAAGGAACTTGTAAAAAGAATTATTGACGCAAGAAAAAACAGAAAACCGGTAATTTTTATGTTCGGGGCGCATATAATTAAATGCGGACTTTCTCATCTGGTTATTGATATGATGAAAAAAAATATCATTACGGCAATTGCAACAAATGGTGCATCAATCATACACGATTTTGAAATTTCATATTGCGGAAAAACTTCCGAGGATGTGGCAGAGCAACTGAAAGACGGTAAATTCGGCATGGCTTTTGAGACGGGCAAATTTATAAATGAAGCAGTAAAATATGGTGCTGAAAGAAATCTCGGATTAGGCGAGACGATCGGGAAAATGGTAAATGAAAAAAAACTGAAGTTTCGTAGGGAAAGTATTTTGGGTAATGCATATAGATTAAAAATTCCCGCAACGGTTCATGCAGGTATCGGAACGGACATAATATATCAGCATCCGGAGTGCGATGGCGCCAGTTGGGGTAAAACATCCTACAATGATTTTCTTAAATTTTCGGAAATCGTATCAAAACTTGAGGGAGGTGTAATACTTAATTTCGGTTCCGCAGTCATACTTCCCGAGGTTTTTCTTAAAGCATTAAATCTTTCCAGAAATCTCGGATATAAAGCAAGAAATTTTACCGCTGCCAATTTTGATATGAATTTTCAATACCGTGCTTTTGAAAACGTAGTGTCCCGACCCGCCGGGAACAACGGTTTTTACTTCATCGGTCACCACGAAATTATGCTCCCACTTTTATATCGTTCCTTGCTTGTCAAATCATTTAAGAATGTAACCATAAGTTAGAAGAAACAGAGTTATTAACAATATAAGGTTCGGAATTAAAATTTTTGTAAATTTTACTATTTTTAGATGCAGCGTCATAAATTTTGTTTAATTTTTTATCAATAGTTTGACTCAGTTCAAAAGGGTTCAAGGACAGAAAAAGTTTTTTGAGGTCGGCAATTTTTATACAATCAACATTTTTGCATTTACAGAC
>DHFT01000011.1:4842-18035 GCA_002402375.1 Elusimicrobia bacterium UBA4817 | reverse complement strand
AAAAGATGTTTACCGGACAGGGTTGTTTTTACATATCAGGGCGACGGCGACCTTGCGGCAATCGGAACAGCGGAGATAATTCATGCTGCGAACCGCGGAGAGAACATTACTACGATTTTCATCAATAATGCCAATTACGGAATGACCGGCGGGCAGATGGCTCCGACGACGATTTTAGGGCAAAAGACGGCGACTACGCCGTTCGGCAGAGATGCAAAAAGGGAAGGGCATCCGTTAAAGGTGTGCGAACTTCTTTCTTCGTTAGACGGTGTTTGTTATCTTGAACGGGTTTCCGTGTCAAGTCCGAAAAATGTTTTAAGAGCAAAAAAAGCAATAAAAAAAGCGTTTGAGAATCAGTTAAATAATTGCGGGTTTTCAATGGTTGAAGTTTTATCACAATGTCCCACCGATTGGCAGATGATTCCTACTGAGTCGGTAAAATGGGTGGATGATGTTCTGTCAAAAACATTTCCGCTCGGAGTTTATAAAGAAAAATGATGCGAGGGTTTAGGTGGACTTCAGTCCACCTGCCAAAACCCGAAGCATCACACAATAATGTAGCCGAGAATTCATTCTCGGTGAGCGAAGCGAGAGAAATAAATGCATGAAGAAATAATTATAGCCGGCAGCGGCGGACAGGGGATTATGTTTTTAGGTAATCTTTTGTGTAATATTGCCGCATCGCAAAATAAATACACGACTTTTTTTCCGTCTTACGGCGCCGAAATGAGAGGAGGTACGGCAAATTGTTCGGTTATAATTTCCGACGACGAAATCGGTTCACCCGTTATTGCCGCGCCTTCAATTCTAATTATTTTGAATGAACAATCGTATAATAGATTTTCGCCGAAATTAAAAAAAGGCGGATTACTATTTGTTAACTCGTCTCTTGTTTATTCAAAATCCCCGGATGCAATTTATGTTCCTGCAACGGAGACGGCTTCTCAACTCGGAGATGTCCGCTCGGCGAATATGGTTATGCTCGGCAAATTCATCAAGGAAACAAAAATTTTTCCGGTTGCCGCCGTCAATGAAATTATTAAAAAAGTTTTAGAAAATAAAAAAAATCTTTTGGAAATTAATTTATCCGCATTTGCGGAAGGGGAAAAGTTATGATAAGAAAAGCAAAAATTTCGGATGTGAAAGAAATCCAGAAACTGGTCAATTACTATGCGAAAAACGGTCAGATGCTGGCAAGGTCGCTGAATCAGATTTATGAGCAACTTCAAAATTTTTATGTGGTAGAATTAAATAAAAAAGTTGCGGGTTGTTGCGAACTTTTCGTAACATGGGAGGACATCGCGGAAGTAAAAGCCCTTGCCGTAGCGTTGTCTCACAGAGACAGGGGATTGGGTTCGGCGCTTGTCGGGAAATGCATATCAACGGCAAAAAAACTGGGAGTAAAAAAGGTTTTCGCCCTGACGGCCAGTCCGGATTTTTTTCTAAAATTGGGATTTAAGGTTGTTCCTAAAGAAGTGCTTCCTCATAAAATCTGGTTTGAATGCGTGAAGTGTCCGTTATTCCCCGACAATTGCAACGAAGTGCCGGTTATGAAAGAAATTTCTTAAAGTATAGAAAATTATAAAAATCAAGCCACAGATTCACACAGATAAACACGGCTAAATTCAAAGGAACAAAAATAATTTGTAGTTTTTTAATCTGTGGAAATCTGTGTCCATCTGTGGTTAAGAGGTTTTTGAAAAATAATAAAGCAGCCCGATGAGTGTTTTCGCATCCTTTATTTTACCCGTCTCAATCCATTCAAGCGCTTTTGTATAATTAATTATTACCGGCTTAATAAATTCGTCTTCATCCGGATGAATCCTAACTTTTTTAAGATTTTTTGCAACAAAAATGTGAAGTTTTTCCGTTGAAAAAGCCGTTGACGGATAAAAAGAAATAAGTTCTTTTATATTGTTTGATGTAAAGCCGGTTTCTTCCGCAAGTTCCCTTTTTATACAATCAATTGCCTTTTCACCGTTGTCCAATTTCCCTGCCGGTATTTCATATGTTATTTTTTTTATAGGGTATCTGTATTGTTTAACAAGAACTATTTTTTGGCGGGAAATTATAGGTATAACCGCAGCAGCATGCGGCTGACGAATGTATTCTCTTTTTGCATTTTTTCCGTTCGGAAGAGATACATCGTCAACATAAAAGTTTAGAATTTTTCCGCCGTAAATTTTTTTTGATTTAATTAGTTTCTCTATCATAGATAATATAGTATACAAAAAAAATTGACATTTTGCCATATTTTTTATAAAATAATTTGCAGGAAAAGGGAGGGGAACTATGGTTACCATAAAACTTATTTGCGGAATCGTACTTTTGTTTTTAGGTTATATCTATTTGTATAAACCGAAATTAGTTATGAAAATAAATTTTTATGCAAAAGAGTTTTTGTTTAACGACGCTTATGTGCTTCTCCGTCGGAAAAAGATCGGCGTAATTTTCATACTGCTCGCTGTAATCGCATTTTATATGGTTTGGACATCGCTGATAAGATGACCGATAAAAAATTTCTCAAAGATATTTTTGTAAAAGCACAAAAAACGGCTGGCGTTGATGTCGGCATAGAAATTTTTGCCGACAAAACTGCCGACACAACCATTGTCTGGTCGGATAGAAAACTTGAAGATTCTTATATTTCGGAATCGCAGGGCGTAGGAATTAAAATTATAAAAAATGGAAAAGTAGGTTCTGCATACACAAATAATTTTAATGAACGGGCAACGGATGATTTAATTTTGTCCGCATTGAAAAACTCGGAGTTTTTACGGAAGGATGCATACATATCACTTGCAATTCCTTCAAAAACGCCGCTGCGTTACGAATTGGATATTTGCGATGACTCGTTCGGTAAAGAGCCGTTAGAAAAAAGAATCTCACTAATCAAAAAAATGGAAGATATAGCGTTGGCGAATAATAAAATAAAAAATGTTGTAAGGGCGATTTATTCCGAATCACTGGGTGAAACGTATATAATGAACAGTAACGGTCTTGAACTTTCTTCCTGCGGAACAGTTTTTTCTTACGGAATTTCCTGCGTTGCTTCCGACGGGAAGGAAATACAGGTCGGCGGCGAATCTAAGGTTGCACGGATTTTCAAGGAAATTGATTTTGAGACCGTTACAAATGAGGCGGTAAAAAATTCCGTTGACCTTTTGGGTGCTAAAAAAATAACCACCGGTAATTATTCCGTTGTATTTAATCAAAATGTCGCCTGTGAATTTCTTGCACTTTTGGATTCATCATTTTCCGCTTATGCCGTGCAGAAAAATGTGTCGCTCTTTAAGGGAAAACTTAATGAAAAAGTATGCTCTGACAGATTGGACATCATTGATGACGGAACGCTTGGTGGCGGTGTGGCGACATCCTCTTTTGACGATGAAGGTACTCCAACGCAGAAAACAGTGCTGATAGAAAAAGGAGTGCTTAAAAATTATCTTTACGATTTATACACGGCAAACAGGGATAATGTGAAATCAACAGGAAATTCTTCAAGAAGTTATTCCGGAAGTTCCCGTCCCGCTCCTACAAACATTTATATTCAAAAAGGAAATTTTTCTTTTAACGAACTGCTGAAAAGTATCGCTGTTGGCGGGCTTTTGATAACCGAGACGATGGGCATGCACAATGCGGATGCCGTTTCCGGCGAGTTTTCTGTCGGCGTTAACGGTTTTTTTGTGGAAGACGGCATTAAAAAATTTCCTATTCACGGTATAACGATTGCCGGAAATATTTTAGATTTGTTCAGTAGTATTGGCGGCGTGGGAAATGATTTGAGGTTTTACGGAAGCATCGGGAGTCCGTCTTTGTTAATAAGCAAATTATCGGTTGCAGGAGAATAAAAATATGATTTCGTCAAAAACAAAAATTCTCGGGATATTCGGTTATCCGATAAAACATTCACTTTCCCCTTTGATGCACAATGCGGCGATAGAAAAGATGGGACTGGATTTTATCTATTTGCCGTTTGAGGTGAAAACGGACAATCTTTCAAATGCCGTAAATGCTATTCGTATTTTTAACATTGCAGGCGTTAATGTTACAATTCCTCACAAGGAAAACATAGTAAAATATCTTGACAAAATTTCTGCCGCGGCGAAAAAAATCGGCGCGGTAAATACAATCGTTAACAAAAACGGAAAACTATCCGGTTTTAACACGGATTGTTACGGTTTTCTTAAATCAATATCTGAAAAAATTACACCGAAAAACAAAAATGTTTTAATGCTGGGTTGCGGCGGTGTTGCCAAGGCAATTGCCCTTTCGCTTATTGGTTCAAAAATCAAACGGCTTACAGTAGCCGATATTGACACGGAAAAAGCAAAACATTTTTTAGAAGGTTCGTTCCCGCAAATTAAAATTGTAAAAACCTCGCAAATTCCGGATGAAATAAAAAGCGCCGATATTTTTATAAATGCCACGCCCGTAGGGATGAAAGTCGGCGACTGTTCCCCGATTGATAAAAAATATTTAAGGAAAAATTTGTTTGTGTACGATGTCATCTATAACAGGGAAACGCAACTTATAAAAGATGCAAAAAAAATAGGTGCTGCCTTTGCCGGCGGCTTGGATATGCTTGTTTATCAGGGTGCGAAATCGTTTGAACTGTGGACCGGAAAAATTCCGCCCGTTGAATTTATGAAGAAAGTTTTAAGAAAGAATTTGTAATAATGTAGCCCCCGACTTCAGTCGGGGGTGAGCGAAGCGAATGGAGGACATTAAAATGCTCAGATATGTAACAAGCGGCGAGTCGCACGGTAAGTGTCTGACGGCGATATTAGAGGGTATTCCTTACGGGGTTGAATTAGATGAGGATTTCATAAATACGGAACTTGCCCGTCGTCAAAAGGGTTTCGGCCGCGGCGAAAGAATGCAATCAATTGAGAGCGATAAGGTTTCAATTACTTCCGGCGTTCGTCACGGAAAGACACTCGGCTCGCCTATTGCGTTGACAATTTCAAACAAGGATTGGGAAAATTGGAAAACAATAATGTCCACAGAAGCCGGTGCCGCAGATGAAAAATTCAAATTAACGCGGCCCCGTCCGGGTCATGCAGACCTTCCCGGGATTTTAAAATTCAATACTGATGATATGAGAGATATTCTTGAAAGGTCAAGCGCCCGGGAAACTGCCGCCCGTGTTGCCGTCGGTGCGGTTTGTAAAAAATTTTTAAAAGAATTCGGAATAAAAATAATTTCTTTTACGAAAGAGATTGCGGGTATTCGTGTTCCGTCATCCAAGATGAAAATTGACGATATAGCCGAACTTGCGGAAAATTCACCGGTGAGATGTTTTGACGAAAAAACGGCAGAACGGATGATTAAAGCGATTGAAAAAGCGAAGGAAAACGGTGACACTGTCGGCGGAATTTTTACCGTTGTTGCAAGTAGCGTGCCTGTCGGACTTGGAAGTCATACCCAATGGGATTTGAAACTTGACGCCCGTCTTGCTTATGCGGTGATGTCAATTCAGGCGGTAAAAGGCGTTGAAATAGGCCGCGGATTTGATATATCAAGAAAATTGGGTTCGCAGGTTCACGACGAAATTTTTTATGATAGTTCAATCGGTTATTGGCGTAAATCAAACAACGCCGGCGGCATTGAGGGCGGAATTTCCAACGGAGAGCAGATAATTGTCCGCGCGGCGATGAAGCCGATACCGTCATTAAAAAGACCTCTGCAATCGGTTGATATAAAAACAAAGGAAAGCATAAAGGCGCAGATTGTCCGTTCGGATGTCTGCGCGGTTCCCGCTGCCGGTGTTATAGGCGAAGCCGTCGTCTCAATTGAGATAGCAAAATCATTTTGCGAGAAATTCGGCGGCGATTCAATTGCAGAAATAAAAGCAAATTACTTAAATTATATTGCTCTGCTGAAAAGCAGGTGAACGGAAAGGTTAAAAGTTAAAGGTCAAAGCTTAAAATTGAAAGTTATGAAGCATAAAAAATCCGTCATTGTAGCCATATTTTTTTTATTTTTCTCTACCGTTTTTGCCGAGATAAAAACGGTAAATGTGGTAAAAGAAAATTCAACTTTTTTATCCGTTCCGCTTTTTCTTGTTCAGGGGATGGGTTATTTGTCAACCGATGACATCGCAAAAATTTACGGTGCAAAAACCAACTGGTTTCCTTTATCAAAAAAAGTTATACTTACCCTTAACGATAAGGAAATAATTTTTCAGATTGGTTCCAAAAGAGTTATTGTCAATAAAATTGAACGGCTGATGAACAAGGCGGCGTTATTGGACGACAGCAAACTTTTAATTCCGCTTGAATTTGTGCTTACAAGAGCGTTCGCGGATGTAACCGGTTTTTACAGCGAATGGGATTATCGGCGGCTTATTTTGCGGGTTTCAATTATTCCGGATATTTTTCCGCCGAGATATTATTCCTACAAAGATAAGACCCGTCTGGTAATTCAGATGGTTGAAAAAAAAGAGATTCAAATTGATACATCAAGAGAAAAAAAAATTACCGTAAAAATTTACAGAAGTAAAATTAATGCCGAAAAATCGTCAATTACCATAAATGACGGTGTTGTTGATACCCTTGATGCGACAAATTTGGAGCGGGATGTTTTGTTCGTCGTAAATCTCGGAACTTATTCGGGAAAAAGCGAAACATTTACCTTATCGTCTCCGTTTCGGCTGGTTATTGATGTTGAACGTCTCGGCGAGATGTCGGCGAAATTAACAGGTTTATCCTCCGTGCTTGCTCCGTCATCAACAGGTTTTTTAGAAACAAATATACCGTCAGAGATTCTTCCTCCTCCGTCAAAGACGGAACAAGAAATCCCGATTGTTGAGACCAACGAAATAAAAAAATCAAAACCAACAAAAGCGATTCATAAACTTAATAAAATTGTTGTTGATGCCGGGCATGGAGGTGAGGACCCCGGTGCAGTAGGTCCCAAAGGAACGAAGGAAAAAGATATAGCGCTTATTGTAACAAAACTTTTAGCGGGGTTGTTAAAAAAGAACGGATATACCGTTTTTCTGACAAGGTCGGACGATACATTTATACCGCTTGCGGACAGGACGAGATTCGCCAATAAAGTTATGGCCGACCTGTTTGTGAGCATTCACTGCAACGCTTCTATTTCCGATAATACACGCGGTTTTGAAATTTATTTTCTATCGGAAAAGGCCACCGACCGCGCCGCCGAAGCAGTCGCAAATATGGAAAACTCCGTAATTGCACTTGAAAAACCCTCGCTTTCCGGAAAAAGAGACATAGAAAAACTATTGTTATCTATGGCAGTAACTGAATTTATGAACGAGTCGGCAACTCTCTGCGGAACCATTGATAAGCAGGTATGCAACAATTTTTCTAATTTGAATTCACGCGGCGTCAAGCAGGCGAATTTTTATGTTTTAAGAGGCGCTACAATGCCGGCCGTTTTGGTTGAAGTCGGATTTTTGTCAAACGCCAAGGAAGAAAAACTTCTCAACCAGAAAAAATTTCAGAAAAAAGTGGCGGAAAATATTTTTAACGGAATCAAAGAATATGAAAAACGACTTAAATAATAGACCAATCGGGATTTTTGATTCGGGTCTCGGCGGTCTTACCGTTTTGAAGGAATTGATCAGGATTTTATCATCGGAAAATATAATTTATTTTGGCGATACCGCGAGAGTGCCTTATGGAACAAAATCAAAAACCGCGGTAAAAAATTTTTCAAGACAGATTACGAAATTTTTAATCAGGCATAATGTAAAACTCATATTGGTTGCCTGCAATACTGCCTCTGCCCTTGCCCTTAACGACATAAAAAAAATCGCAAAAAAGATACCGGTCGTAGGTGTAATAAAAAGCGGCGTCTGCGCGGCGGTTTCAAAAACGGTTAATAAAAGAATCGGCGTCATAGGGACTTCCGCTACCGTAAGAAGCGATTCGTATAAAAATGCGATTAGAAAATTGAACGGTCGCATCAAGGTTTTTCAGCAACCCTGCCCGCTTTTTGTTCCTCTGGTTGAAGAGGGCTGGACGGATACCGGAATAACGAGAAATATCGCCGAGGTATATCTGCGTCCGCTCAAAAAAGCCGGCTGCGATGTCATAATTTTAGGATGCACTCATTACCCGATGATTAAAAAAATTATCCGGCAGGTAGTAGGCAAAAACATAGTCCTTATTGATTCCGCCCGGGAAGTTTCCTTATCCGTAAAAAAGATTTTATCCGAAAAAGGTCTGTCCCGTAAAGCACATTCCCGCGGCAGTTTAAGATTTTATGTTTCCGATGCGCCTGATAAATTTTCCGTATTAAGTAAAATATTTTTGGGAAAGGTTATGTCCGTTGCAAAAAAAGTGGACATAGAGAGGTATTGATGTATAGCATAACGGTTGAGGATAATTTTTCTGCGGCACACAATTTAAGAAATTACAAAGGTAAGTGCGAAAAACTGCACGGTCATAATTACAGGGTTTATCTGACCGTTGGGGGCAGTTCGCTTGACAAAAGCGGTATGCTATCCGATTTCTCCTACTTAAAAAATGTTTTAGAAAATATTTTATCGGAATTAGACCATGCTTATCTTAACCGTGTCCCGCCGTTTAACAAAATTAACCCGACTGCGGAAAATATAGCGGAATTTATATTTACGGAAGCCGAATTAAAAATTAAAAATAAAATGTTGAAAGTTGAAAGAGTAAAAGTTTGGGAGACCGAAAAAAACTGTGCGGAATACTACGAAAAATGAGGCGGTTGTCCTGCTCTCCGGAGGGCTGGATTCATCAACGGTGCTTTTTATAGCAAGGAGAAAATTCAGATGTCATTGTCTGATTTTTGATTACGGTCAGAGGCACAGCCGTGAATTAAAAAGTGCTAAAAAAATTGCTGCTTGTGCCGATGTTGATTATAAAACGGTAAAAATATTTTTTCCTTGGAAAGGCAGTTCGCTTATTGACAAAAACAAAAAAATTCCGTATAATAAAAAAATAGGCAAAGAAATACCGTTAACTTATGTCCCCGGCAGGAATACTATTTTTTTAAGTTATGCTCTTTCTTTCGCCGAAACAATTGGCGCGAAAAAGATTTTTATAGGTGCGAATGCGGTTGACTTTTCCGGTTATCCCGACTGTCGTCCGCAGTATTACAAAAATTTTAACAAACTGTTATCCGTCGGGACAAAAAGCGGGGATATAAAAATTGAAACCCCGTTGCTTTACAAGACAAAAAAGGAAATTGTGGAGTTGGCGTTTAGGTTGAAAGTTCCGCTTGAATTGACATGGTCCTGCTATTCGGGCGGGAAAAAGCCATGCGGAAAGTGTGACGCCTGTGTTTTGCGCGCAAAAGGTTTTACGTCCGCCGGCAGAAAGGATCCGATCGTATGATAGGAAGAATTTCGGAAATTTTTACATCTATTCAGGGTGAAGGGATTTACGCAGGGATTCCAATGGTTTTTGTCCGGTTTTCCGGATGTAATTTACATTGTGATTACTGCGATACTCAGGGAAGTCGGCCCGCCGTTGCCGGAAAAATTAAAACAGTATCTGAAATTATAGAAAATATTGAAAAAGAACTGGAATCGGCGAAAAAGGTTTCCATTATTTCCTTTACGGGAGGAGAGCCATTGCTGCACGCCGAAATAATTTCGGAAATTATTCCGCATTTCAAAAAAAGAGGAATGAAAGCATATCTTGATACCAACGGCACTCTTTACGAAAAGTTTTCTAAAATTTCATCCGCTGTGGATTATGTTGCAATGGACATAAAACTTCCCACTTCCTGCGGCATTGAATACTGGAAAGAACACCTTGAATTTCTGAAAATCGCGAAAAATAAAGTTTTTGTAAAAATCGTTTTGACTTCAAAATCCACGGAAGAAGAATTTAAAAAAGCGGTTGAAATTATTTCGCAAGTTGACGCTTCCATTCCGCTTGTTATCCAGCCGGTAACGCCGATTAAAAATGTAAATGCGATGCCTTTTGAAAGAATCCGCACCTTAAAAAAGTTTGCCGAGACAAAACTTGAAAATGTTTCAATAATCCCGCAGCTGCATAAAAAATTGGGAATCAGATGAAAAAAAATGCCCGCCCGCAATTTGATAAAATAAATCCGGGCTCGCTGGTGGCGATGGATTACGAATATAGAGGGAAAAAAATTGAAGTTATAGTTGAAACGGATGAGTTCACCTGCCTGTGTCCGTGGTCGCACCAGCCCGATTTTGCAAAACTTTCAATTATTTATGTGCCGGACAAACTTTGCGTTGAATTAAAATCGTTGAAACTTTATTTGCAGAGTTTCAGAAATGTGGGGCTCGTTCACGAAAGCGTTGTCAACAGAGTCCTTTGCGATTTAACAAAACTAATCTCGCCTAAAGAAATGCATGTAGAAGCAACCTTCAATCTCCGCGGCGGTCTAAAAACTACGGTAAAAACGGATTACAAAAAATAAATATTATTCTTCCGAGTTCGGAATTATTTCTTCTCCGAATTCGCCGGGGTGATACTTGCTTTTATAAGATGATTTTGGGGAACGCAGAATCCGTATTCCTTTTGCACCTGCCTCTTGTGCGGCGGTAATATCCGAGTCGGAATCGCCGTAAAATATTTTTATATTGAGTTCCCTGATTTTTTCCGCTTTTCTGTGAGTGCAGAAAACGTTTTCTTTTTTTATTCCAAAAGTTTTATTCATATAACTTTTTAAGACGTTACTCCCCGCTTTATCTCTTGCCGTAATCGCAAAAATCCCGTCGCCTTTTGACCTGTGTTCGTTGAGAATTTTTTCTGCAACTTTTTTGACTATGCTGTTTCCCTCATCGCTTTTGTTGACGATAGTCCACCATTCATCCGAGTAAGCCGCCTCTCCGCTTTCATCCGCTTTCTTGAAAGCCGGGGTGGAAAAAAGAAGCGTGTCGTCAATATCAAAACCGACATTTATTCCGCTTTGTTCTGAAATAGCGGAACTTGAAGGTGCTGCCGATTTCTGTGGTGTTGAGCAACCGAAAAAGACGGTAAGAAGTAAGAAGTAAGAAGTAAGAAGTAAAATCTTACGACTAATTTTTTTAATCATTTTTTCCTCCTTTAAAAATTTTTGTGACACAAAAAAACATAAGTGTTATTATAAAAAGCCAAGATACCGATAGAAAAACCCAACCGGAAAAGTTCATCTGTTCACCTCGCGTTTGCGATTCCATGTAATTTTGACAAGAAACGCAATCAAAAGAAAAAGTCCTGCCAGCATTATCCTCGTCAAAACCACAAAATTTATATTTTCCGCCGAAACATTTTTCATTAAAATTACAGGCACTCCTTCCTGCACAAACCAAAAACCAAGAATCAAAATTAAAAATAACGGAGTAATATATTTTATTACGAATTTATAAAATTTCGGAATTTTGATGTCCGCACCGATGTGCATTTCATCCCACGCCTTGTCAATTCCGAAAACCCAACTAAATAAAATCGCTTCAATAGTGCCGAAAAGAACAAGGCAAAAAGTTCCGCCCCAGAAGTCCAGTTCGTCCACGACGCCCTGTCCTAAAAAGAAAATTGCCGGCTGGCACAGAACAAAACACACAACGGCGAAGACACCCACCGCTTCTTTGCGGGACAGATTAAACTCGTCTTCAAGAAATGCTACCGCCGGTTGCGCAAGCGAGACGGAAGAGGTGATGCCCGCAAGAAACAAAAGCAGAAACCACAATGTCGCAAAAATTATTCCGAACGGGATTTTTCCGAAAATCAGAGGCATTGTTATAAAACCGAGATTAAAAGAACCGCTTTGTGCAATCGGAATTATATTTTCCGGCCCGAAAAAAATAAAAGCAGCCGGTATTACTATTGAGCCGCCCAGAATTACCTCCGCAAACTCGTTGGTTGTTGCAGCGGTGAGTCCCGACAGCACCACATCGTCCTGTTTTTTTAAGTAAGAGGCATAAGTAAGAATTACGCCGATACCGACTGAAAGCGTGAAAAAAATCTGTCCCGCGGCCGCCATCCAAACCTTTCCGCTTAATAATTTTGTAAAGTCGGGATTCCACAAAAATCCCAAACCGTTTTTAAGATTCCAATCGGGTTTTGCGGCGTCCGGCGTTCCGAGAGTAAGCACTCTTAGTGCAAGTAAAATTCCGCAGAAAAGTAAAACCGGCATCGCAATTTTGGAAAGTTTTTCTATGCCGCCTTTTATTCCGTAATACACGACTGTTATGTTCACTATGAAAGTGAGCAGAAAAAATGCGTAAGCGGTTTTAAGTCCGCCGAAATACTCATTTTTGACAAGTCCCTGATAACCGGACAGAAATGATTTCATCGCATCCGGAGTTGTTACTGACGAGTATTTGCCCGTCAGTGAAAAAAATGTATAGCCCAATAACCATGACTCAATATATGTGTAGTAGATAAAAATAACAATAGGTCCGAAAATGCCGATAACGCCGAAGTATTTTATAAAACGGTTTTTCTTCCACATGGAGTGAAAAATTCCGGGACCCGTGCCGTGCTCAAATCCGCCGCCGAATCTTCCCAGCGTCCATTCAATCCACATTAACGGAATACCGAGCAGGAGGAATGAAATAAAATAAGGAATCATAAAAGCGCCGCCGCCGTTCTGCGCCGCCTGAACGGGAAACCTCAAAAAATTTCCCAAGCCCACGGCACTTCCGGCAACAGCCAGAATGATTCCTATTTTTGAGCCCCAAGATTGTCTCGCTTTTGACATTACAAAAATTGTATAAAAAAAATATAACAAAGTCAATTGATTTATAGGGAAATTTTAAGTATAATAAAATATATGCAATCAAAAGGTGAAGAAAAAAGGGATTATGTAAGGGTGCTTTTGGATATACCGTGCAAATTTTCGTCGGTTGATTATCCGACGGAAAATGCCGCCGGGAAAATCGTCAACCTGTCCGTCGGCGGTTTTGCCGTGGAAACGGACAACGAGGTCAACCTCGGAGAAAACCTGAAATTTACCGTTTCACTGCCTAACGGTTTTGAATGCGGCTTCTCCGGTCAGGTGGTCCGTGAAATCGGCAACAGCAAATACGGTCTGAAATTAACCCAGATAAATATGCTTGACCGTATGAAACTCGGCGATTTCATAATGTCGCAACTTGAAGAACAGAATTACTTAATAAAAAAATTCCTGCAAAGAAAAGATGCGGAAAATTGACAGCGAATATAAAAAGGTATTAAAATGGACGGAAAAAGCAAGGATGTAAAGCAGGGAAAAATTGAAAAACT
>DHFT01000011.1:0-4828 GCA_002402375.1 Elusimicrobia bacterium UBA4817 | reverse complement strand
TTGAACTGGGCAGGCAAGACGGATGCCTTTAAGGTGTTGCAGGAAACAACAACGGCAACACTTGTGCCGGTAGAAAAAGAGTCGGTTGATTTTGATAAGACACAAAATATTTTCATAGAAGGCGAAAACCTTGAAGTCCTGAAAGTTCTTCAAAAATCATATTACGGCAAAATAAAAATGATTTACATTGACCCGCCTTACAATACCGGTAACGACAGTTTTATCTATCCCGACAGATTTCAAGAAAGCAAAGACGAATATCTAAAACGGATTGGCGACAAGGACGAGGAAGGACTGCTTACCAAAGAAGGACTGTTCAGAAAAAATAACAAAGAAAGCGGTCATTTCCACAGCAACTGGCTTTCAATGATGTACCCGCGACTATTTTTAGCACGGAATTTGTTGCGTGATGACGGAGTGATATTCGTTTCCATTGACGACAACGAAGTCCATAACCTGCGTTTGCTGATGAACGAAATCTTCGGCGAAGAGAATATGTTGGATAGAGGTATGTTAATATGGGAAAATAGAGGTAGTACAAAAGGTTTTAATAAAATTGTAAAAAATCACGAATATATACTTGCATATGGTAGAAATGCAGAGTTAGTAGAAAGTGTTTATGGGGATAATTTTTTAAACGAAATGGGCGAAATTGAACATTATTGTTATAATGCGCCAAATCCTGGAAATCCACCTTGTGAAATTACTTTTAAAGCAGGTTGTAAAATCGAGAATGTTGAAAATAAAGAATTTAATGATTCCGTCGGTGATGAAGTAAAATTAAAAATTATTTCTGGAAAAATGAAGTTTAAAAATGGTATTTTAATTGAAGATGTTACACTTCGGGGTTCATTTCCTTATAGGAATCAAATAGAAGATTATTTTAAGAATAAGCCAATAGGTATTCCCACGCTGGATTACAAAGGACAAGAATGGATAGAAATATTTTTTAATAGTAAGGGTTTACCACGTTATAGAAAATCAAGGAATACTTTAATAATTAGTTCATTGATAGATGATTCGAAAATACCAAATTATGGGTCTGACGACATTAAGGAACTATTTGGGAAAAAAGAAATATTTGAATTTCCAAAACCAAAAGAGTTGATTGAACATTTATGTAAATATTTTATAACGGGAAGTGATATTATTTTAGATTTTTTTGCAGGTTCTGGAACTACTGCACATGCCATTTTAGATTTAAATGGCAAAATAAATAAGCAAATCAAATTTATTTGTGTTCAGATGCCTGAAAAGTGCGACGAGGACTCCGAAGCATTCAAAGCCGGCTATAAAACAATCGCCGAAATTGGTAAAGAACGCATTCGCCGAGTAATCAAAAAAATAAAAGAAGAAGAAAAACAATTAAAACTTGAGAAAAAAGAAATTGATTTGGGTTTCAAAGTATTCAAACTCAGAAATTCCAATTTCAAAATTTGGCGAAGCGATATAAAAGAAAGCGACCTGCCAAAACAACTTGACGCATTTGAAAAACCCATAAAACCGGAATCACAGATTACCAATATGATGTGGGAGATACTTTTGAAATCCGGCTACGACCTGAATACAAAAATAGAAGAAAAGAAACTGAATGGTGTAGAAGTGTTTTCCGTTGCTGACGGCGAGATATTTCTGGCACTCTCAAAAATAAACGAAAAGGCGCTCACGGAAATAACAAAACTGAGACCGAAAAAGTTTATCTGCCTTGATTCGCTGTTTTCCGGCAACGACCAACTCAAAACCAACACCGCCCTGCAACTCAAAGACGCCGGTATAGATTTCAAGACGATATAGAAAAATTCATAAAGGAAATTTATAGAGAAATGGAAGAAAAAAATAATTTTGAAGAATTGCAATATCTAACTGCACATTTGCAAATATCAGAAGAGAAATTTTTCGCCTATAAAAATTTTGTTTTAATTGTGTTGGGAGGAGTTTTTTCAATTGGTTTTGCTTTAACAATCGCCAACTTTTTAAATAAGAAAATATTAATTAATTGTTTGATTTATTTTTTTATTATTATTTGTTTTTTCTTTTGTCAGTGTGTTCAAATTTACGGTTATAGATTGATAAGAATTTTTAGAAACAAGATTATTGCTTTAAGAATGGAAATAATACAATTAGAAAGAAAAATGTCAACCGACAAACGTTTCTTTATAAAGAATCAACTATTGAGCATATCTGAAGATCCAGAAGAACCCGATTCTCATAGAGAATTCGCATCTAAAAATGATGATACATTAGCACATAAAGAGCATGATATTGAAACAGTTTTTTTCAATACAATAAATACAGGATTATATATTATTTGGGAATTGTTGCTTATCATGAATGGTATCTATATAATTTATATAGCCAAGGGTATATTTAAAATTTTTTTTATATTAGTACTTATATTAATATTCATATTGGATTTGTATTTGTATACACATAGATATAAAAAAGGCGAATCGCGTTTCTAAAATACTAATTTTTAGAAAGTGCTAATATAAAAATAATAGAGAATTGTAAAAGTAAAGCTATGTAAATATTATTTAAACTTTTTATTACAGAAAAAGGAATAATTTAAATCGCCATCAAAGGAGGTGATGTTTATTGAAACTACTTTTGATGGTGCCTCCGCTCTATACCTAATCCCAATAGATTAGGTGGTTAACAAGGGGGACAATAGGGCGTCCTTCAGGCAGCTTGTTTTTAATTACCCTAAAAGAACACTCCTTGTGGTTTCGCCAACCACCGGTTCGCCCCCGATACGAGGCGCTAAAAATTGGCGTTAAAGGAATTCTTTTAGGCATTATCGTGTCTATATATTGGTTTAGACATCATCTGAAAAGATGGCAAGTGGAAGATAAGTTAATCAGTAACCAATAGAGATCTTCCTGCCTGGGGGTAATAGAATTTATGAAAAATATTTCAGGATTTATTGTCGGAATTTTATTTTTTGGTTGTGCGCCGATTTCACAATACAACCACTACGCTTATACACAGGCGATGAATCTAATGGTTTAGCAAAAGTAAAAATAGACCAGTTCGTCAATGGTATTATTGACCAAACAATAAACAGAATATTAAAATTATGAAACTACATTTTGACCCGAACCAGCAGAAAAGTTTTTGAGGTGATAGAAAATGAGTGATGAAAAAATTAAATATGAATTGGATAGGTTGTTAAGAATGCCGACAGAAACAGAATGGCTGGAATTCAAAGAAGCAAAGAAAAATTTTGATTTTGGAAAATTAGGAAAATATTTTTCTGCATTAAGCAATGAAGCAAATTTAAAAAATATGCCATCCGGTTGGTTGATTCTTGGTGTTTCAGATAAGACGAGAAAATTAGTTGGTACAGGTTACCGTAATAATAAAGCAGAATTGACTCATTTAAAACATGAGATAGCCGAAAAAACAACAAATCGGATTACATTTACTGAAATACACGAATTACACATATCGGATAAAAGGATTTTGCTATTTCAGATTCCTGCCGCGCCAAGAGGAATACCGATAGCATGGGAAGGACATTATTATGGTAGGGATGGAGAATCTTTGTCACCATTAAATATCCAAGAGATAGAACAGATAAGAAATGAATTTAGAAGCGACTGGTCAGCGGGAATATGCGAAGGAGCAACGCTGAATGATTTAGATAATAATGCTATTATAAAAGCAAGAACTGAATACAAAATAAAGAATAAAGAATTGGCTTCCGATGTTGATGTCTGGGATGACTTGACATTTCTAAATAAAGCAAAAGTTACAATTCAAGGTAAAATCACGCGGTCAGCAATTATTTTGTTAGGGAAATCAGAATCGGAACATTTTATCAATCCGAATATTTCAAAAATAAGCTGGATTTTAAAAGATGAACATAATGTTGAAAAAGATTACGAACATTTTGGTCCACCGCTTATTCTAAATACGGATGCTATACGTAGTAAAATAAGAAACCTAAAATACCGATACTTACCTGATAATACACTGTTCCCAATAGAGATAACACAGTATGAACCATATGTGATTCGCGAAGCATTGCACAATTGTATTGCACATCAGGACTATGAAATGATGTCACGGATTGTAGTTGTTGAAAAGCCCGACGAACTTATTTTTACAAATGCAGGGACTTTTATTCCCGGTAGCGTTGAATCGGTTATTGAGATGGATTCACCACCAAAATATTATAGAAACCAGTTTCTGGTGACTGCTATGGTAAATCTTAATTTGATTGATACAGTTGGCGGTGGTATAAAAAAAATGTTCATAAAACAAAGAGAAAGATTTTTTCCGTTACCGACTTATAAATTAGATAAAGATAACGAAGTTACGGTAAAAATATATGGAAAAGTGATTGATGAAAATTATACTCGGCTGATAATGAAAAATACGGGATTAGATTTGAAAACAATAATACTTTTAGACAAAGTTCAAAAAGAAGAGAAATTAATAAAAGAGGAATTTAAACTGTTGAAAAAACAAGGTTTAGTTGAAGGCAGGTATCCTAAGATTTTTGTTGTCCCAGAAATTGCTGCGATTACAGGAGAAAAAGCGACATATATAAAAAATCGCGCTTTTGATAAGGAACACTATAAAAAAATGGTGGTTGAATTTATAAATAAATTTGGTTCAGCTAGTAGAAAAGATATAGATAAATTAATATTCAATAAATTATCAGATATTTTAAATGAAAAGCAGAAAAAGAATAAAATAACTAATTTGCTTTATGAAATGAGTAAAAAAGATAAAAGCATAAAAAATGAGGGTTCGTTTAAGAAGCCCAAATGGGTATTATTGTGACATCTAGAAGTAAATTGACCCCACCCCCAAAAACTGG
>DHFT01000029.1 GCA_002402375.1 Elusimicrobia bacterium UBA4817 | reverse complement strand
AAATATTAAGCGGACAGATGTGATAAAGACTTAAGATATTATACAACGGTTCTCAATAGGGGCTTGTGTTGAATAAAAATCCTGCCTGCCCGCCGGTAGTCAGGCGGGTTAATCCTGTCAAAAAAATTAAAAAAATGGAGACATTAGATGGACATAATAAAAAATGAAAGTTATCATAATTTTCTAAGGGAAATCAAAGAACGTATTTACAAGTCGCAGTATGATGCCCTGAAGGTAGTCAATAAAGAACTGATTGGTCTCTATTGGGACATCGGTAAAAGAGTTGTAGAAAAGCAAAAAGAACACGGCTGGGGCAAATCAATCGTAGAGAAATTAGCAGAAGATTTACAGAAGGAATTTCCGGGGATGCAGGGTTTTTCCTCAAGAAATATTTGGAATATGAAGAATTTTTATGTTTCATACAAAGATAATCAAAAACTGCAACCATTGGTTGCAGAAATCAGTTGGGCAAAGAATATTGTTATACTTGAATCCTGTAAAGACGATTTAGAGCGTGAGTTTTATACAAGATGACAAAAAAATTTGGTTGGTCAAAAAATGTCTTTATTCATCAGATTGAAAATAAGTCCTACGAAAAATTTCTCATTAATCAGACAAATTTTGATAAAACCGTTCCCGAAAAATACAAATATCAGGCAAAACTTGCGGTCAAGGACGAATACACGTTTGATTTTCTGGAATTAGGAAAATCTTAAAGTAATCTCAAAAAATTATATTAGAATGAAAAAGAAACATTATTATATTTATGATTTGATTATTTTAATAATATTTATTGTATTGAAAAAAATAGTTGAATATTACTGGCATGAACATGCACCATTTGGAGTTATTTATTTAATTTTAATAATGTTATTTATTTTGGCTACAATATTAAATAACAATCTCGACTTGATTTATGAAAAAAATAAATTACTTTATGTATTAGCAAAAACCTTTATTTTTGGTTCTTTTGGTAGTATTTTAGGTGCTATTATAGGTCTCGCAATATTGATTCCTGTTTTACCCGTAGGTGGAGAAGCAATGATGATTATGTTTTTGACATATTGGATACTTATATTATTTTCTTTGGTAGGTTCATTGATTGGATTCGGCATTTCTTTAAAAAAAATTTAATATAACAATTCTCAAAAAGATAATAGTAATTAATGTAGAATAAATACTAATCAAAGCAATTTGAAAAATATAAATTTTAATAAAATGAAACCGAAAACGATTTTAATAACGGCAGGTCCCACAAAAGAATACATTGACCCGGTGAGATTTATATCAAATGACTCGTCGGGCAAAATGGGTTATCTGCTGGCGGAAGAGTCAAAAAAAAACGGCGCAAAGGTAATTTTGATAAGCGGTCCGACAGCCATTAAACCGCCTAAGGGGGTAGCGGTTGTAAATGTTGTTTCAGCTGAACAGATGTTCGTTCAGGTAAAAAAATATTTCGGAAAATGCGATGTTTTTATATCCTGCGCTGCCGTCGGTGATTACAAAGCTGAAAAGTTTTCCGAAAACAAAATTAAAAAAACCGGAAATTCAATAAACTTAAAACTTGTCCCGAATCCCGACATCCTTTTTGAGATTTCTAAAATCAATGGTCAAAAAATACTTGTCGGTTTTGCGCTGGAAACCGACGGTCTTGTGAAAAACGCACAAAGAAAACTTAAAGAAAAAAAACTTGACATAATCATAGCGAATAATGTTGACTCAATGAACAGCGATAAAACAACAGGCGCAATTATCACAAAAAACGAAATTGAAAAATTTAGGAATATTTCCAAGAAACTTTTGGCGGAAAAAATCACCAAAAAATATTATGACTTATTTTAACGAAACGGTTCGGCTGACAAAAAAATATATTGAGCAGATGAAATCTGATGGTTTTGACCGAATTATTGTATCGGAAAAAGGGGAAAATATGAAAAAAAGAAAAAAAACCATCGCCGTCGGCAAGTTGGAAAAACTTGCCGAAGAAATTAGGAATTGTAAAAAATGTCCGCTTCATAAAGCAAGAAAAAATGCCGTTCCTGGCGAGGGAAATCCAAACGCAAAACTTATGTTTATCGGCGAAGGGCCGGGTTTTGACGAAGACCGTCTCGGCAGACCTTTCGTAGGCCGCTCAGGACAACTATTAGATAAAATTATTTCGGCAATGGGAATGAAAAGAGAGGATGTTTTTATTGCGAATATAGTAAAATGCCATCCGATGATTGACCCTTCTAATCCTGATGAAAGAGGAAATGACAGAAAGCCGTCGGCCGACGAAATAAGCGGCTGTATCGGTTATGTTGAAAAACAGATTGAAATTATCAAGCCGGAAATAATCTGCGCGTTGGGAAGCGTTTCGGCGACGACGCTGACGGGAATAAAAGCGCCGCTGGGAGAATTAAGAGGAAAATTTCACGAATATTGTAGCCCCCGAATTCATTCGGGGGTGAGCGAAGCGAATAGAATAAAAGTAATGCCGACATTCCATCCCGCCGCACTTTTAAGAAATCCGAACTGGAAAAAGGACGCATGGGAAGATATGAAAAAAATTATGAAAGAACTCGCTCGCAAGTAAATTTGTCGGAAAAGCCCCTAAAGGGACTCCATTTTATCGCTCGGGAATTGCCTCGGTGGGACGCTGTCTGCTTGAAGCAGCGCTCTCTCTCGGTCGGCTGAATGCGTAAGCCGACCTGCGAGAAGCCCACCTCAACAACTCCCTCGCTTTGCGTGTTCTATTATAAATTTTTCCTTCGCTCGGTAGAAAAGGTAAAGAATGATTTTAGAGGTTGCCCTTCCGATAAGTGTTGATAAAAATTTTGATTATATTTCCGATGAAAATGTAAAAATCGGCTGCCGCACCGTAGTTCCTTTCGGCAAAAAAAAACTTACCGGATTTGTCGTAGGTATCAAAGAAAAATCACAAAAACCGCTGAAAAAAATAATAAAGGTTGTTGATGATGAGCCGCTGCTCAACGACGAACTTCTTGAACTTGCGAAATGGATTTCCGAGCATTATCTGTGTTCTCAGGGTGTCGCATTGAATCTGATTTTACCTTCAACATCTAAAATTTCTGCGAAAAAAACTGAGCCGCTTAATCGCCGTAGTCCGTCCGAACCCTTTCTTGTTCACACATCCGAACAAAAAAACTCAATCGGCAAAATTACCGAAGCGCTTGAAAAAAATCTGCCTAAAAGTTTTCTTCTTTTTGGTCCAAATGATTCCGGGAAAACGGAAATTTATATTCAGGCGATTGATTATTGCATTAAAAATAATTATTCCGCTATCTATCTTGTTCCGGATGTTTCTTTGCTCAGTCAGTTTAAGGAATTGCTGCGGGATAGTTTTGGCGAGTTGGTTGGTGTGTGGCACAGCGGTTTATCTCAAAAAGAAAAAAATCTGTTTCTGTCGCGGCTTATTTCCGGCGAAATAAAAGTTGTTCTGGGCAGCCGTTCCGCAATTTTTCTTCCCGTAAAAAATCCGAAACTTTTTATTCTTGACGAAGAAGACGACAGTTTTTACAAACAGATGCAGTCGCCGAAATATCACGCGAGGGATGTAGCAATTGCGCGGGCAAAAATCGCAAAAGGGGTGGTTGTTCTCGGTTCTGCAACGCCGTCAATAGAAACTTATGACAAAACGAAAACAGGAGAGATTGAACTGCTGAAATTAACGGAAAGAATTGAAAAAAGGCCGCTTCCTAAAATTTCCGTTATCAACTTAAAATATACAAAAAGATTCGCGATAACAAAGCCGCTGAAATACGCGATATCAAATGCGCTTTTACAGAAAAAACAGATTTTTTTGCTCGTCAACCGCCGCGGCTGGGCGACTACGGTAAAATGTTCCGTCTGCCAAAATATAATAAAATGTCCGAAGTGCGCAATACCGCTTGTCGCCCACAAAAACCCGCCGGGACTTTTATGTCACTATTGCGGCTCCAAACAGAATTATTCAGGCAAATGTCCCGTCTGCTCGGGCGCTCTGATTTATGCGGGTTTCGGCACGGAAAAAGTTGAAGAAATCGTAAAAAAAATATTTCCGTCAACCGAAATCATCAGAATAGATTCCGACTCGGAAATTTCGTATTCAAAAATGTTCCGGATGATGAAATCCGGAAAATCCTGTATTTTAATAGGCACTCAAATTGTAGCGAAGGGCTTTGATTTTCCTGATTTGACCGTCGTAGGAATTATAAATGCCTCCTTCGGTTTGTATTCTGCCGATTTTCGTTCTGCCGAGCGGACTTTTTCGCTTATAACCCATTCAATAGGCCGCTGCGGAAGAGGTTCATCAGCCGGTCAGGTCATAGTTCAGACGGACAATCCGGAACACTACGCGATAAAATATGCCGCGGGGTTTGATTACGAGTCATTTTACGAACACGAATCGGCTTACAGGAAAGAGTTTTTATGGCCGCCGTTTATAAAATTGATAATCATAACGCTTTCGGGAAAAAATGAAAAAGCGGTGATTTCCCAGTCGGAAAAACTCGCCGAAAAATTGGACGGTATAACCGGTCTGACCGTTCTCGGACCCGCTCCTAAGGTTGCGTCATATCTCGCCGGAAAACACAGATGGCAGATTCTTCTGAAATTAAAAGAAGAGGATTTTACCGATATAGGTTGCTTGTTGCAAAAGACCGTTGCGTCCTTCCGTTCAAATAAAATAAATATCGTTTTTGATGTGGACCCGCTTGAAACCGTTTGATATGGGTGTGTAAAAAATCACAAAACGGCATTTTACCGACGGTAATAAATTCATTATAAACATCTCAAAAAAAATACTACTTGACAAAATCCCGAAGATACGTTATATTTCTGTTATGAGGAAAGACATATTTTTTTCTGCTGTCATTCTCATTAAAACGAAAAATTTCTCCGTGAATAATTCGGAAAATTTCGGGGGGGGGGGGGGGGAAAA
>DHFT01000013.1 GCA_002402375.1 Elusimicrobia bacterium UBA4817 | reverse complement strand
TTTTACTTGGCATTCATCATACAATCAATATTGAAGAACCTTTATTTTGTCATGCTGAACGCAGTGAAGCATCTCGCTTTTCGTCGGCAAGAGATTCTTCGCTTCGCTCAGAATGACTTCTTTTGGAACTTTTTCAACGGTCTCATTATATCAAATTTTTACGGAATAATCAATTCCTGACCTACCGTAAGCGTCCACCGGTTCGGAAGTTTGTCCCTGTTTGCGTCATATATTTTTCCCCAGCCGGTTCTGTTGCCGTAAAATTTTTCGGAAATTTTTTGCGGCGTATCGCCTCTTATCACGGTGTATTTTCTGACCAGCGTTTTTTCACCTAATTTTTCCACTTTCGGAACCGTTATCTCGCCTTTAAGAAATTCTTTTATCTGCATATTGTCCGGGTCGTATTTCAGCGCTTCCTGCCAGACACTTCTTGCCTTTTCAAAATCGCCGATTGCCCAGTAAGCGGAGCCGAGACGCAACAGGGCGAGAACATTGTCCTCTTCAAGTTCAAGAACGGTATTGCATTCTGCAATCGCCTGAACATATTTTCCGTCGTAAATATTTTCCAGCGACTGCTGGAGTTTTCTCTGAACAAGTGTCATTCCGGGAATTGATTTTTCCTGTGCCGCGACATCCGGGTATTCTTTACTCATCAGTTCAAAAACCTGCTGAAGCGAAATATCATCAGGCGCAAGTTCCGTAGCATATCTTATGGCGTTCAGTGCGAGTACGGGATTGTTTTCAAGATATGCGGTTACGCCCTTGCGAGTAATTTTTGCAATGCGAGTCGCCTCCGTTTTTTCGGGAATGATTGACGCAACCGGGCCAAGTTTCTTTTTTAATGCCTGAGCGCCCTTATGCTCGCTGTTTAATTCAAGAGCCCTGTTTATGTTTTCAGTCGCTTTGGAATACATTCCTTTTCTGTATGCGTCCTGAACATTTTTAATTAAAAGTTCCGCCGCCCTGCGGTCTTCCTCGGTTATCGTCTTAACAGGCGGTGTCTGAGCATCAGACGGTAATTTCCCTTCCATTGCCTCCGCAGAAGGTTCATCCGGAAATTCCGGCTCAAATTTTGGAATTGCGGGAACAGGCCCGAATAAAACGGAAACCGACACCTTGTGCGTTCCGTAAGTATCGTTTATGCCGACCAGTGGATACACGAAAACATAGTCCAGTTTATAATTTTTCTGATTAATTCCGAGTCCCAATGTTAGCCGTCTTAAATCATTACTGCCGAAAGTTAAAGAGCCCCTCAGAGCAAAAGTTTTTTGGGAAAAATATTTTTCAAATCCGGACGTTATATCGGTATCGCCGGATTTTGAAAGTATTTCAATTGACATATTTGCCGCCTTTGGCGTGTAAGCGAAACCGGTCCTGTATGTTTTTTCAACTTTATCCGTTTCATTCAATCCGATGTCCGGCGAATTGATATTTTGCATTACAAATCCGAGATTGTATTTTGAATCAGGGCGGTAGAATATTCCGAAGTCGGAAGAAAGTTTTGACTTGCTGGTTGCATCCTTAAAAACCGGGTCTGCCTCGCCGAGTGAATTTCCCGAATCATCTATTGCGTTTTCGGTGTAATCATCCGAGCCGTATTTATGCGATAAGGATTTCATTGTTAAGCCGACTCCAAGTTTCGGCACAACCCTGAACCCGTAAGAAAAAGAGAGCATTTTTTCGGAATATAAATCCGATAATGACAGTGAATAAATTCCCAACCCTGCCGTCCCGTATTTTCCGAACGGATTGATATATGAAATTAAAGATGTCCCGATATTTGAATCATCGTCAAGTCCGAAATAAAGCCGTCCGTAGGAAGCAAGAAACTCGTTTTTTTCAACCCTATAAAGTCCGGCAGGGTTATAAAAAACGGCATTAGCATCGTCGGAAATTGCGGTAAAAGCTCCGCCTAATGCAGCAGGTCTGACTCCCGGTGAAAATTCGTCAAAAGCGGCATAGAGGCAGTCCGAAGTCCGAAGTCCGAAGTCATGAGTCAATAGTAAAACATAGAACATAATGCATAGAGCATAGATAAATCTCCGTTGACATTGGACATTGGACATTGGACATTGGACATTTTTTTTCATTTCGCCACCACAACCGTTCCGTTAAATACTTGTCCTTCCGTCTCTATCTGGTAAATGTAAATCCCCGACGGAACAACACTGCCGCCGTCCTTACCGTCCCATGTTATCCTGTCATCGTTGTTAAGCATATCCGCAACGTAAGAACCGTTAAGCGTCAAAATTTTCCCGCTTATGTTTGAATCATTAGGATTGTCGTAAGGAACGATTAACATATCATTTTTTTTATCATCGTTCGGAGTAATAATTTTAGGTCTGACCGCACCCAGTTCAAAACCGGCAGTATAAAGGCCGGAAGTAGTAAGTAGTAAGTAGTAAGTAGTAAGTAGTAAAGTCCTTAAACCACTTCCCACTTCCCACTTCCGACTTCCCGACTTTATTATTTTCATTTTATCCTCCGATTACACGGGTAACCTCAATGTAAATATTGCACCTTTTTTTTCGCCTTGCGATGAAACCGAAATGTTTCCGCCATGTCTTTGAACTATACCGTAAGAAATTGCCAAGCCCAACCCTGTGCCTTTTCCCGGGTCTTTCGTCGTAAAGAAAGGCGTAAATATTTTTTCAAGATTTTCTTTTGATATTCCGTCGCCCGTATCCTTGAACGAAACGCTGATAAACGCTGATGGCAACGCGGATTCACGCTGAGTTGTTATAGTCAAAATACCGCCGTTTTTCATTGTGTGAATAGCATTTGTAATTATATTCAGAAAAACCTGTTGTATGTGGGCGACCGAGACATTTATTTTAGGGATATTTTTTCCGTAATTTTTTATTACCGTTATTTTTGACGCTACAATATCCGACGAACATATATCCAGCGATGCGTCAATAATTTTTGCGATATCCGTCAATTCAAAATGATAGTCCTTCTGCCGCGAAAAATCCAGAAGTCCTTTTGTGATTTTTCTGCATCTTTCCGCCGCTTTCGTTATTTTGCCGAGCGTTTCCCTCAACGGGTCTGTCGTAGAAAGTTTTTCAAGCATTATCTGTGATTGCCCCAGCACTCCGGTCAAAGGGTTATTGAGTTCGTGCGCGATGCCGCCGGCAAGTTGCCCGAGTGAAGCCATCCTGTCCATCTGTATGATTTGCGTTTCCGATTTTTGCAGATTTTTTGCCATTTTGTTGAACGATTGTGCCAGTGCCGTCAGTTCATTATATCCCGAAAGATTTATTTCATAGTTAAAATTGCCTGCGCCTATTTTTTCCGCTCCTTCTTTTAATCTTGACAACGGCTGCGTTATTGAACGGAATAGAATTAGAGAGAGAATTGATGCCAATACAATCGCAATTACGGAAAGCCCGACGGAAATAAAAAAATTTGCCTTTTCAAGCGAAATGGATTGTTTTTCCGCCGAATTAAACGCCTCGCTTTTTGAGATATAAATTTCGTTGATTTTATTTTTTAGTTTAGTTAAGTACGGCATAATGTTTTCGTCAACCTGCGAAATCGCTTTTTCCTTAGAGCCCTTGTCGTAAAGAGTTAAAATATTTTTCCACTTTGAAATAACGGTATCAACCAAATTCTCTATTTCCGTGAAATCCGCATATTCTTTACCGCTCGCTTTGAAATTTTTTCCGCCACTTGAATCGGCGGAACCGCCTCTGGCGGAAAGTTGTTTAAGATAGTCGTCCGTTTTTTGTTTCAACCCTTTCGCATAGTCCAGAAATCTGCTTTTCTCCGAGGTGTCTCCGAGAATAAGATAAAAATCAAACGCACTGGCCGATTTTTCAAGATAGTACTGTATTTCCCGAGCCGCCGCCATCAAAGAATAATTTTCCACCGATTGCCGAAGGTAATATCGCTGTACCTTGCCCTGAAAAAACAACACTCCCGCTATGAAAATAATTATAGCAATCATCAAAGTGAAGGAAATAATAAGTCGTTTTTTTATGGTCATAATAACAGCAATTAAAAGATTAAAAAATCAATTAAAAGATTAAAATCTTTAAATCTTTGAATCTTTGAATCTTTCAATCTTTCAATGTATTTAATTCCCTTTCCGCCTCAGAAACATTCACCCCTTTGACTTTATATTTTTCTATGATTTTAGTCAGCAATGATTTCATTTCATCCGTCGTCGCACCCCTCGCTTTCAACCGTCTGTAATATGAAATTGAAGAATTATAATCGTTCCTCGCCGTCTGCTGAATTTTCAGCACATCGGTTCTTTCTTTCCTCACATCGGAAATATTTATACCGCTATTTTCGTATTTTTTTGCGATTTTGTCAAGTAATAAAAGTCGTTCGGAAATGCCCGCACCCTGTGAAACCCGTTTCTGGTAGAAAAGCATTGAGTCCTTAAATGATTTCTCAAGTTCATCTTTTTTCTTTAAGTCCTGCATTTCTTCATCTTTTACGACGGATATTCTTTGAAGTTTTTTTGCTTCCTCTTGGGCATTTTGCGCCTCTTTAAGTTTCGCAGCCGACTCAAGTTTTATTCTTTCCGCCTCTTTCTGGAATTTTTCCGCCTCCAGAAGCGATTTTTTCGCCTCCGCCTCCGCTTTAAGTTTCGCTTCTCGTTCCTTCAATAAATCCGCTTCTTCTTTTGTGATTTTTTGTTTTCCGAATTTTATATTGAGTGCGATTTTGTGAGTTCCGAGCGTATCATTTATTCCCGACAACGGCCACAAGAACGCATAATCAAAGGAGAAGTTGTCAAACCTTATAGAAGAGCCGATAGATATTGTTCTCCATCTGCGGCTTCCTAATGACAGCCCGCCTCTTATGGCTATATTTTTTTGAGAGAACCATTTTTCCGCACCGGTTAAGATATTGATGTCTGAGTCCTTGCTCACCGTCTCAAAAGAGAACAGATAGTCGTCGCCTTTGTATGCAAACCCGCCGCGATAGACGGCAGAAAGTTTGTCGGTATTCATAAGTCCGATATCCGGTTTTGTTATATTTTTTGCCGAAATACCTATTGAGATATTTCTTGAATATGAGTAAAACAACCCGACATCACCCGTTATAACCTGCGATTTTTTGCCGTTGTCAAAAACCGGGTCTCCTTCAAGACGTATTTCGTCGCCGGTTGTGTTAATTGCGGTTTTGGTGTAATCATCGCTTCCGAATGCTCTTGAAAGATTTTTAACCGAGGCCCCAGCCGAGATGTATTTGCTGAACGGATAACTGTAAGAAAGAGCGATAGCCGTCTCGTCGTATAAGTTGGAAAGCGACAAGTTATACCATGAAATCCCCGGCGTGCCATATTTTTCCGTCGGATGCGCATAGCCGACGAATGATGAACCGATGGATGAATTATCGTCCAATCCCATAAATAACCGCCCGTAATTTGACGTCAACTCGGCTTTTTTCAAATTGGATAATCCCGCAGGATTATAGAACAGAGCGTTTGCATCGTCTGAAATTGCCGTAAATGCCCCGCCCAATCCCTGCGGTCTCGCCCCGATATTGAGTTCGTCAAAAGCGCCGTAGAGACCGTAAGTAGTAAGTAGTAAGTAGTAAGTGGTAAGTAGTAAAATCATTATACTACTTCCGACTCCCGACTTCCGACTTCCGGGTTTTACTTTATTCAGTATCTGGTAATTTTTTCCGTTCATTTTATTTTCTCGGTAGACGGCACTTAAGTGCCGTCTACATTTGTTATATGCCGGGCAGGGCACGGAGCCGCCAAAATATCTTCCCCCGAAGAATTTTTTGGAGAACATCCATGCCCGCCCGAAAATGTCGCTCGGAAACAAATTTCCTTGAGACGCTCGTCTGCCACTCACTCTGCAATTTGCTCCTGGAAAGAATAAGTTGCAAATTGAGGCTCTTCAGAAATTTTTTCCTCGCTCCTGAATAAATTGCTGCCGGACTGGCAGGCGTCATCAGTTCTTCCCCCGAAGAAATTTCCGCCAAAGGCGGATCCGCCAATTTGTGTGGCGGAGAGGACATCCGTGCCAGCCCGGAAATTGTTTTATAGCCGTCATTCTGAGCCGAAGGCGAAGAATCTCTCTGTTGGACAGCGAGATGTTTCGCTTCGCTCAACATGACACCTTTTAATATCTGGTAATTTTTTCTATCCATATTTTTATCCGCTTTGCTCTTACCACTTCCTACTTCCCACTTCCCACTTCCTGATGTTTTTCATTTTGCCACCACCACTGTTCCGTTAAACACTATTCGCTTCGCTCATCCCCGACTAAAGTCGGGGGCTACATTTATTTAGCAACGACGACTGTGCCATTGAATACTTTTTTGTCGGCTTCAATCTGATAAATGTAAATTCCCGATGAAACAACTTTTCCGTCGGCATTTTTGCCGTCCCATTTCAGCGAATCCTCGGTGTCGCCTCTCGCCATATCTGAAACGAACGACCCGTTTATATCAAAAATTTTGCCGGTTATTCCCGCATCGTTGCCTTCATACATAAAGTTTGCAACATCGTTCCAGCCGTCGCCGTTAGGGGTAAATATTCTCGGATAAACCTTGCTTAATGCGAATCGGACCGCCTTCATTGATTGACGCAGTTGATATTTTCCGCCTTTCTTCGTTTTTAACGAAACGGTTTGCTGCGTCGTGTCAACATCTCCGCCGACCTTCACCCACTCAACGCCGTTAAACCAGAACAGCGAAAGATTGTCCGCTGCCTGCTCCGCCCGTATAGGAGCCAGATGCGGAGCACCTACAATTCCGCCTGAAACATTGTATGAGATTTTTACATCCGCCAATGCGCGAGAGAATAGCAGTCCTGTTACCACCTCTTCCGTTTCAGATTTCTTCGGCAGGAAAGCAAATGACCGGTATGTCTTGCCGGTTTCCTCTGATGTAAGACGGACCACATCAAAATATATGTTGTCGCCGAATGAATTGGTTTCCTTGTAAAGAATGGACGAAATCGCCGGCGGAATTGATATTGACGTCTTCGGGTCAGCCGGCTCATAGAATGTGATGTTTGAATCAATTGAGGAATCAACCCTTGCGGACGGCTCTGAAACATTCGTTGATAAATCATGGCAGGTAAGCCAGTAATAGTATGTTTCTCCGCCGGTATAGGTAGAGGTTGATGTAACCGTTATGGGAAGTGTCCATGTTGTAGCGTTACCGGTTACGGAATTGGAGCGATACAAGGTATAATGCGAGAGGTCGTCTGCGGTTGTCCCGTCGGTTGATTTTACAACGGCATCCCACGAAATCGTCAGTTCATTTCTATCCGTTGAAAGCGATATCTTCAAGCCGCGCGGTTCTCTCGGCGGAACGGTATCGGCTGTTGGAGGCGCAATCGCCGTTGTTGAGGTTGCTACCGAGTAATTCGGTCTTAAATCATAACTGTATGCTGTGTAATAATATTTCGCAAAAGGCGTAAGGTCGGAATGGGTATAACCGGTCGCCGTTCCTTTATAGATAATGTAACCGCCGACGGAATAATTCGTTCCTGCAACGGGCGAGAATGCCGATGGCGTTCCTGTTGAATAAACAATAAGCGTTCCCTGATAATCCGCATCGGTCGGGTTAGTCCATGTAAGTTGAATTTCTCTGCCGTTCGGCGCAAATAAAGGAACTGCGGCAAAATTAGAAACAGGTGCCGGCGGCGTCTGGTCGCTGGTTAATGTAAACGGCGAGTTGGAATATGTTGAAGACAATCCCGCATCGTCAATTGAAACCAGACAGAACCACCAGGTTGTATTATCAGCAAGCCCTGTAACAGTGTATGATTGCGCCGCACCTAAAACTGTTGAGGTTGAGATAAGCCGGCGGTTATAAACCGGGACATTCCATGCGACATCGGAAGGAATTGCGCCGTTAGATGAGAACCTGACATCATAATAACCGGGCGACAGGTCATCCTGCGGACTTTGTGTTCTTCCCGCATTTTCCGTCGGTGCGGACCAGTTCAATTCAACCGAAGTGAATCCGACATTGCCGATTGAAAGCGTCGCCGGTGCCGGTATATCGTCGTCAATTGCCGATTGACAGAACGCCGCTGTATTTACGGTTGAGACATCTGCGGTTGAATTCCAGACGGTTAAAAGTCCATTATCGTCCTTCGCCTTGATTGCGAACCAGTAGGTAACCCCTTCGGTGAGTGATAATGGACCGAGTGTCTGCTGTGAGCCGGGCACGACATTATTCGCATTAATGGTAATCGTTGTCCCGATTGAATCAAAATTGCTTGCGGTAATAATCTGCTGAGCGTATTTAATTATAAACTGACCCATCAGATTACCGACGGTTCCATCGTCACCCGGTGAAGTCCATTGCAGGTTTATCTCGCCCTCGTAATTTCCGGCAATTGCGGTTAAGTTGGAAATTGCCGCCGGCGGTTCCAAATCCGACTTCGGCGTAGAAGATGAAATGTTGAAAGAAGTTGCTAATATGTGTCCGGAATCCTCTGCTCTTATTGCCAGATAAATTATTTTTCCGAAATAATCCGATGAAAATGTCAGGGTTTCTGCACGGTTATATCCGTAGCCATTGCCTATTTCAGACCAGCCCTGCGCATATTCCGATGATTGATTCCACCATGCGGTCGTATCGTCTCCGAGCGCGGCTAATGAATTTGTTGAATAACGCAGATGATAAGGCCAGTTGAGGACAAGTTCGCCTAACTGCGGTGCCGGGTCTTCCGCCGGCACCGTCCATGTAATGTCTATTTCTCCGGTATTGACGCCGATTGTTGCAACCAGATTTGTCACCGAAGTCGGCGGACCGAAATTCGGTCTGCAGGTCATTTTTATTGTATCGGGATTGCCCGCAGAAAGGCAGGTTAAAAGTAAAAAGTTAAAAGTTAAAATTAAAAGTCCTGCGGTCAACATTTTTAACCTTTGACCTTTAACCTTTAACTTTATCAGTATCTGGTTGAGTTTCCTGTTCATTTTATTTCGTAGGGCAACCCTTTAGGGTTGCTTCTTTTCGCAGGGCTGAAGCCCTGCCCTACATCTCTAATTTACAGCCGGGCAGGGCACGGCGTCGGCCAAAATATCTTCCCCCGAAGAATTTTTTGGAGAACATCCGTACCCGCCCGCAAAATTACCGGACTGGCAGGTGTCATCAGTTCTTCCCCCGAAGAAATTGAGGACATCCGTGCCAGCCCGGAAAGGCAATTAAAAATGTAAAATGTAAAATGTAAAATTGATATGCCTAAATTTTTAATTGAAGTAAAAGGGCGGATATGAGCCGACAATAATCTTCCCCCGAAGAATGATTGAAGGACATCCATACCCGCCCAAATCGTATATAAACAAAAAACCCCTGTTTTTAAGACAGAGGTAAAAATTTCATCAATATTATAAATGATTAAAGAAACAAATTCAGCCCAACTATAAATAATACGGGCAGGCACGGAAGTCCTCCAAGCCGATTAAATCGGCTCCATTCTTCGGGGGAAGAATTTTTTTTATTTGTTTAACCAGGTCCCGATTTCAGTCGGGACTAGGCAAAACAAACTTTCTTTTCTTTTTCCGCTTCAGTTCCGCGTTTTGTTCCGCGTCTGTTCAGCGGTCTTTAGATGAACTTCAACCTTGACACCGCACGGATGTCAAGATCAAATCCACCGGTTCACCCGCAGGAATACCCGGTGGTAATTCCGGCGGGGTTTTTTTTTGATCCAGATGTCAAAGAACCGCACATCTTCAACAAATCATCGGCTTACAGCAGGTCATACAAAATTACTCATATGCCGTTGCAGTAAGCGAGACCGTAAAACTATACGTGCCGGTACCTGCTGAAGAGGTAGGCATTGAAAGTTTTGACCAGAAGCCCACATTATCGCCTGCAGCAAGACGTCTTCCGAAACCGGTTGTTGCCTCAGCCGCCACAGTAGTCACACTGCTAACCGGCGTCCCTCCGGTCGGATTCCAAGTAGGTTCCGCACCACTAGCAGCAGAAGTTCCTATCATCAAACCGTAGGTGTCAGCCCCAACTGCCGCAGCAAGTGTCCATGTATCTGCGCCGTTAGTAGCATTGATTCCCGTAATGTCCCAGTCGCTCGTGATGTTACCGTTGTTTGAAACGGTACCTATATAGACCGACTGTTGCGCCCCGAGGTTGACAGTGCCGAAACTATAAGGACCTGAAGTAGCGATGTCAACAGAATAATTGGTACCGCCAACGACGACGGTTAACTGTATGGAATCTGTTGTTGCGGCATAAGTGACACCGGACATCATCATTCCGAGAACTAACAATAAAACTAAAAACTTTTTCATTTTTCTCACCCCCTTTTTTTGTGACATTTTTTCGTCTCTGTGGACGAAATTTGTTCCAAAATCCAAAATTTTACTCATAGACAACTCACCCCCTCTTTTGTTAAAGTTAAAGTGAACTTCCTACTTCCACTATTAGTATAACATAAAGTATGCATTTTGTCAAGTACTTTTTTTGTTTTGGAAATTTTTTTTATTTTAGGTAAAACCATACAGTTTGGTTTCATTTTGCAGTCATTACGGATGCAAACGAACCCTTTGGCAATTCGGGAATTGACTTTACTATTTTTCCCGTTAATTCAGAATATTTTTTGATATTTTCCTCCGCTAATAAAGTATTCCCAAGTTTATATTCAACAATTGATAAGTTATAATAAACATCCGGAAGTTCTTTTGTAAATTTCAATGCGGTGTTAAGCATTTTTTCTGCATTAGTTAAGTCATTTCTTAAAATATAAATTGCACCCAGATTATTCCATATATTAGGTATTTTTGAATTGTATTTTTTTGCTTTGTTTAATAACTGAAATGCATTATATACATCCCCTTTCATTAGATAAATTAATCCTAAATTTTGGTAAGAGAGTGCGCAATACGGCATAATTTCCAATCCCTTTTTAATGTTATATTCCGATTTATCAAGATTATTTCTTCTAAAATAGTAATCACCCAAATAAAAATAAGGCCGGTAATTCTTTCTTTTTTCTCTATCAGGTGCCTCTTTATCAAAAAGTTCAAAATACTTTTTTGCTTCCTCTTCATCACCCATTTTCCAGTATAAATTGCCGATATCGTTCAGATAACTTGCAATTCTATAGGGTGATTTTGCAGTGTTGAGCGCTCTTTTTGCGAAAATCAACGTTTTTTCATAGTCATTATTTTCTGAATGGGCGAATGCTATTCCCATTAAAGTATGCGCCAAATTGTCATTATCTAATTTAGATTCCATATTTTTATAATAAACTTTTATAGGGTCTTGAAAATCTTTATTTCTTCTTATAGTTCTTTCGGACCATAAAGTTATTAAAACGATAGATATAATGAGTCCTGCCGGTTTTTTCCAGTTAAAAATTTGTAAGATAGCAGCACCAATTACGAGAAAAAATCCGAAAGAGGAAACATACGCGTATCTATCGGCAGTTGTGACCATAATGGGGATTATGTTTGAAACCGGCGCAAGATTCAAGAAGAAAAATATGGAACCGAAGAATATTGCCGAGTGTTTTTTATAAGAATAAAAGACTGAGATTAAGATTAAGATTAAGATTAAGATTAAGATTAAGATTAAGATTGAAAGGATAAATTTGTAATCAAAATTCGTTATAGGATAACCAATTTCATAAATGAAGTTTACAGGATAAAAAAGTTGCTTTAAATAATAAAATGGAATTGCCTCTATAAATGTTGAAATTGCAATTAAAAAATTCCCCCCGGGATAAATACCCGCTCTTCCAATACCTTTTACGGATAGCGGTGAATAAAAAAAAGTATTAATCAAAAAAAACCATAATATGAATATCAAAAAGTATGGTATGTATCTCCTTAGTAGAAACTTTTGTTTGAATGAAAAGTCATACAGGATTAAAAAAAACGGGAAAAGTATTGCGGTTTCTTTTGTTAAAAGCGCCAAAAAAAATGAAAAAAGAGAAAGTAATATTTTCTTGTCTTTTATGTAAAGAAAAAATGAAAAAAGCATAAAAAGAAACGCCTGCGTATCTTCCACAAAACTTACATCATTTATTATTTCGGTATGTATCGGATGAATAGCAAAAAATAAGGCAGCAATAAAAGAGAGAAAACTATTTTTAAAAATTTCATAAATAATGAAGTAAATCAAAATTGCGCAGGAAATATGTGTAAGTAAAACGGTTATATGCCATCCGGCAGGGTTAAGCCCGAAAAGAAAATAATTTATAAAATCCGAAATACCCGGTATGACCCTGTATGAAACATTGCCAAAATAATAAAAATATTCCCGTGTAAAAAGTTTCTTGAAATAAAACCAGTCCTTTATATACGGATTATTAACTATAAGATTTAATCCGTCGCCGGTAAATCCGTTATTAATCGCATTAAAATAAACTAAAAATGTTGCGGTAATGACAGCAGCAAAACCAAAAATATTTTTCCGGTTCATATTTGGTTATTACTTGGTCGTAATGAACAGTTTTGAGACGATTTCTACGGGGACATGGTTAATTACTTCTGCTTGTATGAGAAATAAAAACTTTTTATTTTTATATTTTTCCTCGTCGGGAATTTCCAGATAAAGTTTCAATTTTTCAATCGTTTCCCCTTTCAACTTTAATTTTTCCGGTTTTATTTTCAGAAATTTGGGATCGCCGATTTCATAATCACCTGCAGAACCGTAGATACTGGTATCATATGGAACCGCTTTCAAAGTAAGATTTATCGGGTCCGATGCCTTATTTATAAGATTGAGTTTTACATTTTTTTCTTTTTTCAAATCAATTTTCTTTCCCAGTTCAATTTTATCTTTTATATTGACATTCGTCGGGTCAAACTCAAAATTAAGAGAATACATCACTTTTCTCTTTTTTTCCTGCAATAAAGAATCCGGTCCCATTGAGCCGATAGAAAATCTGATACGGGTTTCTACACCTGTTGCAATTGTCAATTGTGAAGGCGGTCCAATAGCAATGCCCGAACAGTTAAAATGCGCCTGGAAATGTCTGCCGACCAGTTTTTCATCTTCCGGGATTGAAATGATAATCTCGGAAATACCTTTTTCCTGAGAACCAAGCCGAAACTTATCCGGAATTACCACTATCCATGAAGGATCCGGTATCGGTTCATATCCTTTCAGCAATGTATCTGCACGCGGGATTTTAACTTCAATTTTAGCGTCAACCGTTTCTTTTCCTTTATTCTGAATTATGAAAGGAACATTTTTCAATTTTCTTAAATTATAACTCCCGCCGGGTTGAAGGTTTTCCAGAATAAGATCGGCAAAAGTTGCCGAAACTCCGGCGTAAACATTCGTAAAAGTTAAAAAATAGATGAAAATTGATACCCAAAACATTAACGTTACCGAGATTTTATCGGACATTTTCATTTTCGTTACCTCCTTTACCGGGACTTAAAATTTCCGAAATAATCACTTTTGCTTTATTGTAATTAGGGTCTATTTTAAGCACTTTTTCCATCATTTTTAGAGCATCTCCGTTCCTGTACAGTAAAAAATATGCATAGCCGATGTTAAAATTAATTTCCGCCGAATCGGGTTTCAATTTCAATGCTTTTTTCAAATATCTTAATGACATATCAGGCAAATTTTTCTGACCAAAATAGACACCCAATGCATTAAGTGAGATATAATCGTCAGGATTTATATCGGAAGATGTTTTGTATAATTTAGCCGCTCTATCTATATCGCCGTGCATATCAAAAATTTCTGCAAAATTGGCATATGCATCGGAAGACAGCGGATTCAGTTCTATTGCTTTTTTGAAACATTCAATAGCCGTATTATATTGTTTTTTTGTCTTATAAATTATTCCAAGATTCAAAAACGGTGCCCGATAATATTGGTATTTTTTTTCTTGGGATATTTTTTCATATAATTCCAATGCCCTGTCGTATTCACCCATATCCTGAAAAATTGCTGCCAGGGTGAACTGATTATCCGTATAATACGGGTCAATCGCCGAGGCTTTTTCAACAAATTCTATTGCTTTTATGTAGTTGCCTTTTTCCCTATAAAGCGTTGCCATATTGATATTTGCGCCGGGGCTGTCGGGATTTTGTTTCAGCGTTTTTGAATAAAAAGTAAAGTCATCTTTCCAGTCGCAGTTGCGGATAATTGTCAATCCGGAAAAGAATATGACAATACAAAAAGCCGCAACGTAGACGGCACTTAAGTGCCGTCTACCAATTCCGGCAATTTTTTCCAAAAACAGTGCCAGAAGCACACAAATTCCGATTAAGGGCAGATACAAATATCTTTCGGCTATTATGTTTTGCATTGGTATTATGTTTGATGTCGGTAGAAATGTTACGGTGGAAAAGAGCAGCCAGAAAAAAACCGGTTTTGATTTTTTATAAGAGTAAATTGAAATTACCACAAAAATTATCACAGCCAAAAATCCGAAAATTACGGGTGCTTGAAAAAATGTCGTCGGAATTATTATTTTATGTTCAACGCTTAAATTAAACGGCAGGAAAATCACGCTTAAATATATTGGAACTGCCTTCAACATTACAAAAATGTTCGTTGTAAAACTGTCGCCCGGATATTTCACCATCGTCTCCGTCGGATGCCTGAAAATTAAAAATCTGACGACCAAATAAAAAACCGCAACTGCAAAAAACGGCAGGTATTTTTTTAACCGGATATTTTTCGTAATTAATAAATCATATAAAATTATTACAGCGGGAAGCGTTATTGCCGTTTCTTTTGAAAAAACCGCTAAAAAATAGCACAGAACGGATTCAAATTTTTTTGATTTCAGATAAAATATAAATGCAAGTAAAAAAAATATCGTTGAAAGTTGCGTTTCAACAAAAGAAACCATATTTACGACTTCGGTACTTGCAGGGTGGACGACAAAAAAAAGTCCGCTTAAAAATGCGACAAACCCGTTTTTCAGAAGGTAAAAAACCAGCAAATAAATCAAAACGGCATTTGCAATGTGAAAAAAAACATTTGCCAGACGATGACCGACCGGGTTTATCCCCCATATTTTGTAATTGACGATATGAGCCAAAAACGGCATCGGGCGGTATGTAAAATCCTGGGTGTACTTAAAATAATTTTTCGGCGAAAAAAATACCTTCACGTTTTCAAACTTTTTTATGAAATTCCCGTTCTGAATAAACAGCCCGTCGTCCCACAGATAAGGATTTTTCAGCGTGTTTGAATATACGAGAAATCCGAAAATAATTATTGCCAAAATATGTTTTTTGTTCATTTTCTTTTATTTTTAATGTCCAGGAATTTCAATAATAACCACGAAGGCACGAAACTTAGAAAACACGAAAAAAGAATTGATTTTTCTTCGTGATTTCGTGGTAAAGATTTTAAGTTGCGAAGCCTAACTTGATTTTTTTAATAATCTTTCAAAAGATGTTCTGCAAACAGCGGTGCTTTCAGAATAAGTTCCGCTTCTTCCTCTTTGAACAAAAACGGTCTAACCTGGTCTGCCAAAAATTTCAGTTCTTTTTTTGTTAGGGATTTCAAATGGTTTAATACCGTTTCTTTTACTGGAAGTTTTACTTTGTTTGCTTTCAGGATATGTTCATTAAACGGAAATTTTTTTCTCAACATAAAAAGAAGGTCGTAAATATCCCTGCCTCGTTTTCTGTTTAACAGTGCAAGCACCTTTTCTGAAATAATGTTCTCTTTACTTAATAAGACAGCAGAAAAGTTATATCCATATAAACTTAAAACTAAAGATTCTGAATGAATTTTCCAGCGGGGTTTATAGACCTCAATTTTAATCATCATGTCCAGTCCCCTTTTATCGGTAATTTCGTATAGTTTCATCAGTTCTTTAAAATACAGTTCAGCAATAAAAAGATTATTTCTTTTTTCAACCGAAACCGTTGTTGAGAACCCTTCTTTTTGAAGTCCGCTTTGGACATTTGCCAAAATTTCCTTGAATTGCCTGATGTTTAACCCTGCAGCATCAAAATCTAAATCCTCTGAAAATCGCGGCATATTATAAAAAAATCTCAAAGCGGTTCCACCCATAAAAAAAAGCAACTTTCCAAAATTGTGTTTGTAGATACTGTTCAAGATAATTACCTGTAAATACTCTCTCAAAACACCCCTTCTTTTCTGAACAGGCAAGCCATTGTTTTTCGCTTCTTCTAATAAATATTCAAGAGTTAACATTCACATACTCCTTGCATTTTTTTACTGTAATAACAGTTTTATTATTAAACAGTTTTGCGTACCTGACTGTTTTTTTCCAGTCAATTTTTTTTAGAATTTTTTTGTTAAGTCGTTCTTCGGCAAAATCTACCGAGAATCCTTCCCGCAACCGATAATAAAAAAAATCTACCAGTGCTTTTTCTTTATCGGCGAAAAGAACCTTAAAGCCCTCATACAAAAACACCATGTAACCGACGAATGCCCTTTTCTGACAGGTTTTGTAAAAGAAACAGCCGTATTTATTCTTAAAGGTGCGGGTTGGCCGAGTAGTAACCGAAGTTACATTGGCTGCAACATCCGGAATCATTCCGTAAATAGAAAGCGCGGTTTCTAATGAGATATATGAAGGAATATAAAGTTTGTTGGCGACATACAGGTCTGGAATTTTTAATTCGGGTTGTTCAACAATTTCATATACATCCCTTTTTAATCTGAAAAAATAACCTTTTGATAACCATCTTGTAAAATTATTCTTGATTGTTTTTAATTTTGCCTTTGGAAAAAGGTTTTTTACATCTTTCAATGTAAAAAGATACATTTTATGGCTTTTCAGTTTTGAGGACAGCGTATAAAAATCCATTTCAGTTAGTCCTTGTTTTTTGGGATTATCTAAAATGTATTATAGAGAAAAACCAGCATTTTGTCAAGTACTTTTTTATTTTTCTAAATTTTTTTATTTGAGGTAGGGGCGTTAAATTGATCGCCCCTATTCATCATGGAAGCAGTCGTCGAAAAAATCCTTTTTTCTTTTCAACCGAAAATCTTACTTTTGAAAGAAGCGATGGCACAACGGTTATTCCGCCGGTTTTTTTCGACGGATACCCGCAAATTTCAAGATTAAACTGAAAAGTTTTGCCGCGCAATTTTTTATCTTTCGGAATTTTTATGAGGATTTCCGACGAACCGGTCTGCCCCGCCTCCAAAACATATTTTTCGGGAGTAACAATGAGCCAGTTTATATCCCGAACCGGTTCGGCTCCGGTTTTCAAGTTGTCTTTTTGAGGAATTTGCGCCGATATTATCACTTCAATTTTTTTATTGCTTCTGTTTGTCACTTTCAACGGCAGATTGTGTTTGTATTCCGTATTTGTCGTCAAATTTTCAATAAAAATATCGGCGTAATTAGTTGAAAGCCCGGCCGCAAAAAGATTACTTGAAATAACAAAAATTATCAGGTAGACGGCACTTAAGTGCCGTCTTATAGTTATAGTAAATCTATTGGCAATTGAATCCATGTTCTTTTTTCACCAAAATATTGATGATAACTTGAAAATTCATATTCTTTTGGATGAGCAACTAACCCATTTTTAACTGGATTCCAGTGCATATATTCCAACCAACTAAAAATTTGTTTTTCGTTACGCATTGCAGTATCATAAAATCCTTCCTGCCATACCGGTTTGTAATTGGATACATTTGTACCTGTTTTGTAGACGGCACTTAAGTGCCGTCTACCTTTTTTATTATTGTCTATTAATTCGTTGTATTTTCTGGCGAAATTTCCTTTAATATGCTGCATTATTTTTGATAAATTGTTTTTATCTGATGTTGGTTGAATCAATAGATGAAAATGGTCAGGCATTATCACATACCCGAAGAGATTAAAATCCATCATATATCTATGGTAACCAAGACACATTAACATAAATCTACAAGAAGATATATTATGAAATATATCCTTTCTTTTGTATGTTACATTTGTAACAAAATGCATTGCACCTTTTTCTAAATAATGATGTATTTTCCCCATTTTTTATTATTTTCGTAGACGGCACTTAAGTGCCGTCTACCTTGCTTCATTTTTCATCCGTCATCAGTCATTTTCTTTTACGGGCTTTCCGCACGGATGTATAAAATTATTTCCTGCGATGCGACGGTATCAGATGTTCCGGGCATATCCAACCGGAGCCAGAGATTTTTTGTTGCGTTCACACCGACATTTACGCCCTCAGCGGTGCCGTCAATTGTGAATCTTCCTCCGCCGGCCTGTGTCTGGCTTGTCTTGTAAGTTCCGGTTGATACTATGTCTTCATTACCGAAAGAAGTTATTGCGGGCATTGTCGTTGAATGGAACCCGGCTTTCAGTAAAAAAATATTGCTTCCCGTTTCTGTAGATGTCCCTGTAGTGTACCAAGGACTATTAACTGTATTTGTCTCACATTTTATGCCGAAATTTTCAATAATGTTGCCGTCATTTTTTACCTGAATTGTGGTCTGGGTTTGCGATGAGATACCCAGTCCCACCTCGCCGAAATTGTAAGATGTTTCAATTATATCCACGCTTAAAATCGGAGCGGAGGCGTAAGCGGTTGCCTCGTTACAGAGTGTCCAGTCAGACCACTGAGAGCCATCTGAATAACGGATTTTGCAGTAGTAAGAGCAATCACCGACCAAATCGGAAACAGTCGTCGTTAAAAACGTTCCGGGCGCAAAAGTATCGCTACCCGTCGGCGAAGAAACCGCAGTCCAGTAATACCACTCACGGTTTTCAGTTGAAGTGCAGTAATAAATCTGATATTGACAGCCGTTTGTCAGCCGTCCGAGCCATACATCGTCGCCGGGCGCAGACCATGTCAATTTTATCGTTCCGGTTGATGTTGCCACCGCCAACCCGCTTAAAGATGTCACAGCAGCAGGTGCGATAATATCCGACGGTGCTGCAGTGTTCGGGAACCGGCAGAAAAACGATTCTTCCGAATTGCTTGATTCCGTCTCAACTTCTGTAATACTTCCCCACGCCGAGCCGCTCCATGTCTGGACATTTATGTCGCTGTCCGCATCGGAAGTAATAAGATGGATTTTGTCCGATTGGTCATCAGACGCCAGTTGAACCCAGTTTAATGTTGCCGCGGCCGTATCATTTGCGTTTGTCCCCGCTGCCCATCCACCCGACCCGCCGGCGTTCCAAGTCCAGACAACCGGTATCCCGCCCGCCGCGTCCGCATAGACCAGCAAGCCGTCGCCGGATGATTTTTCGTAAGCGACATCAAAGGTTCTTATCGTCTGTGCCTTTGCGGTTGCATCTATCTCCTTGCCGTTAAGCCACACAGACAAAGTTGACGACCAGACCTCAACATTTATATCGTCGCCGTTATCGTTAGTTCCAAGCATTAGTTCGTTGTTTTTCGGATTTGCTGCCAACTTTATATTGCTTCCCGTTGTGCCTGAAAAATGGTCGTGAACCGTCGTCGTTTCCGCACTCCACGAATAGCCGTCCCAGGTTCTGTATTGAGGTCTTGTTGAAGTAGCGTCAACCCACACAACGAAACCTACGCCTGCCGACTGCGTATAAGCAACATCAAATCCCTGTGAAGATGAAACACTTCCGTCTTCCAAAAGTTGGGTATTTCCGAAAGCAGTGCCGTTCCAGACGGAGGCATAGACATCATTATTTGAATCTACGGTTACAAGAATGATTTCGTCGGAATTAGGTTTCGGTTTAAGACGCACCCACTGTATGGTTCCTGCCCCGTGCGTCGGTCCCGCAGTCATTGCCGCACCATTTACGGAATACCAAGGAACCGATGTTGAATTGTTTGTCCTTGCAACAACAAGATAATCGCCCGATGTTTGTTCATATGCAATATCAAAACATCTTACGGTTGTGACATCGGAATCCGTTGAAAGTTCCTGTGCCGTTCCCCAGCCGTTTGCTGCGGTATAAGTTGAGATATTTATATCCGGGGAGGTGGATGCATCGCTTCTATCCAAAACGCCTACAATAGTTTCCTCTCTTACTGACTGCGGGCACATTCTGACAACCGTGTACAAATCAACCGCACCGCCCATATTTACCGAACTTTCTTCTCCGTTGAAAGTCGTGCCGTTCCATTTTCTGAAAGACGGTATTTGCGGAGCAGTTGCAGTGGTCCCGGTAGAAAAATAAACCAGCGCTGCTTTCAACGGAACGGTTGTCGGATATGTTGAGTATTCGTTTGAATAAGCCGATTCGTTTACGGTTGAATACCCGCTGGTTGAATCGCCCAAATCAACAACGGTAATTCTGTAATTATATGTTGAGTTATTGGTAAGTCCCGTGTGCAGATATGATGTATTTGCCGCAGGGGTTGTGCCTACTACATACCATTCTACCGCTACCGGCG
>DHFT01000023.1 GCA_002402375.1 Elusimicrobia bacterium UBA4817 | reverse complement strand
CAATATATTTTCTGTATTCGTCAAGCGTTGTTGCGCCGATGCATCGCAGTTCGCCCCGGGCGAGCATCGGCTTCATAATGTTTGCGGCATCAATTGCGCCTTCCGCAGCGCCGGCGCCGACTAATGTATGAATTTCGTCAATAAAAAGAATTATTTCGCCTTCACGGGCAACAATTTCTTTTAACACTGCTTTAAGACGGTCTTCAAACTCGCCGCGAAACTTTGCACCGGCAATCAAAGCGCCCATATCAAGAGAAAGAACCTTTTTATTTTTCAGCATTTCCGGAATGTCGCCGGCAACAATCCGTCGGGCAAGTCCTTCGGCAATCGCCGTTTTTCCGACACCGGGCTCGCCGATTAAAACAGGATTATTTTTTGTCCGACGAGATAAAACCTGCATTACCCGTCTAATTTCGTCGTCTCTGCCGATAACCGGGTCAAGTTTTTCCTTTCTCGCAAGTTCAGTTAAATCGCGTGTGTATTTTTCAAGCGCCTGATATTTATCTTCCGGATTCTGGTCTGTGATTTTCATATTTCCCCTCACTTCAACAAGAATTTTTAATATCTTTTCTTTATTTATTCCGTGTTTAGAAAGTATTTCGCCGCTTTTTGTTTTTGACGACGGGATAGCAAGCAGAAAGTGTTCCGTTGATATAAACTCATCTTTTAATGCAGCCGCTTCCGACTTTGCATCCTCCATAATCCTTGCAAGTTCCGTAGAAAGATAAATCTGCCCGTAGCCCTCAACTTCCGGCAGTTTTTCAAATTCTTTTTCAATTTCTTTTTTTAGATGCGAAATGTTGATTGAAAGTTTCCGCAAAATTTCCGGAACTGTTCCGCCTTTTTGTTCAATAAGCGCAAAAAGAAGATGCAAATCAGTAAGTTGCTGGTTATGTTCTTTTTCCGCAAGCGACTGTGCCTCCGCAATTGCCTCCTGCAATTTAACGGTAAACTTTTCAAGATTCATAATTTAATTTTAGAAAATTTTCGTGTTAAAATCAAGCGAAAACGTTTCTAATAAAAAAACGGCCGTCATAAACCCAGCCGTTTTGCCACCATTAAGATGCCTCTTGTTTGTCATTGCGAGATTCCGCGCATTTTGTCATTGTGAGCGTAGCGAAACAATCTCGTTTTTTGAAAATATACGGAATAAACTCCGTAAAGCAATCTCAAAACCTTTTAACCGAATAATTGAGGTCCGTCTCCAATTCCCACAATTCCCACGTTATACCAGAACCGTCCCCGTTATATTAACACTAAATATTGATAATACTATTGTAATTAACATCAATCTAATAAAAAGATATTTTACTTTCATTTTATTCCCATATTTATAGTTCGCTTAAATAAATCATAATATGTTTGAGTTTCTTTTCCCATGTCAGTATTTAAATTCACTGATTTGAGATATTTTTCTATTTCATCTGCAACTTTTAAAGCAATTTCTTTTTCTCCAAGATGATATAAATATTTTGCCGCTTGTATTCTCATCGCAGGATTATTATTATAATCTATCACTTTTAGTAAAACACTTTTCACATCTTCATCTACAATATTTGTATAAAGATTATCTTTACCCATTTTCATAAAAGTAAAATATTTATTTGATATAATAATGCCATCTTTAATCAATTGCTCATAAATTTTAAGTGATAATTGTTTTTCACTCAATCTGTATAAAGCATCGCCTATAAAAATTTTTTCATTATTCGATGTATTAAATTCATTATAATATTTCTTTAATACTGGAATGGCTTTTTTATCACCAACAAGCCCTAAATAACCAATAGCTGATATCCTATCGTTTTCAATTGACTTATTATCAAATATTATTTCTATACAAGGTCTAATTAAATTGGCATTACCTTTTATTCCTTTGCATCTTTCCAACATAAACAAATCAGATATTTCAAAGTTTTTTCTATTTGGCTTGTTTAATACCTTGTTAAACTTATCTGTTAATTCTTCCTCTTTTTTATTACTATACTTCCCCTCTTTCCATCCCATCTCCTTAAATACTTCTGCTCTTTTTTGCTTTAATACTTCTTGTTTTTTTACCTCATCCTGTCCACTTTGCATATCGTGCTGGCTACTTTTCATATCCGCATTTGCAGGGGCTGTGGGTTGTACGGCTTGCTGCTGGTCTTGCGACTGTACGGGCCGGCTCCACACCGTCTGCCAGATTAAAGTGAAATACATTGCCCCTGCCATTAAAATTATTTTCTTCATAGGTTTTACCTCGCTAAAATAAAAACCGATTTACCTGTTCCCAAGTAATTTCGGCTTATTTTTATTTGCTTTATTTGAATTTGAAACGATTTTTTTACCTTTTAACACAATCTCCCCATGAGATAGACACTATCAACGAAGAAGCATTTTCGGTGAGTAAGCGTATTTTACAAAACTATTAGAGAATACGGGGACAGGTACAATTTTTTCCAATATTTCCCAACGACCTGATACTACCCGATTTCACGCTAACATAAATATAAGCAATTTTTCGGTTTTTGTCAAGTAGTTATTTTACATGATTTGATACGAGCAATTGACTTGCGGTATTAATTTTTGTATAATTTTTGCTATGTCAAATATAATTCTTTTGGGAATTACGAGTTTGTTAACCGATATTTCATCGGAAATGGTTTATCCGCTGATTGCGGTTTATCTTTCTTCTTTGGGTGCGACGCCGGCGATTATCGGATTGATTGAGGGTGTTGCAGAAAGTTTGGCATCGTTGTTGAAGGTTTTTTCGGGATATTTTTCAGACAGAATAAGAAGAAGAAAACCTTTCGCGATTTTCGGATATTCTTTTTCAGGCATCGGTAAATTTCTGCTTTATCTTTCAACGAGTTGGCATCTTGTTTTTTTTGCCCGTGTATTTGACAGATTCGGCAAGGGCGTAAGGACGGCGCCGAGAGATGCCTTGATTGCCGAAAGTTCCGACGGTAACAATAGAGGAAAATCGTTTGGTTTGCACAGGGCGATGGACACGCTCGGAGCGGCGGCAGGTGTGTTGCTGGCGTATTTTTTCATGACGGTTTGGCACGGCGGATACAAAACCGTTTTTCTGTGGTCGGTAGTGCCTGCAGTTTTAGGTGTAATAGTGTTGTTCTTTGTAAAAGAAAAACGCAGAACAGACACGGAACAGGTACGCGGAACTGACGCAAAACCAAAAATCAGTTTCGGAAATTTTAAATATCTCAATAAAAAATTAAGATGGTTTTTGTTGATTACGCTTCTTTTCACACTCGGAAATTCTTCAAACCAGTTTTTGTTTCTGCGTTCCAAAAATCTGGGTTTTTCCGCGGCAAATATAATTCTGCTTTATCTTGTGTATAATATCGTCTATGCGTTGGTATCTTATCCGGCGGGCGTTATTTCGGACAAAATCGGCAGAAAAAAACTGCTTGTTGCGGGGTATCTTTTTTACGGATTGGTATATTTCGGATTTGCTTTCGCTTCGGCAAAAATCGCAATATGGTTGCTGTTCGCACTTTACGGGCTTTACAGCGGCTTGACGGAAGGAATTGAAAAAGCATTCGTCTCCGATGTCGCACCGGCGGAACAAAAGGCGACTATGCTCGGACTTCACGCTACAATAGTCGGTATCGGGCTTTTCCCCGCATCATTTTTAGCCGGGATTCTGTGGACACAACTCGGTCCCGAAGCGCCTTTCATTATGGGCGGATTAACGGGGATTCTCTCGGCAGTTCTGCTGTTATTTTTAATTTGATTACCCCTGCCCCATTATTTATTTGATTATCTTGAGTTCTTTTTCCAGTTCCTTATTAACAAAAATTTTGATAAGTACCTGATACGGAATATCACGCATATTTGCCAAATATTTTATTCTGTTCAATAATGAAACCGGAAATCTAATAGATATCGGTTTTGAAGTCGGTCTTAAATTAGGAAATACTGCCTTTTTCCCTTTAGACCAGTCAACATAATCGGTTGAATCGTGATGCTCCCAAAATTTAGACACTTCATCTTCGCTTTTAAGCACCGGTGTTTTCTTTAGTTTGTTCATTGTATTTGCTCCTCTCTTTTTTGCCCATATCTCTTACCGAAATAATTCTTATTTTTCCGGCCCTTTCTGTAAAAACTACAAAAAGTTGCCTTCCGGTTTTTGTTTTCCCTAACGCGAGATACCGCTCTTCTGCAATTGAATGCGTCGGGTCGGGAAGAATTGTAAGATTTATGTCAAAAAATACTTCTTCTGCTTCGGGGAATTGCACATTATGTTTTTTCCGGATTTTGTTTATATTATGCGAATCCCAATCAAAGTCCAATTCTGGAAATACTTTCTCCATTTTTGTATATTATACAATATACAAAAGTTTTGTCAAGCACTTTTTAAATTCTTTTATTTTTTATTTTTTCCGCCACACAGATCGGCGGATCCGCCGATGGCGGAGAGGCGAGTACTTTACGGGTGTTTTTCCGACGATATTGGCAGTTCTGCTGTTATTTTTGATTTGATTCAACCGCTAGCCCAATTTAATTACCTCTATTACCAATATTAAAAAACAAAACCAACTCCTAATGTTGGAATAATATTGTGGTCGTCATCATCTCCAGATATATGATAGTATAATCCTATATTAAAACTGATAGAATAAAAATTCCCTTCTAATTCGAGCCCAGAATATGTTTGGTCTTCTTCCAGCCCAACAGGATTATTCCATGTTCGCATAAGTGAGATTTTCCCTGCTATCATAGAAAAAAGTCCTCATTGAAATATCCAAAATGTATTTTCCCGCCACTTAAACCAGGTTCTATTTGGAATAAATAACCTTTCTTACTTGTTAAAATATTTATTTGATTATCTTTATAGAGGAAAGAAATTCTGTTCCTTTTGTTCACAATTCCTTTTGTATAAACTTTTGAAAAAAGAGAAATGCCCGACGACATACTTATTTTTTGTGGAACTGTAGCTTTGATAAGTATATCCGGATTATTGGAAGCACAGATAAATTGCTGGTAAAAAATCAAAACAAAAATTCCGAAAAATAAACTTTTCATAAATATTTTTTACAATAACGCATAATGTTTGGATTTAGAAATAAGGGGACAGGGACAATTTTTACTCATCACTTCTTTTTTTATTTTTAATTTAGCAGGTTAAGTGCAAACAGGTGATTATATGTTTAAATTGAAGTTCATTGTGCATTTCAATTGCCTTTTTTGTGGTTTCTACAATTAATTTTGTGTTTTGGTTTTCAATATATTTTTTTGTTTCAGGAAGAATTTTCATATAACCGTCAAAACCTGTTCCTATGATAATAATCTCCGGTTTTTCCGGAATTACATTTTTTAAGTCATCTATACACAATGAATGTCCTTCCTTTCGCCACCAGTTCGCCCGAACCCTGTCAGGAAAAATAATTACATCGCCGGCATATTCTTTACCGTCAACGATAACTTCCCCGAAATCGTAGTACTCAATTTTCATTTTTTATCTGTAATTTATAAACTGCAACGGGACGGGGTAGTCCTTGGATTTCAGAAAACCGATTACCGACTGCAAAGCGTCCTTGTCTCTGCTTGAAACCCTTATCTGCTCGTCCTGTATGGCCGACTGGACTTTCAGGTTCAGAGCTTTTATATCTTTCACAATGCTTTTTGCGAGTTCTTTTTCAATCCCGCAGACGACATTGTCCGTTTCCCTGACGGCACCGCTTATATTTGTCTCCGTTGTTTTTACCGTCAATGCTTTCTGGCTTATGCCTCTTTTCGCCATTTTTGACGACAGGACATTTTTAATCTGTTTGAGATGAAAATCCGAACTTGCGGAAAGTATTACCGTTTTTTCGCCGCGGTTAAATTCAATTGTTGAATTGGTCCCTTTCAAATCAAACCTGTTGATTATTTCTTTCATTGAAATGTTAACCGCATCGTCCACTGCCTGTAAATCAACCTGCGACACAATGTCAAAACTAAAATCACTTGCCATTTTGTTCCTCCAATAATTTTATCAGACCGTCAATTTCAAGGTCGGTATTTTCACAGCCGTCTTTGGACAGCGGATAAAAATATACGGGGATTTTCCGTTTCTCGCATTCTTTTATTCCCTGCGCACCCTCAAAATAACAGGCAACACCCAAAATTGCCCCGGGTTTCAATTCCGCAACCATTTTTCTGACGGTGCTTCCGCCTTTTAAGATTCTCAAACCAAGATAGCCGGCGGATTTTGCCACTTGTGAAATTTTACATATTTTACAGCCGCCACACTCCTCACAAATATAATAACTTCCGAACTCCTTTGCCTTGCATTTTTTTATATTCCTCAAACACTGCGGAACTAAAATCATTTTTTTATCCGCGGGAATTTGCAGGAACTTTTCAAAATGTTTTTTATTTTTTTCCTGAGTAAATTTTTTATGGTTCATAAAAGTATCAGAAATGAAATTATTATGATTATTACCGAGCACAAAATCGGCAGCCAGACAGGTCCGAGCCACGGAGTCGGTATAAGAAAGAAAACATCGGTTGTGTTAAACGACTCCGGCCAGTTCAGAATTATTTTAAGAAAAATATAATAAAAAATGTCCCAGATGCCGAACGCCAACAGAAAATACGCAATACGAGCCGCCGAAGAATTGCCGACAATCATCGCAAAAGACAGAAGCATTATGAGCGTTGACAATTCCCGTCCGAGTTCAGTTAAAATGATTTTTTTTGAGAATAATTTTAACTCCGCAACGGGCCCGAATTTTATAAACGGAAATTTTATTTTTTGCGAAATGTAAAATCCCGAAGGATAATAAAGTTCTCTTAAATATACGACGACGGCGGCTTCAAGATAACCCATTGCCACCGCAAAAATGACCGTTAAAATTATTATCATCTTACAGAAGATTTTGTAATGATATGACCTGGTCGGCGCTGCCCATAACAATCAGTTTATCGCCTGCTTGAATTGAGGTATCTTTAGGTGGATTGAATTTGTAGCCCTGTTTTGTCGCTATGGCAAGAAGCAATAATCCCGTTTTTTCAAATTGCACTTGCGAAATCGTTGAAACCTTCGGATTTTTTACTTCAACGTCTTCAACCCGAAGGTCGCCCTTGCCTTCTTTTAACATCATATCAAGGAATGAAACCGCCGTTGGACGAACCATTTCCGATGCCATGCGCAAACCGCCTATAAGATTGGGAAGGACAACCGAACTTGCACCGGCAGATATGAGTTTTTTCGCCGACGAATCCTTAACCGCCTTTGCAACTATTTTTATATTCGGATTCATTTCGCGGGCCGTTATGATTAAAAAAATGTTTTCCTCGTCGCTGGAAAGTGCGGCAAAAAGACCCGCGGCATTTTCTATCCCCGCCTCTTTCAGGACATTTTCATCGCCGGCATCATTATTTATGCAGAGGTAATTTTCATATTTTTTCAGCAAGTCCTTGTCTTTCTCAATTATCACAAAATCCCTTTTTGTCTGCGAAAGTTCCGAGATGATGTGGTTGCCTACTTTTCCGGCGCCGCATAAAATAAAATGGTTTTTTAACTGTGAGATTGTTTTAAGCATTTTGTTCCTCCTGAAAATCTGGCTCAGTTCACCCTCTATAAAAAATGAAGTAATGGACGAGACGGCGTAAAGCATAACGCTAATCCCCGACAAAATCAAAATAATCGTAAAAATTCTTCCATGAAAAGTAAGCGGATGGGTTTCTCCGTAACCGACGGTGGCAAGCGTGATAACGGTCATATAAAGGGAATCAAAAAAATTCCATTTTTCAATAATGATGTAGCCGAGCGTGCCGAATAATAAAATGAAAACAAGAATGGAGATTGTGCGGATGAGTTTTTTATACATTTGAACAAACCGCGGAACTGACGCGGAACTAAACACGCAGAACAGACGCTGAACTTAAAATCCTAACAATCTGTGTCCATCTGTGGTTCCGATTGTTTTACAATTTTTCCGATTGAAAATCGTATTTAAGAAATTCCTCAACAACTTTTGCGTCAAATTGCGAGCCGCTGTTTTTTTTAAGTTCCGCGAATGCCTCGGAAAGCGTCATCGGTTTTTTGTAAGGCCTCTCCGACATCATAGCATCAAATGAATCCACGACGGCAAGAATTCTCGCGCCCAGCGGAATCGCATCTGCCTTAAGTTTGTCCGGGTAGCCGTTGCCGTCCCATCTCTCATGGTGATGTTTGACATACTCTGCGGCGCCTTTCAGAAAACTTACGCGGCCGATGATGTTGGCACCTATCGTAGAATGTTTTTTTATAATCTCGTATTCTTCGGGAGTTAATTTTCCGGGTTTCAGGAAAACCGATTTGTCAATTCCTATTTTTCCTACATCGTGAAGAATTGCCGCCATTTCCAGGTCCTTCAATTCCTGTTTTGTCATACCCAGATTTTTGGCGACGAATGTTACGAATTTTACCATTCTCTCCGAATGCCCGCGGGTGGAGTGGTCCTTCGCCTCAATCGCCTCGGCAAGGGCAGCAAGAACTTCAAAGTAAATATCTTCCTGCGAGTGATGGGGAGAAATGCCTTTCCTTCCGCCGAACAACCATTTGAGCATAATTATAAATCGTTTAATAAAATTTACCATTTAGATTTTTCCCCCGTTGATTTTATTATATCAAAAAAATCCTGAAAATCAATCTTTTAGATATGGCTCTACATGTATGATTACATCCTTTAAAAAAGTTTTTTCTTTAATCAGTGCTTCCCTTAAATTATTTGCTATCTCGTGCCCTTTTGATACGGTGTAATCTTTTTTAACGGATATTGAAACATCTATTATGTAATTTCTCCCGATGGGATGGACACGTAAATTAGAAAATTCTTTTATTTCGGAATATCTTAAAATAAATTCTTTTATTTCCCTCACAAAGTCCTCCGAAGGAACGGCATCCATTATTATCCTGTTACTCTGCTTCATTATATTCACGCCTGTCCTAATAATAAAAACGGATATTACCAGAGATGCGACGGGGTCAAGAAAAAGCCATCCCATTCTGGCGCCTGCGATACCTATTAACGCACTGGTTGAAGCAAGAACATCCGAACGGTGGTCAAAAGCGTTCGCCTTGATAGCGGGGGAATTTAAGATATTGCCGATTTTTAAAGTGTATCTGTGAAGTATTTCTTTTATTATTATTGTAATAATAGCAGCCCATAAAGCGATGAAAGAAGGATGGCTGTAGTTTTTGTCAATTATAGTATGAAAAGCAGAATAACCGATGAACAAACCCGTCAACAACACAATAATAGAAACAATCCATGAAACAATAACCTCTATGTTTTCGTGTCCGTACGGATGTTCTTCGTCTTCCGGTTTTTTACCCATTTTTATGCCGAGATAAGTAATCACCGATGTCAATACATCAAAAAGCGAATTGATGGCGTCGGCAATCATCGCCTGACTGTGTCCGAAAATTCCTGCAAAAAACTTAATTATCGTCAGAACACAGTTGGCAACAAGCCCCGTTATAATGCAAACATATTCGTCTTTGAAATTGATTTTTTTTTGCATAATTTTATTATAGTTTTTTGGGGAAATTATTCAAGAATAATTTTTACTATCTCACAGCGTGAAAAAAGCCGCATCGGTGGTCCCCATGTACCTGTTCCGCAGGAAGTGTATAAATAGGAATCGTTTTTTTGATATAAACCGTAAGGATATTTGAAATAAAACATGGTTATCAAATCCATCGGCGGAATCTGACCCGCATGCGTATGCGCCGAAAGTTGCAGGTCAACGCCCGACTTTTCCGCTTCATCAAAAATATCCGGCTGGTGAGAAAGCAGAATTACCGGTTTTGCGAAATCGCAATTTTTTAATGCTAAGCTCAAATCCGAACCAACCTCTGAAAATCTTCTGCCGGTTTTATCGTCTATGCCGGCAAGTTCAATCGCACCGGCAATAGTTGTTTTTTCGTTCCTTAAGACAGTTATGTTTGAATTTTTTGCAATATCCGTGAACATATTTACACCGGCGTAAAATTCATGATTCCCCGTAACGGCAAAAACGCCGTGCCTTGATTTTAATTTCTTTAATGTATCGCAAAAGTGGTTCAATTTGCACAAATCCGCATCTATCAAATCGCCGGTTATAACGACTAAATCGGGATTTTCCCGATTGGTTTTTTCGACAATTTTATTAAGCCATTTTTCGGATTTCAAGAAGTTTATATGCAGATCTGAAATCTGAATTATTACGAAACCGGAAAGTTTTTGCGGAAGTTTCCCGGTTCTAATTTTTAGTTCCTTTATTACGGGCGCACGGGCAACATTATAAAACGAATAGACCGACACCAAGAATGTAACAATAAGTGAAAAAACAACGGAATAATACCTGAATGACGCACCGTGAAAAAATATTCTAAAAACATCGGAAATTACAAAAATTGTAAATGCAATAGAAATAACCCCGAGCCAGATGGAACCGAATTCGGCAAGCGGTGTTGCCAAAAACGAAGTTGTCCGCCGGCTTAAAAATTCGCCCAACAAAAATGAAAAAGCAGCAATAAGGAAAAATAATCTTAAATATTTCGCAACAACTAAGGGCAATACAAGACCCGCCGCAATACGGCTGTAGATATAAAAATGAATTCCGAGATAAACCGACGAAAAAATCAAAACAAAAAATGAAAAATAAAGTTTAGACATAATTGATAGCGGCATTTCACTCAATAATTTTTTTAAGAACTTTCTGGGCTTTGAGCAATGCCTCTGCCAAAGTTGAACGGACAAGCGGCTGTATTGAAGCACCGGCACGCCTGCAAGAATCTTCCGTGAACTGCGTTATGATTTTACCGAGTGAGATTTTTAGGGGGATTTTTTCTTTTATGTCGGGAAGATACGCAATTTTATCCGGGTTCTGCGAGTTTCTTCTCGGAATTCCTGTAATTCTCTCGGCATAGTGAGCGACATCCGGATGATTTTTTCCTATTATGTTTTCGGCATAGTAAACTGCCTTGCTGCTTTCGATATATTCCAATTGCGACAGATACGCGGCATTGCCTTTTTTTATCTCGCCATCTTCCGACCCTGCATTTTCATACAACACTTGCGGAAAATCTTTCAGAACAAATTCGCACTTATCAACGACTTCCTGAGTGTTGTCCAAAAACTCCTGGGGCATGCCTGCGGCAAACATTTCTTTTTCCGACTTAAGCCAGAAGTGATGCGAATCAATCTTAAATGATGAAATTTTATCAAAACGGGTTTTTATGATAATGTCGTGGGCGACCCAATCGTCAATTTCCAAATAGTGAACATCATTTGTTGCAATCGGTTTCACATCATATTTTTTGGCAAGTTCCAGCAGTCCTTTATTTGATATTTCCTCATCGGTAATCCCATGCTTTGCTATCTCAACATAAAAATCATTTCCAAAAATTTTTTTGTATTTTATAAAAATTTTTTCCGCATCCGGAAGTCCGTTTTTTATGTATGCCTGTGATGTCTGATTAAAAAAACAGGCGGAGGAGGCGATTAAACCCTCGTGATATTTTTCTAAAAGTTTCCAATCAACAAGACCGCGGCGTTCATAATAATTATTAAAAAGCCAACTGTCAGAAACAAGAGTTACGAGATTTTTATAGCCGGTATCGTTTTTAGCGAATAAAAGAAGGTGAAACCTGTTTTTGTCCTTCTTTTCAATTGATTTCTGGGCATCGTCAACAAAATATATTTCAACGCCGAAAATCGGTTTCACGCCGTATTTTTTACAGGCATCAGAAAATTCATACATAAACGGCATTTCGCCGTGTTCCGTTATAGCGATTGCGTTTTGTCCGAGTGATTTCGCTTTTTTTACTCCCTCGTCAATCCGCAGTGCGCTGTCGGAAAACGAGCCGATAAAATGATTGTGTAAATGACTGAACATTATTTCTCCTATTCGCTCCACTCACCCACCGTTAAAACGGTGGGCTACAATTATCGTGCGAATTTACTTCATTGACGAGGGACTAAAGTCCCTCATTTCGTAAATTCATTTTTTTTGTTCTATTTCTTTTATTTTTTCTTTCAACAAATCGGTGTATCTTCCCTGTGGTTCAACCAACAACGCTTCCTGGAAAAGTTTAAGAGCGGCATCATTCTTATCATCAAAGTAATACATCAATCCGAGATGGAGGCGTGCATAATACTCTTGAGCGTTGAGAGAAATTGCTTTGATGAATTCATCTTCGGCAAGGGCGAAATTATTTGTCTTTTTATAGGCATAACCGAGTTTTGAATGGGCATCGGAAGAAGAAGGATTTATTAAAACGGCTTTTTTTAACCAACCAACCGCTTCGGCAAATTTTTTATCTCTCACCAAAAACCAGCCCCTATCCATATAAAGCCAAAAATCGTCGTAGTTGACGGAAAAAGTGCTGGCAACAGCCAAGTATTTGTCCTTTTCTGATTTTTTTTCCGTGCTAATTTTCAGGTTTTCACCGTCCGAAATGATTTCAATGTTACCGTCAATATCTGTTCTGTATAACTTAACGCCAAGTTGCCTATATTTTTCAAGTGTTGAAAAAACCGGCAAGCCGTAGTCGTTGGGATAGCCGACGGTAAGCACGGCAATTTTCGGCGCGACTTTTTTCAAAAAACTGAATGTGGACGACGAACTGCTTCCGTGGTGCGGAATTTTTAAAACGGTAGATTTTATGTCATATCTTCGTAAAAAATTCTCGGCTTCTTTTTCTATATCACCTGTAAAAAGAAACGAATTTTTATCGTGCACAAGTTTTATCACGACGGAGTGGTTATTATACGCCTCGGTGCTGTATAAAATCTCGTTTTTTGAGTTTAAGATAATCGCTTCGCAGCCGCCCCAATCATATTTTTCACCAACGGCAACTATCTTATATGCCGCGCCGCTTTTTTTAACTTCTTCAAGGAAATCCTGATAGGGCTCAACCGGTGAAACAATTCCGCCATCCAACACCTCTAACACCTTAAAGTTTTTAAGAATATATTCAAGGCCGCCGTAATGGTCGCCGTGAGGATGAGTAAGAATTACAGTGTCAATTTTTTCTATATTTTTATTTTTAAGAACGGGGGCTATATTTTTTTCGCCCGCATACCACAAACCGCCGTCAATAAGTATGTTTTTACTCAACGGCGTCTGAATTAAAATTGAATCGCCGACCTGACCGACATTTATGAATGTAACCGTCAGGTCAACAGCATTGATAAAAGTTAAAAATAAAAAGTTAAAAATTAAAATTAAAATTTTTCTAAACATTTTTTATTGGGCTTCAGGCATATTAAATAAGTCCGTTTTTATATTTTTATTGAGATTGAGTTTTTTGAGGATTAAGATTGTTCTTGTATCCCCGCCGGAACTTATAAAATCCAACTTGTGCGGAAATTTTATTCTTCCCAACGGCTTATAATCGGTAAGAATAATACCGGAACCGTTGGCAAATTTTATCCGGGAAACGGTGTGCTCTTTTTTATCAACTTTTATTTCCATAAAATCGTTTTTAAATATAGAGAAATTTTTCTCTTCCAAAACATTATCAAGCCCGTCAAAACATTCCGCATCAAAAATACTGAAAATGTCCTTAACCCAAAAAAAATTGTCGGTAAGGTTGTATGTCTTTTTGTCCGGCGTGATATAAACAATAGTTCCCTGACGCATCAAAATAAGTCCCTGCGGCATTGAGAACAGACCTAAAATTTCAAAACGCAGTTGTTTCGGTTTCTTGAAAAAAAACGGACCATTCACTCCGTAACCCTCATTTTTATAGACGGTGGTCGCATTGACAAAACCGGAAATGTCCTGTATCTCCCTAAAACTTCTTAGTGCCCGCAGTTTTATTATATCCTTTGACCACTTTAAATTTTTACTGTGTTTTTTTATCTTTTTTTTTATTGCTTTGATTTTTTCAATGGCAAAAGACGTCTCCCAATTATCAACTGCCATCTCAATATCTCCGAGAGCAAAATAACAGTCGCCGAGATGGTCAAAAATAACCGGGTCATCCAATTTTTCGGATGCTTTTTTTAATAACAACAAGGATTCATTATATTTTTTCTGACGGTAAAAAACCCAACCCAGCGAATCAATATAGGCGGGATTTTCAGGGTCTAAATCCAACGCCTTTTTTATAAGTTCTTCCGCTTCGTTCAGTTTTATGTTTTTATCAGCCCAGGTATAACCAAGATAATTATACGCCACGGCAGAATTTGAATCAATTTCTATGACGCTAAAAAATTCTTTTTCCGCTAATTCCTGTTTTTTTAATTTATCATAAACAATTCCAAGTTCAAACCGATATTTTGAATTTTGCGGCTCAAGTGCAACCGCTTTTTTCAGATAACTTTCCGCTTTTTTATATTTGCCTAAAACCTCATAATTCATAGCAAGAAAAAAATATATATCTGAAACTTTTGCGCCGAGCGACAACGATTTTTCAAATGACTTTACCGCTTCTTTTGTATTTTCCTGAATTGTAAAAACATAGCCCTTTTGTATATGCGGCTCTGGTGATTTTTTATTCAGCGAAATTGATTTGTCAAAATATTTGAGTGCTGCCTCATAATCCTTTTCTTCAAGGGATAGCAGACCGAGATAATAGTCAATCCAGTGATTTTCCGGGAACTTCTCTTTTGCTTCTATAAGATATTTTTTTGCCGCCGGATAATTCTTTTCAAGAATATAAAGTCCTGCAATTTTCATCGTAAGTTCCGCATCGTCCGGCAATATTTTTATTAATTTATCATATAACTCAATCGCTTTGTCGTAGTCCTTTTTTTCTTCATAGATACCCGCAAGAGCAATTAGCGGAACAACGGAATTACCGTCTATTTCAGCAGCTTTCTTCAGATATAATTCCGCTTCCGTCGGGTGATTGAGTTTATTATACAAAAGCCCTATATTGACATAAACATCCGATGAATCCGGAGAGAATTGCAGAAATTTTTCAAAATACAAAATTGCCTTTTCATATTTGCCTGTTTCAGAATATAAAACTCCGAGATTATAAAGTGCTTTTTCATTTGCCGGAGCCGATGATAATATTTTTTCATATACCGAAATTGCATCTTCGGGCTTTTTATTGTAAATTGATAATTCCGCCATAAGTTCTGCTGTTGATTGGTCGGCAGTGGTGACTTTAGAAATTTCAGAAAGAACCTCTGAAGCCGCCTTTGTATCACCAATTAAAATATATAGATTGACTAATTGTTTTTTTAGATAAATTGAGCCGCTATCGTATAAAGTTGATTTTTTATATTCCTCTATTGCTTGAGGATATTCACCTTTCATCTGGGCAATGTTGCCCAATAAATAATGATAGTAAGCGTCAGATTGGGAAGCGAAAATAAAAGTGAGTAAGTGAGTAAGTGAGTAAGTGAGAAGTAAAAAAAATAAATAATATTTTTTCATAAAATTTTGGACATTATTACGGCGTCGTCGGAATTTGAATAGTATCTTTTTCTTACATCTATTTCTTGAAATCCGAATTTCTCATAAAGTTTTAATGCCGGGTAATTGCTTGCTCTTACTTCCAGAAACATCTTTTTTATTTCTATCGCTTTGGCAAAATTTATAATATATTTCATAATTCTTGAACCGAGACCTTTTCTTCTGAATTTTTCCTTAACGGTAATGTTAGTAATTTGTGCTTCGTCGGAAACTGTCCAAAAACAGACATAACCAATGATTTCGCGGTCTTTTATTACTGCAAAAAAATTTGAGAACTCAAGTTGCAACTCTCTTTCAAACATTTTCACCGACCACGGATCGGGATATGAATTTTTTTCAATTGCGGCAATTGCACTTATGTCATCAATCCGCACTCGGCGAATTTCAATTTCAATATCTTTTTGTAGATTTACAATCGGCATAACGCTCTTCGGCAAAAACCCTTCTTATATACAAAGGTAAAACTTCATTATAGCCGTAATTTTTATTTTTTTTCAACTTACTCATAGCGACAAAACCGACGGAAGAAGCGGATATATCGGTAACAACGTATTTTTTTACGGAAATTTTTTTACAAATTTCACAACTTCCGACAATTGTTGATTTATTATCTAACATTTTTAAGAATTTTTCAACCTTTATTATCCGATATTCCGATTTTCTCTTTAGACCGTTATACACGGCAGTATAAATTTCATCCCTTAAAGCGTCTATAACTGGGAAAATTTTCCCGTATATTTTTCTTTTTTTCACGGCATTAAAAACCATGCAATCCAAAGACGAAACGGGAACAACGGGCAATTTTAGGAACTGTCCGTAAGCACGGGACAGTGACACGCCAATCCTGCATCCTGTGAAAGAACCCGGTCCTATATCAACTGCGACGGCATCAAATTTATGTCTTCTCGTTATGCTTTTAATAATCTCAAAAATTTTAGACGATGAATTCTTCGGCAGAAAAATATTTCGCTCGGCAATTACTTCGTTGTCACAAACCAAAGCAGCGCCGCAAATATTACCGGTTGTTTCAATGGACAATATTTTCATGCTTAAATATACCCAAAATGCAAAAAATCGCAAACAACGAAAATATGGAAATCCAAATTCCGATTATAAAAGATTTGGATAGAAAAATAAAATCAATCCGTTCCGACGAACGATTGACCGTCACCGAACGGGACATCACATTTGTAGTGACAATTCCCGATTTAACGCCGTCAATATATGCGGACCAACCGGGATAATTATAATCCGCCAGAACAACTTCGCCGGACATACCCGCTTTTTTCCCCAGCGTTATCTTATTATGTCCGTAATTCAGAATTTTTAGCGGAATTTTTTTCTGCCGCGTTTCGTCTATTAGAAACGCATGCGAAAAGTATTCGTTGTTTTTGTAAATCCTAACGGGCGGCAAAATCACCGGCAATTTAATTTTTTCAATCAGTGTGAAATTCTTATTGTTCAAATCTGCCGACGAAAGTATATATTTTATATTTGATTTTGTCAATTCGGGATACTCGGAATCATCCGTAACTTTAAGCGGGGAATAGATATTCAATAGCGGCACGCCGAAAATTACACCCGTATTCGGCGGCAAATAATTCAGATAACCCTTTTGGGAAATATAATTTGTTTCCGGCTGGGTAGATAATACATAATTAGTAATCCACGCACGGCTGCCTGTATCAACGACGGCAGACCTGAATATCCCCGTATCTTTTTTCAGGAATTGCGCCGAAACCGGTTTCTCAAAATACTCCATATCAATTACTTTGTTATATCCGGAACCGAAATTTACAAGTTCAATCAAAACGACGAAAAAAACCGGCGCCTTAAATTTTTTCAGCGACTGAAAACCGTATCCAGCAAGAATGGAAAGCGAAAGGGTAACAAAAACCAAAAAACGCTGGGGAAGGCGGAAAAATTTGAAACCGGGAATGTTCAAAATTAAATCCGAAACAACCGGAAATGCCAATAAAAAACCAATTATGCCGATGAAAAGCAAAGCAAAAAAATTGAACCGTCTTTTATCTTTATTTTTTATGATACCTGAAATTACAAGGAGCAATGCCATAATTCCAACGAATGCGCAATTCTCGCCAAAAATACTGTCCTTTCTCGTATAAGTTCCAAGAATCGGATTGCCGAAAATGTACGGATAAAAAAACAGCAAAATGTCTTTCAGATAATAGCCCCACGAAAACATATCAAGCGGATTTATGCCTTTGCTTCTTATTGAATGAGGAATAAGTTCAATTGTGGGCAGTACCTGACAAAAAGCAATTAAAATTCCTAAAATTGCTGATAAAAAAAACTGAAAAATTTCTTTGACCTCTTTGATATTAGATATCTGCCAAAAAAACAAAATTATTCCGGAATAAAAAGCAATTTGTGGAAAGCCGGTTAAAAGTTGCAGTGCAAAAATCAAAGACAAATATAAATATCGTTTTTTTAAAACAAAAAGAAAGCCAAGCGGAATCCAGATACAAGCATTAAATAAATTCATATGTTCGGCGTGGCCGGCAAAAAATCCGGAAAAAATAAAAATAAATGATGATAAAACCGACGGTATCTTTTTCAGTTTTATTTCTCTTAAAAAAAGATACATAAAAAATCCACCTAAAAATACGTGCAAAAGAAAAACATAATTATACGCTATCCACTGCGGAAAAATTGCAAAAAGGATATTCGGCGGATAAAAAGAACCGCCCTGACCTTCGGCATGGAGTGGGAAACCTAAAAACATATTGTTATTCCACAGCGGGAATTCACCTATACGCAGAGAATTACCGAAGAAGAATCTTGACGGATAGTACAGCAATGTTACATCTCCGGCGCCCTGCCACTGTCCGGTAAAAAGACCAAACAAAAAAACGGTCTTAAAATGCAGAATAAAAATTGTTAATACTAAAACTACGGATATCGCTGCCATTTTATTTCTCTCTCATTTTCATTTGTTCCGCTGAAGGCAGATCCGCCTCTGGCGGAAATTTTTATATAAATTTCAAACCTTTTTTTCGGCAAATTTTTTTTGCCCAATTTTTCAGCCCATTCAATAATTGCAATCCCATTCCCGTAAATATATTCGTCAAGCCCTAAATCACTTATTTCTCCGGTAGAATTGAGACGGTATAAATCTATATGATAAATGGGAAATTTTCCTCTGTATTCATTAACAATCTTAAAAGAAGGGCTATTGACAAAATCTCTAACTTTAAGTCCTTTACAAATCCCCTGAGTCAGCACCGTTTTACCGGCTCCAAGCGAACCAAAAAGACAAACAACATCTTTTTTTACAAGTGTTTTGGCTAACTTGGATCCTAACATCACTGTGGCTTCAACTTTATTAGATATAAAAACTTTCATTGCCTTGTAAAAATATACAGATTATCATGCCACTGACCAAAATTTTCAATTTTTTTAGCGAAAACAAAACCTTCTTTTTCCATTTTTTTAAGTATATTTTTTTTATTGGGTCCGAATTGATGCAAGTCAAAATCACCGAGAGCAATTAATCTTATTCCCTCATCTGAAACATACTCCATAAAAATCTCATTATTTACTCTTTTATACTTTTTGCATTTATCGGTTGGTCAATCGCCTTTATATGAAAAACAATCTTCGGCAAACTCAATCGGTATATTACGGTTTGATTGCACTGCCAGCAGCGTGTTGAATGTTAGTAAAATATCCGATTCTTTTAAGTTTTGTTTCACATATTTTGCGGCAGAGTTTATTTTTTCTATAGGTTTTTCAGATAACACAAGCCTATTTTTTCTTACCAAAACAATCTGTTCAACAAAATTTAACAGGATAATAACTATGATAATCATTTTAAGTTTCGTATTGATAATTTTTGTAAAAATACAGCCAATAATAATAAATACAATCGGCATATTCAGCGAATTGTAATAACTTCCCCGGCTTTGGACCGGTAATAGATGGCTCAGAAATAATGCTATAAAAACTGTATAAAGCAGAATAATTTTATCCGAGTTGCTATTTCTAATTTTAAGGAAACCAAGAATACTTGATAAAAAACCAATCATCAAGACCGAATAATCTTTTAAATTCGCTATCAATGTATCTATCACCATCTTAAATCTTTCGCCTGTTTCCATTACACTGAAATGCACTCCAAAGATATTATAAAAAAACAATTCAGAAGATTTAAGAATAAACGGTAAAAAAATAATGGAATAAAATATAATTGTAATTGTTAATAACAGCCAAAATGTTTTTTTCTTATTTTCGTTTTCTACCATCACATAGACGGCTAAAATCGGAACTATTATTAAAACACTTAAACGAATTGCGGATGCAATTAATATCATCAAATAGGGCAATACGGTTTTATTTTTACATACCGCTAAAAATACCGCCGAATAAAGTAAAAATGATGTAATAGCATATGTTGAAACTACCATATAATGTATGAGAAGATACACGGAAGTTATACAAAATAAAAAATAGACGGATTCAGCGTTTTTTCCGCCGAGTTTTTTGGCAATCAAACCACCGAATATAAGACCCGATAAACCGAAAACAGCGGTAATGATTCTATTAACATAAATATCCTGACCGAATAATATATTTAATAATCCGTAAAAGACCGGGAATAGCGGTCCCTGAACATGCGCAAAATCCAAATAAGGAATTTTACCTTCGGACACTAACTTACCTGCATAAAGATAAACCCCCTCATCAATAACAACCTCACGATGAAAAATAAGCAAAATCAAAAAAACTGCCAATATAAATGCAAATGTAGGAAAAACAATTTTATCTAATTTTCCACTTAAAGTTTTTAATTGAAACAAAATATACCCCCAGCAAGAGAAACATCAACGAACCATAACCGTATTTTAACGAAATGTATTCAAGACAGCCGCCGAACATTGAACCGATTAAATTTGAGCCTAAAGATAATGGCGGGTTTTCCGATTTAGAAAATGACGTGGCAAAAATTACTCCGGAAAAATATATCGGTAAAAATAAAAGCAATGATGATAAAACAATTTTCACATAAAAAGGAAAAATTAAAAATGTTTTCAAAGGAATCAGAATGTTTGCTGCAATCATCAGAAAAAGATAGATATAAAATTTTTTATTGTTATCCGGAGAAAATCTGTTAGTAATGTATGTCGCAAAAAATGCCATGACAAGTATCGCAATTATGACTATTGAATTGACAATCCATGTTGAACCGAAAAGCATCGCAAATCTTACGATTGCAGAAGTTTCCAAAATCATAAATCCTGCGCCGAGAAAAAAGAAATGGTTGTTTACCCCGTAAGAAACGTCCGACAATACAAAAATTAGCAAGCCCGAAAAAAATAATATCATAAAAATAGCCGCAACATAATGTATCGGAATTGTCGGCTCTTTAAGATACAAAAACGGCCAATTATCGGTGGTTGATTTTATCTGATAATTTGATGTCAAAAACAACGGAACTTTTTGCTTGGGAAATAATTCCGCTTTTTTTGGAAAATTTATTTTTTCAATTCCCGGGCCGTTAAACAGCACTGCGAAATGCTCTTTTTCCTGTTCATTGTAGACAACCGTTTTTTTGCCGAAAGTTTCTTCAAGCATTTTTGACAGACGCTCAACGATCCATATTTTTCTGAACTGATTGTATATAACAACAACACCATCGTCGGTTAAATGTTTTTTTACATCATCAAACGCATCTTTTGTAAAAATAAAATTTTCAAGACGCACGGAGGAAAATTGTGAAAAAACAGTAAGCGAATCTATTAAAGCAAAAATTACTAAATCATATTTTTCGTCGGATTTTTTAAGAAAAGCCCGGGCATCATCATTGAAAATTTTTACTTTTTTATTTTGATAGGGTTTATTCGGATGCCGATTTCCTATTTCAATAATCACAGGGTCTATTTCAACGGCATCTATTTTTTCAGCACCGTTTTTTAAGGCAACTGCTGTATCATTTCCGGTGCCGGCGCCGAGTATTAAAACTTTTTTCGGTTTTTTTACAAGTTTATACGGGAACTCGTAGTTATTGACAAACTCTTTGTCTATATCAAGCATTATCTGATGGGGAATTCCGTTGACTATCACACCGTTGACACTGCTGATTACGTCAATCCTATAATACGGCGAGAAAACCGCACCGCGGCTTATCATCCATAAGAAAAAAAATGATAATATAACCGCAAGAACATTAAAATAAAAAAGCCGTTTTTTATATATGTATGGCAGAAGACACGAAAAGGCAATAATAAACCACATAAAAGGTGAACTGTTAAAAAATGAAATTGCTGTAAATAACCCGACGCCAAAAATTGCTCCAAAGATATTTATTATGTAAGCAACAAGCGGTTTAATGCCGTAAAATGCTCTACCGACTTCCTGCCCGACAGAAATAAACATTATGGTTGCAAGTATAAAAATAACCGGAAGAAACCACCATGCGCTCGCATTATACAACGGCACGCCTTTGGCAAAACCCGAAGCGGTAAAATATACGCTTATATCGGAATTAACCGTCAATCTAATTATTACCTTCCAGAATATAACACACAAAATTAAAAAAATTGAAGGAAATAAAACTATGAAATCCGTTTTTTTTGATACAAGAAGCATCCCGATACCCAACCCTAAAAAACATGCAAGCAAAACAAAGTTGGAAAAATAAGAAAGCATAACAACATTGGAATTGAACCATCTGATGCATGCAATTTCTAAAAAAAGTGCTGCAAAACTTATAAAAAATAATTTGAAATATTTTTTTGTCATTTTATTTTGTAAATCGTAAATTTTTCTAACGGTTTCTTTGAAACCGAATACGGCAGAAACCCGTATAAATTCAAGTGAAATCCTGCATTCGCCGACGGATTCATCGTTCTAAACGGGTTTTTTGTGAACACACATTTTTCTTCAACCTGTTTCTTATTTTTTTCTATTCCGGAAACAAGATTCGTTTTCAAAGAGAAAACGGAAGTAATCAAATGACTCTCCGGTAAATTATTAACGATATTTTCATTTAAACAAATAAATCCGTTTTTTTCCATATAATACTGAAAACCGCGAAAACTCATGTCACCTCTGAAATAAATTTTACCAGTATAATTTGACTTCAAATGGTCAGCAATATTCCTATATGAATTCGCTAAAATATAATCAGAATGGGCAAGAAATAACGACAGGATGATTCCCACGGCAACCGTTATTGTCAAAAAAACTTTTCTGTCCGATACTTTTTCTGATATTTTTACCGTTAGCATTATTACAGGCGGTAAAAGAGGCAAGAGATACCTTACAGCAATTATCGCAGAAACGGATGCAAAAAAAAGAAAATATAGAAAAAACCATGTTATAAGGAAAACTATTTCATTTTGGAAATTTGTTTTCTTAAGATACTCCGCAAAAATAAAAATCAGGATAACCGCTGAAGAAATAAAAATGCTTAAAAACAAATTTTGTAAACCAGAATAACCGATTAAGTTAAAAAAAAGATTTATGGCTGAGAAAAAAATTATAAAAAACCAAACATAAACTTTATTATATTTGAAACTAATCCACAAAATACTCAAAGGAAAAATAAAGGCACCGCCGAGGTAGGTTAAAAGCGGGATTTCTTTTATGAGACCGAAAGACAGTCCGACCGATAGCGATTTTTTCAAAATTTGAATTTCACCATAAATTAATTTATTATGGACTGACCACGCAATTAAAAATATAATTGGAATCAAAAAAAATACAAGATTTTTTTTTAATTTTTTATTAAGTAAAAACCATGCAAAAATAATCGGTAAATTTATAATCGCTACAAATTTTATAAGCACTGCCAAACCAAGTAAAATCCAGCCAGGCGTCCTTTTATTCGCTTCGCTCACCCCCGACTGAAGTCGGGGGCTACGAATTGCAAAATAGATGCCCCACAGCGAAAACGCAAGCATAGGAATATCAAGCATAATATCGGTGGCATTCACAAAAAATGCCGGACTTGCTATTAAAAGAAGCACTGAAAAAAACGGATCAACTTTTAATTCTTTGGAAAGCAAAAACATCCCAACGACGGCAAGTAGAGTAAAACCAAAAAAAACAAGATGAAGAACCTTTTCATTTTCTCCGAATATCTTCATACATGCTGCCAAAAAATATGAAATCAATGGCGGATTATTGGCAACATCCCACCCGTAATAATTTTTTTCGGCACAGTTTATTTGAAAATCAAACGGTTTAAGTGGTTCTTTCAAAATCTGTTTTGCGGTATAAATATAAAAAATTGAATCACCGGAAATTGCTTTATTAAAAAACGGTAAAAAAAGAATACAACATAAAAAACTTAAAAACACCAATTTTGAAAAATTATTTCTTAAAATGATCATATCCTTTATCTTTTAAGATAACTTTTTTATTATTCGAATCAAGGTAGACAATTTTTTTGTTTTTTGTAATTTTCCCTACTTCATAAAACTTTTTTTCAAAATATGTTTTTTTACCGGGCGGCACGGTAAAGAGCAATTCATATTCTTCGCCTCCAAAAAGACAGTAAGTGGTAAGTGGCAACGGTAAGGAGTCCCTGTGGGATAAGTGGTAAGTGGTAACAAATTTTTTAAGTGATCCGGAAACAGGGATTTTGTTTAAATAAATTTCGGCACCGACTTTTGATTCCTGACAGATAAAACGAACCGACTTATCAAATCCGTCGGAAGAATCAATCATTGAAGTTGCAAAACCGGATTTCGCAATAAAAAGTCCTTCTTTAATTCGCGGGTAGGGATTTAGGTGTTTTTTTTTAAGTTCTTTGTAGCCCGAAATACCTTTTTGTAGCAGATAAAGTCCTGCCGAAGAATCACCGAAATTTCCAGTCGTGAAAATTAAATCGCCAGGTTTTGCTCCGCTTCTTTTTATACCTGTTCCGTAAATAGTTTTTCCTATAAGTGTAATTGAAATTATCAAGGCAGTTGGTGATTTAACGGTATCTCCTCCTATAATTTCAACATTGAACTCGGAAGCAAGTTTGTTTATTCCGCGATAAATTTCATCTGCGTCTTCAATTTTTGCTTCGGCAGAAAAACCAGCGGTTACAAGAGAGTAAAGCGGCACGCCGCCCATCGCAGCAATATCGGAAAGATTAACGGCAAGCGACTTATATCCGATATCAAAAAAACTGAAATATTTTTTTGAAAAATGGACATTTTCTACAAGCGTATCCGTCGTAAAAAGCAAATTTTCGTTTCCGCATTTTACGACAGCACAATCGTCGCATATGCCGATAACCGTTCCGGAATGATGAACCGCTTTTTTATTTTTCTCTCTTATTCTTTCTATTAAACCGAACTCGCCAAGTTGAGATATTTTCACCCGGCCCTTCCTTCTCCTGCTTTTCACTCAACGTCTACCGCCCTATGCAGGAAGGGCGGGGTTCTTTATTTATTTTCCTCTGACTTCGATTTTGCCCTGTCCCTGATTGCCGAAACACCTGCTATAACTGCGAGAATTCCTCCCAACACAAGTCCGGAAGAGAATGTTCCTTTCAGACAGACCTTAACGTCATCCCACATATAAACAGGAATACCAAAAAGCGGGCCGCCGAACAACAAAACAACACCGATTAAGACCGCAACAATACCGCCAATTACCGCCATCATTTTACATCACCTCCCTGAAAATTTAATATCTGAAACGAGTCAAGATTCCCGTGAATTTTCAGATTGATATTTTCTTTATCAAAAATTATGATTTTCTTTTTTTGCTTGAAATCTGACCAAAATATTTTATTAAATAATTCACCGCTGCCTTTGACACTAACATCAAACTTCGCATCATCCGGGTTCATGGGTTTTTCAATACTACCAGAAATTATCATATTTTTTTTATCACTTTTAAAAACTGCGTTCTTTATTTTAAGATACTGTTCTTTGAAATTATATTCGGCAGAAATTTTTGCTCCGACATCGTTAATGCTAAAAAATATTTCTACCGGAAATATGCTGGTAGTTGACGCATTTTTAATATCAATTTGAATGTCAGAAATTTCAAGTTTACCGCAATAAAAACTTCCGTCTTCAATTTTCAATCTGTTTAAAACTAATGTATAGCCGGAAGATAAGATGCTTTTTTTTATTCTGAAATTCGTAAAATTTTTCCATATATTAAATTTCGGTTTTATTATTTTTATTTCGTTAAAAGCAACCTGTTTTCTCGGAAACGGAAACAAATTAGGCGAAATTATCACTTCCTCTATTTTTAATTCAAATACGGCCGGCTGAAAGATTACAATATCAATCAGATTAATCCCGCTTAACCCGACCGATATATCTTTTAATTCGGTTTTAGCACCGGAAATATATGCAATTCTTCCCTGTACATAATTTTTCAAAAGTTTTGACGGAAAAACAAATTTTATTACGACCGTAAAAATAATTATCAAAAAAATTATTATTATGGAAACTGACAAAATTATTTTTTTTAACCCGGTCATTATTTTTTGAGTATTATGATTTCCACTCTTCTGTTTTGTTCTCTGCCGGCGGCCGTTTTATTATCCGCAATCGGTTTTTCCTCTCCGTAACCGACCGCTTTCAGCCGTTTTGAGTTCACTGCGTATTTTGAAACCAGAATGCTAACTACCGCCTGCGCCCGTTTTTCGGATAATTTTTTATTATACGCATTGCTTCCGTAACTGTCCGTATGTCCTTCAATCAAAATTTTATTTTCCGGATATTCCTGCATAAGTTTTACCACTTCGTTCAAAACCGGATAAGAGGCGGGTTTTAATTCTGCCTTGCCTGAATCAAAAAGTACCGACGATGCAAGGTTAACGACCAGCCCTCTTTTTTCCTCTTTAACGGAAATATTTTTTACTTCGGGAATAATTTTCTCCTGTATATTAACATCTATTTCCACGGGTTCTGCCTCTGTTTTGTTACCGACCGCATCAAGCACGCTAAATTTTATTTTATATTTACCGTCGGGAACGACATTTTTGTAATAATCGTCTTTGCCGTCCCATTTAAAATTTTTCAGGACATCATCGGTACCCTTTCTGGATATTACCTCAACGCCCTTTTGATTCTCAATTGACATCTGCCAAAGTGAAAAACCTACGGGGTCTTCCGCCACGAGGGAAATATCCAGAAAATCATCCTTTCCGTCGTTGTCCGGAGTAATCCCATATGTTGAAACGGAAACACCTACAAACGGCTCAACGGTATCCACATTAAGCCATAATTCATTTGAACGGGCGGGATATTTTCCGTCAACATCCATAACACACACATATCTACCGTCGGGCACAACGGCATTTTTACTGTCCGTCCCGTCCCATTCAAGTGCAACGGGAATGGAATCTTCCCCCGTAAACGTTTTTACCGGAACGCCGAGGTCATTTTTTACCTCAATGCTCCATTTTTTTACTTTACCCGTATACGCAGAAATTACAAACCTTGTCTTTTCGTATAAGCCGTCTCCGTTCGGCGAAATCGCCTTAGGAATCGCATCCAGAAGGACATTCCCTTCCTTTTTGGCAAAACACGGATTATACAAAAAGAAAACACCAACGGAGATAGATAACAACAATTGCCAAGTTCTGCGTCTGTTCCGAGTATTGTTCTGCGTCAGTTGGGCGTGTTTCATAAAACCTCCGGAAATCCGGAGAGGGAGAGATTTGAACTCTCGATACCGCAAAGCGATATACGGGTTTTCGAGACCCGCGCCTTCAGCCGCTCGGCCACCTCTCCAGGAAAATCAATTAAAAATTCACAATTTCCGCCAAAGGCGGATTCGCCGATTCAAGTGGCGAAAAAAATGAAAAATTATTGTTTTTACCTTAATTTTTAATCGTGTTTATTCTAATACATATTCGGCGCATTGTCAATAACCGTTTTCCATCTTTTATGGAACCAAAACCAGTGGTCCGGATATTTTTTGATAAAACCCTCTAAAATCTGAGTATATTTTGAGGTTAAAAGTTCAATGTCTTTTTCGTCATCACCGGTTTTTTTGAAATCAACTTTCAAAAATTTTATTTTATGTCTGTTAAATGATTTCTGCCTTATACAAAATCCCATAATTATCGGTACGCCAGCCCGCAAAGAAAAAACGGCGGGACCCTTCGGAGTCGAAGCCGGACGGCAAAAAAAATTGACAAACACGCCGTCCCTTTTTCCGGCGTCCTGGTCGGAAAGCATCGCTACAAACCTGCCTCCTTTAACCGCTTTCATAACTCCTTTTAACGCCATTTTTAATTGAATGATTCCAATTTTTTTTATTTTTCTGTAAAAATTGAGTAGATTGTCCACCGGAACATTATGCTGTTTGCCGACCAGAAAATCAAGCGGATAACCCTTTTGACAGGTAGCGGCGCCCATAAGTTCCCATGAACCGAAATGCCCGGCTACCAGCACCGCACCCTGCTTTTGTGCGATAAGTTCGTCAAGATATTCAAGTCCTTCAAATTCAATTTTATTATTTATAAGTTTTTTTATTTTCAGTTTGGGAAAGGATAAAAGTTCCATCATAGACATCCCGAAATTCTGATATGTTCTACGGGCAATATCAAAGAGTTCATCAGGATTTTTATTTAAGAACGCAAAAGAGAGGTTTTTCATAACAACATCTCTTCTGATTTTTAAGACAAAAAACGCAATGTCGCCGAGACGACGGCCGAACCACAATGCCATTTTCAATGGAATAATCAGAATAAATATATTGAAAATAAAAAGTAAAATAAATTCAATCAGATGACCGATTTTTTTCATTTTTTATTCTCTCATTTTTTTCAACATATAGACAGCGGTTGAGTTTTTCGGGTCAAGTTCCAGAACCTTTTCAAATTCCGACGAACTTTCTTTCAGTTTTCCTTCGTAATAATATGCAATGCCGAGATTCAGACGGGCATCAATCAAAGAAGGATTTATGCCGATTGCTTTGATATAATTTTCTTTTGCCCGGCGTCTGTCACCAAGCGTAAAATAGATATTCCCCAGATTATTAAATGCCCCCCCGTTTTCAACTTTCGGGTCAAGAATCGCCGCTTTTGTAAAATTTTCTATGGCAAAATTAGCGGAGTCCTTGTTAACTTTTATTTCGTTAGCAAAAAGATACCCCAACTTGAAATACAGGCGAGCATCATTCGGATTTGAAGCGATTAACCTTTCAAGTTCTTTTTTCTGCAGAGCGGCACCGGCAATTCTGCTGTCTAAAAAATCTTTGCTCTCAAATACGATTTTCCAACTACGGTATTGCTTTACAACCATTTTATATTCTAAAAATACAGCCGCCGAAAAAAGAACAAACATAATAAATATTTTTTCTGAGTTCCGCAGTTTTATCTCTTTTGTTTTTACCGTTGAATGAGACGACAGCAGCCCGAATACGGAAAAAAGATAAAACGAAGAAATCGTGAAACGCATATCAACCGAAAAAAAATTCTGAACCAAAAGCCCGATTGCTGAAGAAAATAATGCGGTATAAATTAAAAACTCTTCTCTATCATGAAGCCGTTTATAAAATTGATAGACGTTGTGAAATACCGAAAAAAGTATCCATATAAAAATTCCAAAACCCACTATTCCAGTTTCTGCAAGAATCTGGACAAACTCCGAGTGGGCGTCATTGACGATATTTTGCGTTTGAGGCCAGATTTTCTTAAGTTCATCCGATGCATAATCCGGAAAACTTATATGAAAACCGCCTAATCCCACGCCCAAAACCGGTTGAGCAAAAAGCATCCTTAAAGAGTCACGCCAGATAACAAGATGCCCCTGCTGGCGCATCCAAACATTTTTTGTTTTCAAAGTGAACAGAAATCCGAAAATAAGTAAGGAAAAAATTAAAATTATTTTTTTGGCTTTTGAATCCAATGACAAAAAAATAAAAACTACAATTGAGACGATAAAAGCAATCCATGCAGCACGGGTCTTGGTAAAATACAACGCAACCAAAAAAGAAATCAGAACAAAAAACCACAAAACCTTATACGACGGTTCTCGCTCCTGCATCAACTTAAAAACTGCAAGCGGGATAGTGACGACAAGGAATGCGGCAAAAAATATGGGATTTCCGAAAGTGGAAAAAATTCTGTCAACTTGCGGCGTTATTACAATCCAAAACCCGCCGTAATGGGTCATAATTCCGTATATTGCTGCAAGGAAACCTCCGATAATCCAAAAAATTATAACGGTGTTTCTGTTTTGTTTATTCTCTAATAAATCGGAAAAAAGAAAAAAACTTGCCATTGAAACAATCACTCTGTAAAGTTCCAATTCCGCCACATGTTTATTTTTGGAAATCAGATACATAAAAACAACAAAGACAAACCAGACAAATACCGGTTTATTTAACTGAGAAATCTTAAGGTTGATTTTGCCATAAAATAATTTATGAACCGCCCATAAAATAATAATTGAAAAAAGTCCGGTCTCTAAAAGCCACAGTTTCCATCTTGTGATTTTTTCATCCGGCACGAGCGGAATCAAAAAAAATAATATGCCCGAGAGGATTATAATAAACTGTAAAAACTTTTGGTTTTGTGTAAAAATTACTCTCGCTTTTTCCATAAAAAATTAACCCTTTCTTCTGTCTTTGAAATAAGATGATTTCGGAATTTCTTTCGCGACCGCTTTTACTTCGGCGGCAAGTTCGGCGAGTTGGGCATAGTGCGTAAAGTTGCGTATTTCGTTTGTCACAATACCTATTGATACGGACATTAACGGAAACGCCTGAACTTTTCCGAGACGGTCTTTTGAAATAATATAACCGCGGGTTCGATCTTCATCCGAATAATATGCCGATATATTTTCGTCAAAAAGTTTAATAATATGCAGGCAGATGTTTTCGGCGCTTTCGCAATTTGTCACAACTATAAAATCATCGCCGCCGAGGTGACCAATCATATCCGAAACCGTTCCGTGATTTTTTACCGCATCAATTATAAAATTAGCCGTTTCCTTTATAATAATATCGCCTTTTTCAAAACCATAGTTATCATTGAATGATTTGAAATTATCAAGGTCAATCCAAAGCACCGCAAATTGAACTCCTTCGGAAATTCTTTTTGTGATTTCTTTTTCAATTGAAACATTTCCGGGAAGTCCCGTCAAAGGATTTACGGCGCGGGTTTCGTGATATCTGTTAAGAATTCCTTCAACACGAGCGGCAAGTTCATACGGGTCAAAGGGCTTCGTTAAATAGTCGTCGGCGCCTAATTTAAGACCTGTAATCTTGTCTTTTGTCTGTGTTTGGGATGTAAGCATAATAACCGGGAGCAGACGCGTTGCCGGGGTTTCCTTAAGTTTTTCTACGACCTCATAACCGTTCATTTTCGGCATCATAACATCAAGAATAATTAAATCCGGCATTTCCTTTAACGCCGATTGATATGCTTCCAGCCCGTTATTAAACGAACTTACGGTATGCCCTTCGTTTTCAAGAGTGATTTTTATCAGTTCGGAGATTTCTAAATCATCGTCAGCAGAAATAATTTTCGCCATAATATAAAATCAATTAAAAGTTAAAAATGAAAAATGTTTTTTACACCATAATTTTTAATTTTACATTTTACATTTTTAATTGCTGTTTCTTTATCCTCCGATTGTCACAATTGTAATTATCGCCAATCCGGATATTGTTATAATTGAAACTACGATTCCGAGCGGCGTAGAAAAAAAACTTTTTTTATTTTGTGTTATTCCGCCTTCCATTTTCGTCGTCTGATAAACTTTTATTGAAACGGTTGATATATTCCCGGAAGAATCTTTTGAATTAACCTTAATAACATTTTCGCCTTTTGTTAAAGAAACATCCGAAATGAATTTTCCGTCGGAAGCAATAGTAACATAAGCACCGTTTATATCAACTATTGATTTCAGTTCGGCAGTACCTTTTATTTTTATAGTTTTGTCGGCGAACTTTGTGCCATCCAACGGTTCGTCAATTTTAAGGGAAGGCGGGGTTTTGTCCAGAAAAATTTCCTTTGCTGACGAAATTATACCCTCCGCACCGGAAGAATCCAGATAGGCAACCCGCCAAAAATATTTACCCTCGGGTATATTCACTTTCTTGACATCAAATTTCTCATATATCGGTTTGATTTCATCATACACCGTAACTATAAAATTTTTATCCTTCGCTATTTGAATGTGATAATGAGTTATGTCCAGCCACGACGATGACGAAGCGGGTTTTGACAGTTGGCCGCCGATATTTATTTCGTTAATATTCGGCGGCGGTAATTTTTCTTTCAAATTCACATCTGTATCCGCCGGAAAATCTATATTAGGAGGAAGTTTTTTCGGTTCCATAGGCGGCAAATTTATTTTCACCTCGGTGGAAAAGCCCTCCGGAACGGTTATCGTTTTATTTTTTGCCGTTACATCAACGGCGCCTTTATAGACGGCAACAACTGTTGACTGGTCTTCCTTGACCTTTGTCTTATAGTCGGCAACGGGTGTTTTGGAAGTAATTTTCGGCATCACAAAAGCCGTCGGAGTTCTTATCGGTATATTTGATGTTCTTATTTCGCCCGACAAAAGCCGCGTTTCTTCCGATTTTTCCTCCGGCTGAATTATAACAAGTGACGAAGGACCTATCGTCATCAAATTGCCCGATGGTGATTTTATTTCCGTATATGAACTTTCAAATGTTCTTATACCGTCTTTGTTATAAAGTTTTGCATTTAATTTTGCATCGGTCCAATCCATTTCCGCCTGGCGCCGCATTTTTACCTCGCGGGTAACCGAAATAACCGTTGAAGAACGCAACTGTTCCCTTATAAGCAAAACCGGAATTTTCAGTTTCATTCCGGGCAGAACATTATTAGGGTCGGCGGATATGTTGTTAAATTTTAAAATCTCCGGCCATCGGGAAGGTTCTTTAAGATAATAATTCGCCACACCCCATAGCGTATCGCCGGACTTCACCTCAATTTCTTGAAGTTGCTGAGAATAAAGATTGTCCAATGTCCAATGTCCAATGTCCAATGTCAATAAAATAAACAACAGCAATTTTAATCCTTTGCCTTTTGACTTCGGACTTCGGACTTCGGACTTATTTATACGCATATTTCGCCCTTATCGTTTTTTTGCAGATTTTTAGGAATTGAGAAAATAAACTGCGAACCCTCGCCGAGCTTTGACTCAACCCAAATTTTTCCGAGATGCGCTTCAATAATATATTTTGTAATCGTAAGTCCGATGCCTGTTCCGCCGCGGGACCTTCCTGTGACCTGCTGAAACTTATCAAAAATTCTATCAAGGTATTCCGACGGTATTCCCTCACCGGTATCAATAACGGCAATCTGTATATCTGTGTTGTTTTCTTTTGCGGAAATAGTAACTTTGCCTCCGGTGGGAGTATATTTAATGGCATTGCCGACCAGATTTATCAAAACCCGTTCTATCAATCCCTCGTCGGCGGAAATTGTTATTGACGGCATATCATCGCAGGAAAGTTCAAGTTTTCCCTCAATGGCTTTTGAGAGCATACTGCCGCAAACCCTATCCGCCAAGTTTTTTATGTCAAACCGAATAAGCGACAATTCCATTTTTCCGACTTCTAATTTTGCGACATCAAGTATGTCGTTTATCATTCCTAAAAGACGGTTTGACGATTTATTGACGATATCAAGAAAATGTTTCTGCTTTTCGTTAATCGGACCGACGGAGCCGTCAAGAAGAAATTTTAAAAAACCAAGCATGGATGTTAACGGATTTCTTAAATCATGGGTTATGCCGTGAAAGAAGTCCTCCTTCATTTTTTCCACTTCTTTAACCCCTGTTATATCCCTTATGATAAAAATTATGCCGACAATTTTTCTTTTATCCGGGTCGGTAATAATCTGGGTTGAAACGGAGACAAAAAACGACCGGGCCTGTGACAAATCAATCTCTAAAACCTTTTCCGGCTTTTCATAAACCTGTTTCATCGCCGAAACCAACATTTCATTTTTGACGATATCAAATAAAGGTTCTTTAGTGTCGCGGGAAACCCCGAGTATTTCGGAAGCCCTGTTATTTATAAGAACAATTTTATTATTCTCGTCGGTAAGAACCAGCCCGTCGTTTATTGAATATACAATTGCCGAAAGTTTATCCGCCTGCATTTTTGAAAAATTGGAAAGTTCCGTTATCATGTTGTTGAAATTAACCGCCAAATCGCTCATCTCGTCTCTTGATTTAATAACAACCTTTTTTGTAAAATCGCCGGCGGCGACATTTTTTGAGACATCTATTACTTTGAGAATCGGTTTTGAAAGTGATGTCGCAAGGATATAGGAAACCACAATTGAAAGAAATAACGCCGCAAAAATTATAGCCGTCGCTGTGTTTCTCATTTTATAAACGAATGAATATGCCTCCTTTTTTGTCTGCTGAAATATAGCGCTCCAGCCAAGTTTTTTCGCGGGGGCAAAAGCACCTATCATTTCTACGCCGTTTTTTGAAACGAATTCCTGACTGCCGGCACCTGCACGCAAAATTGCTTCTTTTACAATCGGTTCTTCGGAAACATCCTCAAAATTTATTGCACGATTTTTATCTTTGTGAAAAATAATTTTGCCCGATTTATCAACTATGTACATAAAACCCGTTTTTCCTATGCGGGTTTCATCAACAATTTCTGAAATGCTTTCAAGTGAAACGCAAATTTTAAGAATATATTTATCGGCAAGCGGAAAATAAAAATCTATCAGAGGTTTTTCCTGCTCGTAACGTATAGGACTTATTAGGTATGTGTGCGACTTTTTTATTTCCAGAAAAAATTCATTTTTAAGATAGTTTTTGGGAGGAGGAGGAGATTTTTCAAATTTCGGATTTGACGCCACCACTTCGTCTCCGTCTTTGTCAATTATAGACGCTCTTATAAAATCATCTGAGGCAATAAGAATGTTCCTTAAAATTCTTATTTGTTCAAACGAAGATAAATAATCCTGACGCTGAGAAGCAATGATAAAACTCATCCGCCGGTCTATATCCGTAATTTTTTCATTAATCTTTTCAGCAAGTGAAGTTGTAATTTTTATATGATACTCTAACATAAGCGTTTGCAGCATTTCTTTATTTATATCAATAGTAATAAAACCTATAACCGCCAGAGGAATTACGGAGACCAAAATGATAAAAATTAAAAATTTCGGAAAAAGTTTTATTTTCATAATAACACAACGCTGAACTACGCTGATTACTACGCTGATAAACGCTGAAACTTCAGCGTTGCTATCCGCGTTTATCTGCGTTTACTTTTCAATATATGTCTTGTAAATCAAATTTCCAGAACGATTTATATCAAATAAAATTCCATCCGCCAAAGACGCTTTTTTTGTTGCCGTCTCAAATTCGGTAAGCGTTGCGGTTTTTTTTCTGTTGATTGCTCTTATCACATCTCCGACATAAAGCCCCAGTTCCGCCGCTTTTGAACCGCTTTCTATGTCAACTATAACAACGCCCTGTTCATCGGGCGTTACATTTAATTCCTCAGCCATATCTTTTGTGAACTGTTTTACTTTCATACCGAGCCACGAGCCGGTTTTTTCGCTTTTTCCCGGTGCCGTCTCCTCAACGGAAGCGACCTGTTCTTCCGTCCACTCGCCAAGCACAACAGAAATAAGTTTCTTTGAATTATCCCGCCAAACGACAACATCAATTTTTTTGTTCGGAGCGGAGGCAGCAACGATATCCTGAAGTTTTTCTGCGGATTCTATTTTTTGACCGTCAAATTCCAGAATTATATCGCCTCTTTTAATTCCCGATTTTTCGGCGGCAGAACCACTTACAATATCTCCCACCATAACACCGGTTTTTTCCTTTAATCCGTATTGTTTTGCAAAAACATCATCAATCTTTTCAATTTTTACGCCGAGAAAACCTCTTTCAACTTTTCCTTTTGTCTTTAAGGTTTCAAGAATTTCTTTTGCGCGATTTATAGGAATTGCAAATCCGACGCCGACGGAGCCGCCCGACTGACTGTATATCAAAGTGTTTATCCCTATAATCTCACCATGAATGTTGACAAGCGGGCCGCCGGAGTTACCCCTGTTTATAGAGGCATCCGTTTGAATTGCATCTCTATAATCATACCCCTGCGCCTTCACACTTTGTCTCTTTGCCGAAATGATTCCGACGGTAACGGTCTGCTCAAGCCCGAACGGCGAACCTATGGCAATTGCCCAGTCACCGACGCGGATTTTGTCTGAATCGCCGAGTTTTGCCACGATAAGTTTTCCCGATGGTTTTATTTTTACAATGGCTAAATCGGTCTTTGCATCTTTGCCGATGACCTTTCCAGAATATTCTCTGTCATCGGCAAGTTTTACTGTAATTTTCTCGGCATCTCTTACGACATGATAATTAGTAAGAATATAGCCGTCTCTGTCAATAACAACCCCGCTGCCGGCGCCCTCTACTCTTCTTTGATTGTAATATCTTTTTTGAGGAACTTTTCTGTTAGGAGATGGCTGACCAAAAAAATCGTCAAAAAAATCTTCAAACGGGTCTGCAAAGAAAAAATTAAAAGGAACAACCTCTTTGAGAACCTGCTCTGTATATATTGAAACGACCGACGGCTTTACCTCTTCCGCCACATTGACAAACGCTTCCTGTAAATTCAGGACCTCCTGCGAAACCGATGTTTGTACTCCATAATCCCGTTCTGATTTTTTCTGCGATTTACCGACAATAAATGCCAAAATAAAAAACCCTGCAAACACAACGGTCAATAACAGATTTTTTCTTAAAGAGTTTGCATTCCCCATAAAAACCTCCGCCTTTACTCCGACCTCAATGCGGGAACTTGAATAACGGTTTCACTCGTCGGGACATCGTAACCTATAATATCAAAAATATCTCCCGACGGCAAAAAACCGGCGACAATATATCCCCACTTTTTCGGATTGCCTAAAATATGGTTTCCCGGAATTTTCACTTCAATTAAATTATTATCTAAAAAATTAGTAACTGTGAAAAGTCCTACCCTAACGGGAGGTCCGGTTCTGTTATATCTGAAAAATTGTGCTGAATTTGTTGAGACGGAAACGGCATATTCCCATGCGGAAAGCGAGTCCGTAAAGCCGTTGTGCCCGCCGATAAAAGAAGTGCTTCCTGCATTGTTTTTTTTGTTCAGGTCAATGTAAATGTCAATAACTTCGTCGGATGCGGATGAAATAAAAATATCAAAAACAATAACACCTGTTGATTTTTTTACTCCGAACGCCAATAAGTTGCAGGAACTCAAAAAAACATTATCCGTATCATCATCAAAATAAAGAATATATTCGCCGGTAGTCATATCAAAAAGCGGATTGCGACTTTGCGAAATATAAAGCGGAACCGATATTGCTGACGGCAATTCCTGACCTATTGCCCTGTAGACATTTGAAAGCCCGGCGCGAAACCACAAATCATTTTCTTTTTTTTTGTTTTCATCAGAAGAAATATAATTTTCAAACCAGATAGGTTTTTCCAAATTGTAAAGTTCTTCTTTTGCGGCATCAAATTTTTCAGCATCGTAAAATTTAGAATTCGCATATTCGGTCAATTTCAATTTTGCTTGTTTAATATAATCCCATGCAAGATTTTGAACCGGCGAACCCGTCCACCGCGATAAATCCGGAGGCACTATATCGGTTTCAGTCCGTAAATCCTTCTGGACATCTAAAGATGTCACAAAAACGGAATAACCCGACTGTACTAAAATTTTGCCGGTCTCTTCGGAAATAATGCCTAAATGCGGATAAAAAACGGACGCATCTTCACCAAAAACTTCATAATAAACTTTCCTGCCTTTTTCTATCTGTTCCCTGACATCCTCGTCAAGTTTAGCGTTAAAAAGCACGGGCAGTATAACATCAGTATAGGTAGTTCCGGCAAATATGTATTTTTTTTCTGTATGAAGTTTTTTTAGTATCTCTTTATTTTCATCAGCCAAATTTTTAAGCAACAGCGGCGGAATTACCAAAACATCCTGCGAAGATGTAGATACGCCGAGCGTAAAAATGTTTTCCAACTCTTCCTCGTCTGTTAGATATACAACGGAACCGTAAGAAAAAGTTGATAAAAACAAAATAAGCCACAGAGTACACAGAGAAAAAACGGAAAGGGCATGGAAAAAACATTTTGTGACCTCTGTGTCAATTCTGTGTTCTCTGCGGTTAAATGACTTTTTTAATGATTTCATTTTACAATTAAAACAGATACCCGGCCGCCTTTACCGTCGTCGGCAGAAACCGGATTCTGCGGGTCCAACGACCACACCCCGTCAGCTTTGAATTTATAAGTGTATCTGCCGGGTTTGATTTTTAATGTCGCTTCCCAGAAACCGTCAGGATTTTTAGCCATAACCCCTTTTCTTCCATCCCAGTTATTGAATGTTCCCGCAACAAAAACTTTTTGTGCAGTATCGGCTTTATGCTGAAAAACCACTCCGCTTTCTGTTATCCTCGGATACCCCGTTTTTTCTTCAATGGCTGCTTTTTGCTCTACGGGGACTTCCTGCGGTCGCGGAGGTCGCTCTCTTTTAACCGGTGCCGGTTTCACCGGCGTTTCTTTTATGACTTTCTGCTTTGATTCTCTCATCCCCCGTACCCTTTCAACCAGCATCAAAGAAGGAAACGCCACAATGGCAATCCCTAAAATAAATCCTGTCCACAAAAGAATTTTTTTCGTCATTTTATTCCTCCGAGTTTTGCCGTCTTATTTAAGATTATTATTTTAGATGCACTTTCACACACAGAAGTATACAGATACGCTTCTTCAAAATTTTTTCCTACTGCGAAAGAGCCGTGACCTTTTACTACGACAACTTTGTGTATCTTAAAAAGTTGAGGAAGATTTTCCGCTACGCATTCGGAAGATATAACCTCTTTACATTCGGTTAAAACAGGAATTTCCGGCAGATAATAACTGCCCTCCATATCAACCGGAATAATTTTATCAAAGTTGAGCGAAAGAGCAATTGCATGCGGCGGATGCGCGTGAACAATCGCAGCCACCTGCGGATTAGCGAGATAAATCGCCCTGTGAACCTTAATTTCAACCGACGCATCCTTATCCCGCCGGTCATCTTTGAGATTGACCGCTACAAAATCCTGAAATGATAAATCACCGAGCCGAGCGCCATGACGGGTAATGTATATAGTGTTTGCCCGACGACAGGAAACATTCCCGCTGTGCGAATTGTTCAGTCCCTGCATCATCATTTCCCTTCCGAATTTAATAATGTCGTTAAACATTTTTCCTCCGAAACCGCTGTTTTGTTTTTTGTCCCGCAAGGGGATTACCTTCGGTCACTTCACCGTCTGTAAAACCCGACCTATTCAATCCCTAAAGGGACTCCCTACGGTCGCTACTTTCGTCCCTAAAGGGATTTCCTTCGGTCATAACTACGAAGCTACGAAACTTGATTTATTAATCGGGAAGTTTCGTTTTAACCCATGTAAAAAATCTTTCGGTATGTTTCATTATTTCTAAAACATCCGATTCGCTGCATAAAGTATCCATATATTCAACTATATTTTTTCTTCTTATCACTGCCAACGCATGTTTTGCCTGTGTCTTACCTTCCGGGATTAACTCAATTAAAAGTTTAACCGCATCTTCGTGGTTTTGACTTGAACTTACAATTCCGTGCCGAAATACAAGGACGGCGTCTATTCCGGAAATAATCGCGTGTATTCCGTTTAACGCAGCGGCATCGTAGTTGCGGTCGTTGAAACACTTGCTCATAGTTTCGCCGAATTGCTTTGCTTTTTTGAGATAATTAGAATATGAAGATTTCTCTCGGGATTTTCGGGATATTTTACTTACCATAAACGAACTCCCTCGGAGAAACGCCCATAATAATTTTTCCCGAAAAGATTTTTTCTAAAAGGGTCTTATTGACGACTGCACTTTTTTTCAATTCCGGCAGCGTAAAAACAACGGGCGACAATCTGCTGCCCGACATTTCATAAAAATCCGCTTCTATATCCGGAAGCATTTTTTCAAGTAATTTTTTTGTTTTGTCGTCTTTAACAAGAATGAAAATATCTACATCACTGTAAGATTTCTCGGTACCGTCAGCCATACTGCCAAAAATAACCAGCGACAGCAGATTAACCGATATTTTCCCGAAAAGATTTTTAACCGTATTCGTGAGAACGTTTTGTTCTTTTTTAAAAAAAGGACCCAAAATATCCCTTACCACAATATTTTTTCCGTTGAGCGAATACAAATGCGCCCTACCGGCGCGTTTCATTTTTACGATTCCCTGTGATACGAGGTCGCCTAAAGACCTGTAGACCTGCGTATGGGAAACACCGCAGAAACCGGCAAGTTCTCTTCCCGTCATCTCGGTTTCATTATTAACGAGAAATCTCAAAATTTTGACCCGCACAGAATGCGAGAATATCCCGTCAACAATATTATTAAATTTCATAGTGTGTAACTCCTATGTTCCATATGGAACATATTATATACATATAATCAACTTTGTCAATGGAAACTTATAAGAATAAAATTTCCCTTAATTCCCGCAATCATTACCGGCGATTTTAATCGCCGGGCTCGGCCCCATTTTTTGCACGCTTATATGAAAAACCCAATCTATTATACTACTTTCGCAACTACGAAAGTACGAAACTTCATTTGCATTCCTAAAATCTTTTTTCAAGTTTTAAGATTCTATTTACTTCTTGATAAATATCTCTGTGACCTTTCAAAAAACGAAAGTTGTAATGAATTCATATTTTGGGAATCGTATTTTTTCAAATTCAATCTATATTTTTGTTCTATTTGTCCTTTTTCTAATCTGTCAACTATCATTTTATGATATTTTTCGTCAAGTTCTGCGGATACATAATACCGTTTGAGATTTTTGCATATTTCTATTTCCGAACCGCTGCCGCCGAAAAGAATTAAAACAATATCTTTCGGCTGCGTACATGATTTAATCAGCATTTCCGAAAGTTTTTGCGGTATCTGACAAGCATGAAAAGTTTTTTCTTTGCTTACATTTTTTACTAAATCAAAATAAAACCAACTGTAAGGCATTCGTCCTTTTGAACCGTTCGCTAAATTTTGCATAATTCTTTTATCCGTAGGATTCTTATACGGAACAGCCACATTTTCCTTATAGAATTTATTATTTTTTGTTTTTTTACAATGTAAAATACTTCTATGAGCCGTAGTAAAGCGACTCGGCGAATGTCCTACATTTGTATTATAAACCCATACATAATCTGCAACTTCGTAGCAAACATCATCCAAATATTTTACCCGCAAATGTGCGTTTTGCTTCGGATAATTTATCAAAAACATATTTCCCGAATTTTTAAGCACCCTGAATGATTCTTTTACTAACTCAATGTACCACTCAATGTATTCGTCAAAGGTTTTAGTATATGACCTATTGCCGTATTTTATTCCGACGTTATAATCCGGGTCACCATAGACCATATCAATAGTATTATCAGGTATTTTTTTTAATACTTTTAAAATATCTTCATTAAAAACTTGGTTTTTTATATCTTCCAACATACAATTTATCCATTCTGATTGATTAACTTATAGGTAGTAGATTTGACAAATTTTATAGATGTTATATCAAACGGTTTTTCAAACGTATATGCCCATAAATTTATACAATCGGCATTTTTTATATTATTTCTGACTGCATAGACGCAAATAATGTTTTTGATTTTCTCATTCAGTTCAGGCCGTTGTTTCGCATTATAATAATATAAAAACGGATGATATATTTGGTAAATACTGAAATTGTCGGGCTCGCCATTTTTTGCTTCAAATATTCCTATACTACCCTTATACTCAATAGTCAAGTCAATCTCAATCTGAATGTTTTCCATTTTTACTTTCAAATCATTGCCGAAACCATATTCTAAATCAGTTTTAGTTCTGTGCGGAAAATATGTTTTCGGTCTTTGAGAAATATCCGAATCGTCAAATTCCTTGTCTTGCTCAAACAAAAAATGATGTAAAATTCTTTGATTATTCGCAACCGATAAAATATTTGATTCGCTGGTATTATACTGGTTAAGGAGAGATTTTTTATACTCCCAGTTGATTTTACTTTTTACAGGTTCAAAATTATGATAGACCTTGTCAATACCTTTAATAAATTTATGCCTACCGCTACCGAGATGAATAAGTGCATAATCGTTTTTTGCTAAAATCTTCGGCAGTTTACTTTTGGTATCAAGTTTTGTTACATCAAAGTGATTTTGAAATCCGACTTTTCTTGAAATTGTTTTTACCAAATCATTATCAAAAACAAAATCATTTTTATCTTTGCATATTTTGAATATTTTTTCCAAAACCTCTTTCTTTTTGTTATCTTTATCCATGTTCTTACTCTCACTTGAACTAGTTAAGTTATTCGCAAATTCATAGACAATTTTCAAAAGTTTTTATAACAGTTTCCTCTTGCACCATCTTAAAAATCTCTTATAACTTCTTTTAAATCTTTATTGGTATATTTTTCTATAAGTTTATTATTTAACCAAATTGTTAAAATTTCTCCATCCCAATCCCAATCATCAAGGGGTTCGGATGTTGTTTTCAACCATGTTTGTATTAAGTTTAATTTTTTTTCTAATAATAATGTTCCCATATTTTATATCCCGAATAAATTCTTAGCGTTGTCGGCGGTAATTCTTGAAATCTCGGAAACCGGCATATTTTTTATTTCTGCGATTTTTTCGGCAATAAACTTTATGTATGACGGTTCGTTCCGTTTGCCTCTGAAATCTTGAGGCGGCAAATACGGCGAATCCGTTTCAAGCAGCATTTTTTCAACGGGCACAATTTTTACGACTTCCCTCAAGACCTTTGCGTTGGGATATGTTACCGGCCCGTCAATTCCGATATAAAATCCTAATTGCAAAAACTTTTCCGCAAATTCAACCGTCGACGAAAAACAGTGAATAACCCCTTTTATATTTTTATGTCCGTCTAAAATTTTATACGCATCTTCTTCCGCCTGACGACAGTGAATTATCACCGGCTTCTTGAATTTTTCGGCGATTTCAAGTTGCTTTTCAAAAACGGCAATTTGTGTTTCTTTGTCAATTCTGTTCCTGTAATAATCAAGCCCGCATTCACCGACAGCAACTATTTTTTCATTGGTCAAAAAATTTGAAAAATCAACGAACTTATCGGCATCATTCGGATGAATTCCGATGGCACAAAAAATGTTTTTGTGGTTCTCGCACAGGAACAAAGACCGCTGCCAAATAACCGGCTCGCAACTTATTTCAATTATTTTTGTAATGCCTTCCGAGAACGCTCTCTCAATAACTTTTTTTCTGTCATTATCAAACGAACCGTCAAGCAAATGGCAATGCGTGTCAATCATTAAATTTTCAAACCCAATTACTAACGGAGCGAGGGAGAAATTTCTGAAGAGCCTCAATTTGCGACTTTTTCTTTCCAGAAGCAAATTGTCCCGAAAGCGGGACTATAGCGCCGCGAGTTCTGACGAGTATCTCAAAGAAATTTATTCCTGAGCGATCCTTGGGAAAAGCGGCGCAGAAACCTTTTGAGTCGCAATTATTTTTTTTATCTTTTCCGCTGTCTCCGGCATAAAAGGCGCGAGCGCCTTTGATATTATTTCAACCGCCGACAGCAGATTTTCAAAAACTGCTTTCAATCTTTCTTTGTCCGACTTAAAAAGAACCCACGGCTTTTCGGAATCAATGGTTCTGTTCGCCTCGTCAATAATTTCCCATATCAATTCAAGAGACGCAGTTAATTCAATCTTTTCCATGCTTTTTGTAAATTTTTCATCAAAATTATTTACCGATTTCCCGATAAGAAATTCACTGCTTGCCTTCGGTGCAACATTTTGCAAAGAATATTTCTCCACCATTGAAAATGTGCGGGAGATAAGATTACCCAGATTGTTAGCAAGGTCGCTGTTATACCTATCCTGAAAACTTTTTTCGGAAAAATCGCCGTCTTGTCCGAAAGGAATCTGACGCAAAACAAAATATCTGTATGCATCGCAGCCGTATTTATCAATAAATTTATGCGGGTCAACAAAATTGCCTTTTGATTTTGACATTTTTTCCCCGTTGACCGTCCACCAGCCGTGGGCAAAAACGGTCTTCGGAAGGGGAATGTCAAGTGCCAAAAGCATGGCAGGCCAAATAACCGTGTGAAACTTGAAAATCTCTTTTCCGACAAAATGTATGTCGCAAGGCCAAATATCTTTGCCTTCAGCGGCAGAAATGTAATTTATTAGAGCGTCAAACCAGACATAAACCGTATGCGTTTCGTCGCCGGGGACTGTAATTCCCCATTTCACATTTTTTCTTGAAACGGACAAATCTTTAAGTCCGGATTTTACAAAATTGACCATCTCCGATGCACGCCAACTCGGCAGCATAAAATCGGGATTTTTCCCGTAATGTTCAAGCAGTGCATTTTGAAACTTTGACAGTTTGAAAAAATAGGATTCTTCCTCCAACCGCTCCACATCTCTCGCACAATCGGGACATTTACCGCCGACAAGTTGCGTATCGGTATAGTACGATTCACAAGCGACGCAATACCAACCCGTATACTTTCCCTTAAATATATCGCCTTTTTCCAGCAATTTTTTGAAGACATCTTTGACTTTTTTTATATGTCTTTCTTCGGTTGTTCTTATGAAATCATTGTTTGAAATATTAAGCCGCTTCCATAACAACTTAAAATCTTCAACTTTATTATTAACCCATTTTTGACAAGTAACGTTATTCTGTTTTGCCGCTTCTTCTATTTTTGAACCGTGCTCGTCGGTGCCGGTAAGAAAAAACACATCCTTATTTTTGAGACGACAATATCTGGCGAGCACATCCGCCGCAATAGTGGTGTACGAATGTCCGAGGTGCGGCTTATCATTTGCATAGTATATCGGTGTAGTGATATAGAATTTTTTCATATTTCGCTTTGCTTACCCGAACTAAAGTTCGGGCTACAATTTTGTGTAAATTTGCTTCATTGACAACCCGACTAAAGTCGGGTTATTCCGCAAATTTATTTTAAGTCCTTCGGGTGAAATTTTTTGGTTCGCCCGTCCTCAAATAAAACGGTTACTTCCGACTTAAAAATGTTTATGCCGGTGACCTTGCCTTTACCATCCGACGTTTTAACTTCATCGCCGGGGCGCGGAAATTTTTTTCCCTCCGTTATGTAAAAATTGTGCTCATATGCGATACAGCACATAAGCCGGCCGCAGACGCCGGAAATTTTTGCAGGATTAACAGATAGATTCTGGTCTTTCACCATATCGGTTGTCACGGACGTAAAGTCCTTCAAAAATCTTTGGCAACAGCAAATCTCGCCGCAATGGCCGAGTGAACCTAAAATTTTTACTTCGTCACGGACGCCTATCTGGACCATTTGAATTCTAGTTTTAAGCACACCGCCAAGTTCTTTCAGCAGATCACGGAAATCCACACGCTCCTCGGCGGTATAATAGATAAAAAGTTTTACTCTTTCAAAAGTGTACTCAATCATTGAAAGATTCATTTTCAAGGTGAGTTTTTCTATTTTTTCTAAAATCACCGGAAGCATTTTTTTTGCTTTCTGCTTATTTTCCTCAACCTGTTTGGCATCTTCTTCAGTAAAAAACCTGACGACCTTTTTCAGCGGGTCCTTCGTATCTATCATCTGCTCCGGTATAACTACAATTCCGCTTTCCAGCCCATTTTCTGTCTCAACCAGAAGATGGCTGTTCATCGCCACATCAATTGAACCCGCATCACAATAAATTACATCTTTTGTTTTTCTTATTTGAACTCCGACGGCAAGCGGCATATTGTTCTCCTATTCGCTTCGCTCACCCCCGATTGAAGTCGGGGGCTACAATTATTGTTTTAGATTATTTTTCAGCACTTCAAAAGTCAGTCCTATGTTGGTATTTCTTGTTATATAATTTTTCATTCTTAAAACGTCTTCTAATTTTTCGGGTCTCTCAATTCTTATCCTCGCAGTGAGCATATTCAATAAATCAACCGCTTCTTTCCTTTCCTTAAATTTTTTATTTAAGAACTTTCCGTTCTGAAAATCAGAAATTATATTTTTGCAATCCGAAATGTTTTCTCTGTTTTCTGCCAACTTAACCGCACTGCCGAGAGAACCCATCGCTATAGAATTTATAATTTCCACTTCATCGGACGACAAATTATATTTTTTAATCTCGTTTTTAATTTCATCGTCGGTCAAAATACCGAAATAGACAACTGCGCATCTTGAAATTACAGTTGACGGAAGCGACTTCGGAACCGGCGTAATCAAAACTATCACGGTGTTTTTCGGCGGTTCCTCAAGAATTTTAAGAAGTGAATTGGCGGCATCCCTTTGCATCAGGTGTGCATCATCAATTATTCTTACATTGTAACCGCCCATAACGGCACTGAACTGCAACCCCTTAATCATCTCTCTTATCTGTTCAATCGCAATGGAATTTTTTTCTTCCTGTACCGTTATCGTTATAACATCCGGGTGAGTGAACTTTTCTATTTTCTTGCACGATAAACATTCGCCGCAAGGCTTTTTAAAATCTTGCGTATTCTGGCAATTAAGCATTTGTGCGAATTTAAGAGCAACCTGTTTCTTGCCGAGGCCGGACTGACCTACGAACAAATATGCCGAATGAACGCGGTTTTTCTCTGTCGCCGAGTTAAGCATATCTATCTGTTTTTGATGACCTATTATTTTCATTTTATTTTTTTTTACCACAGATTACACAGATTTTCACAGATTAAAAACTACAAATCACTTTTATTCTTTTTAATTTATCTGTGTTCATCTGCGTTCATCTGTGGTTCCCACTTTTATTTTTTTAATGACAATGTCAAGAATACATTTTGATATTTTTTTTACGGAGGCATCCGCATCTATTTTGATGAATCTTTTCGGGAATTTTTTCACAAGCCAGATATATCCGTCTCTCACTCTTTTATGAAACAACAAATTTTCATTTTCCAGACGGTCTTTTCCCCGCAGTTTGGCACGGGCAAGCCCTTTTTTGATATCCGAGTCAAAATAAACGGTAAGGTCAGGCACCAAATTATTAGTTGCAATTTTATTGAGATTCATTATCATTTTTATGTCAAGCCCTCTTCCAAAACCCTGATAGGCAACCGTCGCATCCGCATATCTTTCGCAGATAACAATTTTCCCGGATTTAAGTGCCGGAGTTATAATTTCTTCGGTATGTTGGGCGCGACAGGACTCATAAAGCAATAATTCTGTAAGCGGTGAAATTTTACTTTCCGGATTTAACAGAATTTTTCTTAATACTTCCGCGACAACCGTTCCGCCGGGTTCTCTTGTATGAACAACATCACAACCCATGTTTTTAAGTTTTTTTATCAAAAGAACCGACTGCGTGGTCTTTCCGCATCCGTCAGAACCCTCAAATGTTATAAAAAAACTTTTTTTTACCATATAATTTATTCTACAATTATCTCTCTCCAAGAATCAATAGCCGCAACTTCCGAAAAACCGGGAATCGGCTGATATTTTAAGGCGGTATCATACCACACTTCCGGCGGCTGATTGTTTTCAAACGATGAGGCAAAAACTGAACCGAAGAATTTTCCGTTACCATCGGAAGAAAATTTGCCCGCGCAATGTATAAAACCTGAGAAAAAAACACCATCAAGAAATTTATGTTCGCCGGTCTGGGAATTTTTGGAATAAACTTTTCCGGAACCGCTACCCTTAAATTTTAAATCGCCCAGAACAATCAAACAACCTCTTTGAAAAACCGGTTCGTCAACAACAACGGATGCCTGGTTAGAAAAATTATTCCGTGAAAACTCTTTACCGTCTTTGGTATCTACAAAAATTATTTTTTCCTCCTGATTTAACGACAAAAATAAATCCCGTGGAATTGTTCCCCTGAAATATGTGCCGGACTTTTTTGCTTTTTCTTTTAATACATTCCAGTTAAGTGTCTCGTAAAACAAAGGTTGATAACCCGAATAATCGGATGAAATATCAAAACTGTCCTCAAAATCGCCGCCAAAATGTAGGTTTGTAAAACGCCTGTAATCGTCGGCATTTAATTTTTTATTATGTGAAAAATACCCGCGACCGGAAGAATAAATCTGAATGTCGTCCGCTATACTTTCGCCGTCAAAAAAAACATCTCCGGAAGAATACAGATGCCCCCACTTGATTTTGCCGGGTAAAAGTTTAACCGATGAAAAGGATGTAATCGCATTCTGCAGTTCATTCGGCATAAGATTTACCACAACCACTTCTATTTTTCTTTTTTTTCCGTGGGAGTTACCTTCGGAAACTATGCGGATTTTAGAGCCTAAATTTTCAACGGTAACATTTGCCGAGCCGTCTGAAAAATCGTCATAAACTATTGCGCCTGACGGACAATTTGCAATGTTTCCCTTCATCTTCCAGATTGTTCTGTCAATTGCCCCCTCCGCTAACGCCCGGGCGGACGAAATAACCCTCATCCTCACATCTTTTTTTGTCCTATTTGACATTAAAAATACTGTTGATGAACTGAAAATCATAAGCACAGCCATCATCAAAATTAAAAATACTGTTGAATATCCGCGGCTATCGTGCAACATTTAATTTCTCACAAATACAGAAGATTCAAAACTGAAATTCTCTTTGGAATTACCCAGTTTCATTGACACGGAATATGTTTTATAACTTGATGATGAAAATTGAATAAATACCAGATTATCTAAAAGTTTTTTTGCCGCATTTTTGCGGTTTATAAATAAGGAAGCACCGTCCTGATAATAAAAAATTTTTTCTGCCGACGGCACTACGACAAATGAAATTAAAGAATTCGGAAGATTGTTTTCGCTGAATCTGTCAATAACGACCGAGGAATCCTCCGATTGACGCAGGTCATTAAGTATATTTTCAAATACCGAGGCGGATTCATCCCGCAAAATTATATTTGATTGTGTTTTATGCATAGAGACAAGACTGTTTTTGAAAAAATATATTACGCCCATTCCCATAATTGAAAGAAACGCAACCGATAAAAGCGCCTCAACCAATGTAAAACCTTTTTTATTCAATCCGCGGGAGTGAAAAATTGACATTGTTTCTGTTTTCGGAAAAACCGATATTTTCTACACTTACTGCTTTCGTTTTATAACCCGCTCTGGATGCGAGCACTGTGAATGTTCCCGACGGAACAAAATTAAGTTTGTAGTTCCCGTTATACGAAGTATATGCGTTAATTGTTGTCCCGGGAATTTCTACAAAACCGCCCGATATACCGGAACCATCTGACGATGTTAATCTTCCCGATAGCGATGACCCGCCTAAATTCGCGGCGGCATAATTTGCAAACAAAGATGACATTGCATACTTTTTTTCACCGTCGGAATTAAACCATCTTACGACAATGTTTGCCATTTTCAAGTCGGTCATTACGGGCGCCACGGCGAGAACTCCAAGTTCCTCCGTCATAAACCACACCTCAACCGCCCAGTTATATTCCCTGCTATTGCACAAAATTGTTCCGCTGGACTCACCTATAAAATGAAACGGAGTGGCGCGGAGTTGTTCAAGTTTGCTTTGGGCAAAATTAGAAGCGACAACCAAATCACGCGATGTTTTTTCACCCGTACTTACTTTCATAATAAACTGGGCGAATGTTATGACGATGTAGGAAATTATTGCAAGAACCAGAACAATTTCAAGATAGGTAAAACCTTTTGAATCCCCGGCACAAAAACGAACCCGATTTTTGTCTGATTTTGACATAACGCTATATTTTTTAATGCTATCAAAAAAAGCGGGAAAAGTCAAGAGTTTTTTGACGAAGAAAATGCAGGCAGAAATCCTAAAATTTAAACTTTTTCAATTTTTTCAGATATGGGAAGTCGGTCTGGTCAACTTTTAGCGGAGTAACGGATACATACTTTTTTTCAATTGCAAAAATATCGGTGTTTTTTATAGGATACCCTGACAATTGTTTGCCTCCGATCCAATAATATTTGACGCCGCGAGGGTCGGTCCGCTCAGAAATATCATCGTCATAAATTCTCTTGCCCATTTTTGTAACGGCAATACCTTTTATCTTATCGGTATCCGGAACATTTATATTCAAAAAAGTATATTTCGGTATTTTGGATTTCATCGCTTCTTTTATTATTTTGTAAGCATATTCTGATGCAATATTGAAATTGCCTTTTCCGTTAGAAACTAATGAAACCGCAAACGACTGAAAACCGAGCATCGCACCTTCTCTGGCAGCGGCGACAGTTCCCGAATAAATGCAATCCTCCCCTAAATTCGGGCCATCATTAATTCCCGAAACGATTATGTCCGCTTTTCCTTTTAATATGCCTATAATTCCGAATCTGACGCAATCGGACGGTGTGCCGGTTACCGTATAAAAGTTTTTTTTCTGCGGAATAAGACGAATGGGTTTATGAAGCGTAATTGAGTGGCTGGATGCACTCATCGGAGAGTCGGGAACTACAACAAAAATCTCGCCCAGGTTTTTCATAACTTCAATAAGCGGTTTAAGACCGGCACCGTATATTCCGTCATCGTTGGAAACAAGAATTTTCATATTTTTCATTAAATCATATTTTTGACTTTTTGTCAAGAATTTTGTATGATTTTACTTATGTGTTTGGCGATTCCGGGAAAAATTATTCTAATAAAAGATAATGTTGCTGATGTTGATTTTGGCGGCGTCGGGCGAAAAGTCGGGCTTGACCTTTTGCCAGATGCAAAAATCGGTGATTATGTAATTGTTCACGCCGGTTTTGCAATTCAAATACTTGACACCGATGACGCCAAAAACCGCTTAGACATATTCAAAAAAATCCTGTGACGGATAAATGGAACATTTGTTCCATTTTTCAGACGGCTAAATTTGTTTAATATGCTTACTTTGATTAAAAAAATTGAATTACTCGCAACAAAAAAAACAAACATTATGGAAGTTTGCGGGACGCACACAATGGCGATTGCTTCGTCCGGTATAAAACTGCTTCTTCCAAAAAATATAAATTTGATTTCGGGTCCCGGTTGTCCGGTTTGTGTAACGCCGGCAGGAATTATTGATTCCGCAATTGAACTTGCAAAAAACGGGTGTATTATCACCACTTTTGGAGATATGTTGAGAGTTCCGGGAAGCATTTCCTCTTTGGAAAAGGAAAAATCAAACGGGCGCGATATAAGAATCCTTTATTCGGCAGGCGATTCTATCAAAATCGCTAAAAATAATCTGAGAAAAGAAGTGGTTTTTATCGGAGTGGGGTTTGAAACCACCTCACCGACGCTCGCTGCAACCGTCAAAATTGCGGACAAAGAAAAAATTAAAAATTTTTCCGTTCTCCCGGCATTCAAATTAATTCCGCCGGCGCTAAAAATAATTCTTGAGCAAAAAAAAATAAAAATTGACGCTTTTATACTCCCGGGGCATGTTTCGGCTATTATCGGCTCCCAACCGTACAAATTTATTTCGGAAAAATTCAACACTCCCGCCGTAATTACCGGTTTTGAACCGTCCGACATACTTGAAGGGATTTTTTCAATACTGAAACAAATTAAATCAAATAAACCTGAAATTGAAATTCAATACAGGCGGGCCGTAAAACCGCAAGGGAATCCGTTTGCCGTGAAACTTTTATATTCCGTATTTGAAGAAACGGACTCTCAATGGCGGGGAATAGGAACTATTAAAAATTCCGGATTAAAATTTACAAAAAAATATGATAACTACGACGCACTAAAAAAATTCAAAATAAAAATTAAAAGTGTGGAAGAACCAGCGGGATGTTTATGCGGAAAAGTGCTGACGGGAATTGCAAAACCGCAACAATGCGGATATTTCGGTAAAAAATGTACGCCGTCAAATCCGATAGGGCCCTGTATGGTATCGTCGGAAGGCACCTGCGCCGCATATTATAAATATGAATCTTGACGGTTTTTTATATTTCTAAAATTGATTTTTAAGACGGTAAATTTAGAACTACTTTCGTAGTTGCGTAGTTACGAAAGTAGTTGAATAGGTATGCAAAACAAAAAAATAATTTTATCGGATGGGGCGGGCGGAATATCAACCCATAATTTAATAAAAAATGTCTTCATAAAAAAACTTGGCAATCCAATGTTGAACCACCTTGACGATTCCGCCATCTTCCAACTTCCTATTCGCTTCGCTCACCCCCGACTAAAGTCGGGGGCTACAACCCACTTCTCGCTTTGTTTTACTACCGACTCATATGTAGTAAAACCGATTTTTTTTCCCGGAGGCGACATCGGAAAACTTTCCGTCTGCGGAACAATCAACGATTTAGCGGTTATGGGCGCTAAACCCCTCTATATTTCACTTGCTTTTATTCTTGAAGACGGTCTTGAAATAGAAAAACTGGAAAAAATTGTTTCGTCAATCGCCGAGACATCAAAAAAGGCGGGCGTGAAAATTGTTTGCGGCGATACAAAAGTAGTTGAAAAAGGCGCTTGTGATGAAATTTTTATAAACACATCCGGAATCGGAATCGTGAACAAAAAATTCCCGCCAAAGGCGGGTCAGCATCAGGATGAAAACATTTCTGGACATAATGCACGGCCCGGGGATGTCGTAATCATATCCGGAACAATCGCAGACCACGGTATTACGGTGTTAAATGCGCGACAGGAATTGGACTTAACCGGTAATCTCAAAAGCGATGTCGCACCGTTAAACAATCTTGTTGAGAAAATGCTTGAAGTAGGAAAAATTCACACGATGCGCGACCCGACCCGCGGCGGATTGGCGACGACACTCAATGAAATTGCCGAGCAATCAAATGTCGGAATTGAACTTGACGAGAAAAAAATCCCGATAAAAAAATCCATAAAAATCGCATGCGAAATACTCGGATTGGACCCGCTTTATATTGCAAATGAAGGAAAACTTATTGCAGTTGTGAAGGAAGAAGACACTCAAAAAATATTATCAGCAATGAAGAAACACCCACTCGGAAAAAATTCGAAAATTATCGGAAAGATTATTAAAAAACCGAAAAGCGTGTACCTTAAAACCAAAATCGGCGGCAACCGAATTCTTCAAATGCTTGACGGCGACCAACTGCCGAGAATTTGCTGAAAAAATTTAGAAGTATATGTTAAATGTTGTTGTTATTCCGCCCAAATTGACACCGTCCCAATTATTATTTGTAGAAACAAAACTGTATTTTATAGCAAATCCCATATGATTAGCACTGTATTTAGTAAGTATCTGATATCCAAGAAAATTATCATTTATAGCAATGTCATTCCCATTTTCTATAAGTTTATTTTTTTCTGCTTTAATATTTCCAAGTCCAATTCCACAAGAAAAATCTTTATTATTTTTACTTAAAACTAAAATTTTATATATTGAAAACCACAGTGAAGTCAAATTTAACTCATTTTTATATTTTATAGAAACCCAAGGGGAAACGGATGTTACTTGATTATAACTCATTGAGATATCTTTATATATTTCAAACTCAAGTTTTAAACCTAAACGCTGGGCATAAAAAAGCGAATCAATATTTATACCATATCAACCCTGTCCGGTAAACATCTTTT
>DHFT01000038.1 GCA_002402375.1 Elusimicrobia bacterium UBA4817 | reverse complement strand
CTCTGTGGCAAGGTTTTTCAACAATTTCAAAATATCTAATATGATAGATTATATTTTCAGAAAAATTTTCGGCACGAAATCGCAAAGGGATATAAAAAAAATATTGCCTATTATTTCTCAGATAAATTCTTATGAAGAAAAAATTAAAAAATTATCTGATGATGCGATTAAACTGAAAACGGATGAATTCAGAAACCGTCTTTCACAAGGCGAGACAATTGAACAAATACTGCCCGAGGCATTTGCAGTCGTCCGCGAGGCATCAAAAAGGACAATCGGGTTAAGACATTTTGATGTCCAGATTATGGGCGGGATAATTCTTCATCAGGGAAAAATTGCCGAAATGAAAACCGGCGAAGGGAAGACACTCGTTGCAACACTTCCGACATATCTTAATGCACTTTCCGGGAAAGGCGTTCATATAATTACCGTCAACGATTATCTCGCAAAAAGAGACCGTTTCTGGATGGGTCCCGTTTATGAATTTTTGGGTTTAACCGTCGGGTATCTTCAGCATGATATATCAGACGAAGAAAGAAAAAAGGCATATCTGTGCGATGTCACATTTGTTACCAACTCGGAAATTGGATTTGATTATCTTCGCGATAATATGAAACGCTCAAAAGAGGAAAGGGTTTTGCGCGAACTTAATTATGCGATTGTGGACGAGGTTGACTCAATTTTGGTTGACGAAGCGAGAACGCCTTTGATTATTTCCGGTCCCGCCGAAGAATCAACGGACAAATATTACATCATAAACCGGGTGATACCTCATCTCAAAGGAAAATTTATAACCGAGGCGGAAGAAATTGACGCAAAATACCAGGGAGTTGATTTGTCCGTCGGATTTGATTATATCATTGACGAGAAAAATCATACCGCTACGCTTACTCAACAGGGCGTGTCAAAATGTGAAAAAATGCTCGGTATAAAAAATCTGTATGACGATATTCAATCGGAATGGGTTCATCATATAAATCAGGCATTGAAAGCGCACAATCTTTTCAAAAGGGATGTTGATTATGTCGTTAAAGAGGGTGAAGTAATAATTGTTGACGAATTTACAGGCAGATTGATGCCGGGAAGACGCTGGTCGGAAGGACTTCACCAGGCAGTTGAGGCAAAAGAAAACTTAAGAATCGCCGAGGAAAACCAGACGCTTGCAACGATTACCTACCAGAACTTTTTCAAACTTTATAAAAAACTTGCGGGAATGACAGGCACCGCTATGACGGAGGCAGGCGAGTTTTGGCATATTTATAAATTAGACGTCGTTGAAATACCGACAAATAAACCGATGCGGCGTGAAGATTTTCCGGATTTAATCTATAGAACCGAAAAAGAAAAATATGAAGCGATCTTAAATGAGATTGAAGAACTTTATAAACTGGGACGACCTGTGCTCGTCGGGACCCGCTCAATTGAGAAGAATGAAAAACTTTCCGCGATGTTGAAAAAGCGCGGCGTGCCTCATCAGTTACTGAATGCAAAATACCACGAACAGGAAGCGCAAATTATCGCACAGGCAGGAAGAAAAAAAGGAGTCACCGTCGCAACAAATATGGCGGGAAGAGGAACTGATATCGTTTTAGGCGGAAACCCGTCAGAAATTGCGGAGCAGGAAGAAGTAAAAAAATTAGGCGGCCTTCACATCCTCGGCACAGAAAGACACGAAGCGCGGAGAATTGACAATCAGTTGAGAGGGCGAGGCGGCCGGCAGGGAGATATGGGCAGTTCAAGATTTTTTCTCTCTCTGGAAGATGAACTTATGCGGCTGTTCGGCTCCGACAGAATTTCGCCGATAATGCAAAAACTCGGAATGAAGGAAGGGGAAGTAATAGAACATCCGCTTGTATCCCGTGCAATAGAAAATGCCCAGCGGAAAGTTGAAGAGATGAATTTTGAAATAAGAAAAAATCTTTTGCAATACGATAACGTAATGAGTAAGCAGCGTGAAGTTATTTACGCTTTAAGAAATTCCGTTTTAGAGGGTTTAAGTATTTCTGAAAAAATCCGGGAGATGATTGACGAATCAATTGACGAAAAATTAGAAATTTACTGCCCGAAAAAAGAATACCCGGAAAAATGGGAAATTACCGCCATCTTGGAATGGTTGAAACGAACTTTCGGGTTGGAATTAAAATTGTCAAAAGAAGAAATCGGCGCACTTAATCAGGAATTATTCAAAGAGAAACTGTTAGAAAAAATAAAATATATCTATAACCAGCGTGAAGCGGAATTCACAAAAGAAATTTATGAAAATATAGAACGACAGGTAATGCTTCAGGTTATTGACAACGCTTGGAAAAATCATCTTTACGATTTGGACCAGTTGAGAAAAGGTGTTGGACTGCGGGCTTACGGTCAAAAAGACCCGCTGGTTGAATATAAAAAAGAATCACTTTCACTTTTTATGATAATGATGGATAGAATCCGCGAAGAGACCGTTGAGTATGTTTTCCGAGTTCAGGTTATGCCGCAGCCGAGATTCAGACCGCAACCGATTTCAATATCAAGCGGACAACTGCCGACTGCAAAACAATCACAACCGTTTCAGAAGCCCCAACAAACAGTCGCAACTATGCCAAAAAAAATCGGCAGAAACGACCCCTGCCCGTGCGGAAGCGGGAAAAAATACAAAAAATGCTGTGGAAGATGACTGTGAAGCAGTCCCCCGATTAAGACATTCGGGGACAGGCTTTATCGGGAATCTATAAACATAAAAATATGAAAATTTCAAGTCAGGTTTTGTTTATTAGTATTGTGTTTTATCTGTTACTTGCAATCGGTTGTTCAACGATTCCACAAGTTCCAGTTGAATATCAAAAGATCTTAAAAAATATGACTTATTGTAACGAAATTGGTGATATTTCAGGTTTTTTAAGTATACAACTTGAAGGCGGCATAGGGTTAGATGAGAATACTCCTTATTTTATTGTTTTTATTGTTAGAAAGGATAAGCAATATATTAAAGAAAAAAATTATTCAACAAATCTTGAAGAAAAATTTATTACTAATGGAGAAAATTGGTTCTTCATTAATTTACACGGATATCGGGAAGGGGAAAAAATATTTTTTATTTTTGATGATAGAATAATTAAAGATAAAGAGCAAGAAGAAAAATCTCAAACACGTTTTTGGGAAAGCTACTTCGTAGTTAAGTCCACTAAAGAAATATTAAGTCAGATTAACAAAATTTATCAGGAAATAGATGGTGAACTGAATATTCTCAATCCGATTTGGTCAGAATATTCCTTTTCCTTTTATTATGACAACAATAAAAATTTACAAGTTAGTCGAATGAGTCGAAAAGACTTTTTTATTCAATTGAGAAAAAACATAACGCACAATGCCAAAGAAGAATATTTTGAAATAGTGTCAAAAGATGTATCAATTAACGATATTGGCAAAATTGTTATTAAACGAGAAAAATTTAGTAGTGCTTTTTACAAAAAACAAATTATTATTAAAAAAGTCTTGACAGAAGAAAGGGAAAAAATAAGAATTAAAAAACTACCAAATGATCTAATTAAAACGGCATTGTTGGTTAAAACCTATAAATCTATAAACATAGAATGGGCATATAAAATAAAATATCAAACATTAAGCGAAGATATTGCCTTTGAGCGGACAGAATACCGGAAATGGGCTCTGGAAGTTTATCAACCAGCACTCAAAAAATATAATGATCTTTGTTGGGAATACGCAGATAAATTTGGATATTCTGCGTGGCGGGATCTTGCTATAAAAAACGATTTTCTTGACTTAGGATTTCCAGTTCCTACATTACGCTATTAAAAAAATTATACAACACATTTAGTAAATTTTCAGTTCTTAGTAAATCTCAGTAATAAAAGAGGTATAAAAATGTCAAGAGGTAAGAATATTTTTCAAATGGGGCAAGTAAATGAAAAAAAAGTAGCTGCAAAATATGAAAGACAAGGTTATGAAGTATTAAGAATTGGTGATACGGGTTTTCCAGATTTAATTATTCTCAAAGATAAAAAAATTGAATTTTTTATAGAAGTGAAAGGACAAAAGCACAAAGTTCATAGAGAGCAGAAAAATTATCACAAGAAACTAAAAGATAAAGGGTATGAAGTTAAAATTGAAAAAGTTGACCACCAATGCTTTAATGGGAACGTTAATGGTTAATGGGGACGGAGGTAATTAACAGCGACTGAGTAACACAGATTGTTTCGCTATCGCTCACAATGACAAGCAAAGGGTTCGCAATGAGAGGCAGGAGACGGTAAAAGCAGCATTGGCAAAATATAAACTTAAAGAACAATTAAATAAATTGGACGGCACGATGCAAGGAGCGTTGTAATGAAACTTTCAAAACAATTTAGTGTTCATTTTGCGGAAGTTGTCCAACTGATACGCAAAGCTCATTTTAATGCTATCAAGAATGTTAACAAAGAACTTATAGAACTCTATTGGAACATCGGGGTATATATCAGCAGAAGAATTGAGAACGAAGAATGGGGGAAAAGCGTTGTTTCTAACCTTGCAGTTCACCTTCAAAAAACATTGCCTGACTCAAGCGGTTATTCCGCCCAAAATTTATGGCGAATGAAACAGTTTTATGAAACCTACCGTCAATATTCAAAACTCTCAACACTGTTGAGAGAATTGGGATGGTCAAGCCATCTGCATATTATGTCCAAAACAAAATTAATCCCGAAGCAGGTGCTTCAAAAGAAATTACATGAATATTTTCTGCTTGGTCAAAAGATAGGGAAAGAACAATCGGGAAGGAATAAATGTTTTCTAAAATTGAATTAAGCACGCATCAAAATGCTGAACTTGTTGATATTACATCACAGGTTCAGAAAAAAGTTTCACAATCGGAAATTTCAGACGGTATTTGCGTTGTTTTTGTTCCTCATACGACGGCGGGCGTGACCATAAATGAAAATGCCGACCCTGATGTTGTTCAAGATATTTTGATGATGCTTGACAAAAAAATTCCGACGAACGATCCGGGATACAGACATTCCGAAGGCAACTCTGCCGCACACATAAAGGCATCTTTGATTGGCTCGTCGGTCTCGGTAATCGTTGAAAACGGAAAACTACAATTAGGCACTTGGCAGGGAATTTATTTCTGCGAATTTGACGGTCCGAGAAAAAGGGAAATTTGGATAAAATTTTTATGAATTGCGAACTTTTTGAGAAAAAAATTATTGTATGGTTAAAAACAAAATTAAAGTCGGCAAAAAAATCAGGATTTGTTGTCGGGCTTTCAGGTGGTGTTGATTCGGCAGTTGTTTCGGTTCTGTGTAAAAAAGCAGTCGGCACAAAAAATGTTCTTTGCTTAATTCTTCCCTGTCAATCACAAAAAACCGATATTACGGATGCAAGAAAAGTTGCAAAAAAATTCAGACTAAAAACAGAGACGATTGACCTTACAAAAATTTATGAAAATTTAACCGGGATTTTACCGACGGCAAATAAACTCGCACGGGCAAATCTTAAACCTCGTCTGCGAATGCTTACGCTTTATTATTTTGCCAACAAATTAAATTACATTGTTGCGGGAACGGGAAACAAGTCCGAACTTTCAATCGGTTATTTTACAAAATACGGAGACGGCGGAGTTGACATTCTTCCAATTGGCGACCTTTATAAATCCGAAGTTTGCGGGTTGGCAAAATATCTTAAAGTCCCGGAAGAAATAATAACAAAACCGCCTACTGCCGGACTTTGGGCGGGGCAGACCGACGAAGGCGAAATAGGAATGACCTACGACGAATTGGAATACCGACTGAAAAATAAAAAGCAGACGCAAAAATTAAAAAACTTAACCGACGCTGCAAAACACAAACTTTCCTTGCCTGAAATTTTCTTCAAAGGTCAATAAATGAAAAAAATATTTTTGTGTGTTTTGTCCGCAATATTGATAATTCTGTCATTTCCCAAAACATCGTTTTGGTTTCTGGCGTGGATTTCACTCGTTCCGCTTTTTTTGGCAATCCAGAATGAAAAACCGCTAAATTCATTTTTATACGGAACTATTACAGGACTTGTTGCATACTTGGGAATTTTATATTGGCTTGTTCCGACTTTTTCCGCAGCCGGCGAACCTAAAATTATCGGTATCTCTGTTTTGCTTTTACTCTCTTTTTATCTTGCTTTGTATTATGGTCTTTTCTGTTTTTTCTATTCGCTATTCGCTATTCGCTATTCGCTATTCGCTGCCTTTTTCTGGGTTTCTCTGGAATTTATCCGCACTCATTTATTTACCGGATTTCCGTGGGCACTGCTCGGATATTCGCAATGGAATTTTTTGCCGATAATACAAATCTCCGAATTCACAGGTGTTTATGGTGTGTCTTTTTTAATCATTCTTGTTAATCTGACAATTGTAAAAATTATCAAAAAGCGCACATTTAAGGGTGCGGCTACCGGTTTTTTATTGATTTTAATCTGTTTAATTTTCGGTTTTTACAAACTTACCACTTACCACTTACCACTTACCACTTACAGCATTTCTATCCTTCAGGGCAACATAGACCAGTACAAAAAATGGGATGAAAAATACGAACGGGAAATAATTGATACCTACACCGAACTTGCCGGCCGGCCATCATCCGTTGCATCTGATTTAATCGTTTGGCCTGAGTCGGCAATTCCGGGATATTTGAAAATTGAAAAAAAATATTACGATTGGATTTCACAACTCGCCCAAAAAACAAAAACACAGCATCTTGTTTCTTCAACCGATTATAAAAACGAAAAACTTTATAACTCGGCATTTTTGGTATCTTCCGACGGTAAAATTACGGATGAATACTCAAAAAACCATCTTGTTCCGTTTGGCGAGTATATGCCCTTAAGAAATTTTTTAAGTAGATTTATAAAAGTGGTTAATGAAATCGGAGAATTTTTTCCCGGCGAAAAATATAATGTTATAAATTCATCGGCAGGGAAACTCGGAGTAAATATCTGTTTTGAAGCAATTTTTCCGAATGAAATAAGAAAATCAGTCAAAAACGGTGCGGAAATTATTGTCAATTTAACAAACGATGCATGGTATCTGAAAACATCCGCTCCATATCAACATTTTACTATGAATGTTTTCAGGACGGTAGAAAACAGGCGATTTGTCGTCCGTGCGGCAAACACGGGCGTTTCCGGTTTCATTGACCCCGCGGGCAGAATACAATCAAAAACAGAAATTTTTACAACAACTGTTTTAACAGACAAAATTCAGCATTTGCAAGAATTAACTTTCTATACAAAATTCGGCGACGTTTTTGCATATTTATGTCTTATAATTTCAATAATTCTTTTGACATTTAGAAAAAAATTTGATAGATTATAACTATGTTAACCGACGGTTTTAAGGAACTGTTAAATATAGGCATTGCGCTATCCAGTGTTCACGATTTGGACAAACTTTTGGATATGATTTTGTCCGAAGCCCAAAAACTGACCAACGCCGACAGCGGCTCAATTTATCTTGTTGAGGGTGACAAACTTATTTTTAAGACCAGCCGTTCAAATACATATTTCAAAAGATGGGGTGAAAAAAAGACGCGGGAAATTTTCAAAAGTTTTGAGATGCCGATAACCAAGCAGAGCATTTCAGGATATGTGGCGCTCACATGTCAGCCGTTAAATATACCCGATGTCCAAACTATTCCGCAGGACTCCGAGTTTCATTACAATCCCACTCTTGACAAAAAATACGATTACAAGACCGTTTCAATGCTCGTCATTCCGATGCTTAACCGCGACAATAAAATTATCGGGGTGTTGCAGCTTATAAACTCTATTTCCGACGGTAAAATCGTTGCTTTTACCGACGAGCATGAAAAAATTACAACCTCTTTTTCTTCACAGGCAGCGGTTGCTATTCAGAATGCAAAACTTACGGAGGAACTTAAAAGCGCGCATTTTGACACAATTTTCCGTCTCAGCGCAGCGGCGGAATACAGGGACAAAGAAACGGGAAATCACATAAAACGGGTAAGCCATTATTCTAAAATCATAGCGCAAAATCTCGGGCTTTCAAGCGAAGAAACGGAACTGATTTTCTGGGCGGCGCCGATGCACGACATAGGAAAATTAGGTATTCCCGACGCAATTTTACAAAAACCCGGAAAACTTACTCCCGAAGAAAGACAGGTTATGGAACGCCATACCGTCATAGGCGCTATGGTCCTGAAAGATACGACCGCGGAAGTACTCAAAAAATCAAGGATTATCGCTTTAACCCATCACGAAAAAGTGAACGGCACCGGCTATCCGCTGAAACTCAAAGGAGACCAAATTCCCATTGAAGGTAAAATCGTGGCACTTGCGGATGTCTATGACGCACTCTCTTCAAGAAGATGTTACAAAGAGCCGTTTTCCGACGATAAAGTAATAGGCATTCTTAAAGAGGGAAGCGGCAATCACTTTGACGAAAAAATTTTGGATGTTTTTCTTTCAAATATGAATGAAGTAAATGCTATCAGGGAAAAATACGAGGATAAAGAAGGGGACTTTGACAAATTCGCCGATTTTAAGAATATAAACATACTTGATTTACTGAAATAAAAAACTGGAACCACAGATGAACACGGATGAACTTAGAGAATGATTTTATCTGCGCCAATTTGTGTATATCTGCGGTTAAATAAAAATGTTACCGGAACTAAAAGAAAAAACAAAAAAATTATTACAAAAAACGGACGACCTCGGGAGGTATCTTTGACATAGAACACAAAACCAAACAGATATCAGAAATTGAAAAAACTGCCGCCGATGCGAATTTCTGGAACAACCCCGCCGAAGCCCAAAAAACGATGCAGCACCTTAACTCGCTAAAATCACAAATCAATAAATATCAAAATATAACAAAAGAACTTGCCGAGACCTCGGAACTGCTTTCTATTTTGGAGACGGAAAACGACGAATCAATGCATCCCGCTCTTGAAAAAACTCTTGATAAAATAGAAGAAACAATTTCGGAAATGGATTTGCAGTTGAAACTTTCCGGCGAGTTTGACAAAAACGGTGCCATTGTTTCAATCCATTCCGGCGCTGGCGGGACCGAAGCGTGCGACTGGGCGGATATGCTTTTGCGTCTGTATCTGCGGTGGGCGGAAAGAAAAAATTTCAAAACGGAAATTGTTGATTCACTTGCCGGCGACGAAGCAGGAATAAAATCAATAACATTTATCGTCAAAGGTGAATACGCTTACGGGTATCTTAAATCGGAAATAGGCGTCCACCGTTTGGTGAGAATATCCCCGTTTGACGCCAACAAAAGAAGACACACATCATTTGCGTCAGTTGATGTAATTCCTGAAATTGAGGACGACATTGAAATAAAAATTGATGAAAGTGACCTGCGTATTGATACTTACAGAGCGGGAGGTCACGGCGGACAGTATCTCCAAAAAACGGATTCCGCCGTCCGCATTACACACAATCCTTCGGGTATAGTGGTGCAATCACAAAATGAGCGTTCCCAATTTAAAAATAAAAATACCGCGATGAAATTATTAAAAGCAAAACTTTACGAACTTGAACAGGAAAAAAAGCGGGCGAAAGTGGAAAAACATTATGATGAAAAAGGTTCTATCGCATGGGGCAGCCAGATTAGAAGTTATGTTTTTATGCCTTACCAGTTGGTAAAAGACCACAGAACCGGATTTGAAACCGGAAACGTCCAAAAAGTTATGGACGGCGACATTGATAAATTCATTCACGCATATCTCTCTCACAAAACCAAAAAAACACCTTGACAAAACCAAAATAATTTATTATACTCTACCGATAGAGTTTGGAGAAAAAAATATGTCAAATAAAACCATACTTATTGTTGAAGATGAATCTGCTGTTGTGGATTTGTTAAAATTTCTGCTTGACAAAGACGGCTATACGACCGCCGTCGCTTATGACGGTGAAGATGCGTTAAACCAGGTTAAGGCAGCCAGACCGGATTTAATTTTGCTTGATATAATGCTGCCTAAACTTGACGGATATACCGTGCAGAAACAACTTCAGTCGAATGAAAATACCGCAAACATACCTACCATTGTTCTTACCGCAAAAGGCGGAATGCAGGATATGTTTCAACTTGAAAAAAATGTGGTCGCTTACATTGAAAAACCGTTTGACCCGAAAATTTTGAGAGAGAAAGTTAAAGAGGTGCTAAATGGCTGAAGATGAACTTGTAATTCAAAGACTGGAAAAATTACAAAGATTGAAAAATTGTAATATAAATCCTTATCCGACTAAATTTCTTTCCACCACTACTGCCGAAAAAATACACAAAGAAAAACCGGAAGGCAATGTCGCCCTCGGCGGTAGAATTTTGACGATACGGAAGATGGGAAAAGCAACTTTTGTAACGGTCAAAGACGCGACTGCGAAAATACAACTCTACATAAAACAGGATATTGTCGGAATTGACAATTACAATCTTTTTGAACTTTTTGACATCGGCGATTTTATCGGTGTTGAAGGAACCGTTTTTAAGACGAGAACCAGCGAAACAACGATAAAAGCGGAAAAATTCCAACTTTTATCAAAATCACTTAAATCTCTGCCCGAAAAATGGCACGGCTTGAAAGATGTAGAAACGCGATACCGTCAGAGATATTTGGATTTAATCTCAAACGATGATGTCGCAGAGATATTCAAAAAAAGGGCAAAAATTATTTCATCTATCAGGAATTATCTTGACGGTAACGGTTTCATTGAAGTAGAAACACCGGTAATGCAATCAATTCCGGGAGGGGCGGCCGCAAAACCGTTTATCACACACCACAATGCGCTTGACATTGATTTGTATCTAAGAATCGCACCGGAACTTTATCTGAAGAGGCTTATCGTCGGCGGACTGGAACGCGTTTATGAATTAGGAAGGACTTTTAGAAACGAGGGAATTTCAATAAGACATAATCCAGAGTTCACAATTCTGGAGGTTTATCAGGGATATGCCGACTATAACGATATGATGGCTCTGTGCAAAAACATCATCCAGGAGGCTGCAAACTCTATAGGCGTTTCAAAAATTTTTATCGAAGAAAAAGAATTAACCACGGAGACACTGAAACACGGAGAAGTTCCAAAGAATAATAATTCAGTGCTTCCGTGCTTCAGTGGTAAAAAAGAGATTGACCTTTTCGGCGACTGGAAACGGCTGTCAATTGAATCGGCATTCACGGAAGCGGGAATTAATTTTGCGGATATTTTTTCCGAAGACAATCTGAAAAAATTGGGACAGGAATTTCAAATTGAGAATTATCAAAATATTCCTGCAAGAAAAATATTTGACCATCTGTTTGATAAATTGGTAAAACCGAAACTAACGGAGCCGACATTCGTCGTTGATTGGCCAAAATTCCTGTGCCCGCTGGCTAAATCCAAACCCGAACGACCGGAAATCGCCGAGAGATTTGAACTTTACATCGCAGGCGAAGAACTCGCAAATGCATACTCGGAATTAAACGACCCCGTTGAACAAAAAAAAAGATTTGAAGAGCAGGTAAAGGAACGGGAAAAAGGCGACGACGAGGCGGAGTTTTTAGACGATGATTATGTTAAGGCACTTGAATACGGAATGCCCCCGACGGGCGGTCTCGGCATAGGAATTGACCGGCTGGTAATACTTTTACTCGGACAGGAATCCATCAAAGATGTTATTTTATTCCCGCTTTTAAAACCGGTAAAATTGTAAAAATAATAATGTCTATTTTTAAAGATTTTTTATTAAAATTCAGGGAAAGTTTTAAGGGAACGAAACCGGTCATTCACAGTGTTTTAGGAAATGTTTTTTCAATGAGAGTTATCGGCAATAAAACACATGGAGACCTTGCCGAAATAGCCCTGACAGAATACATAAATGAGTTCGTTGAAGATTACTCGGCAGTACATACAGGCAAGGAAAAATTTCGGGCGAAAAAATTTGAAGAAGATATAAGCGTAACCAATAAACTTACCGGTGCAACTTTTCCTATAAGTATAAAAACATATGGCGTAGGCCCCTTACAATTATCTACAAATAAGGATGGTTCTATGTTTTCACACTTAACCGAAATCGTCAGTAAAAGTGAAATTACAAATTCACAAAAAATAAAAGACATACTAAAAAACCCCTGTTTTTTTAATTTTAGTAAAGTTAATGTTCTTCCTCTGATTTATGATGAAAAAAATAAAACTTTCAAAATTATTTTATTTGACCTTGAAAAAGCGTACAACTCGGTTAGTAAAGTAACATATTTCCCTCCAAGAAAATACGGAAAAGACAGGGAAACGTTTCCTATTTATAAATTTTTTACCGCTGATGAACAATATATTTTTGAAGTAAGATACGGAGGCGCCGGTGCAAACGCATTACAACGCGGGATGTGGACGCATACCGAAAATGCATCCCCATTTTTTAACGAAATACTAAACGGGACATATCAAATAAACGAACCGCTGATTAAATTGGTATCCAAAATTCTTGTTTCGCCGAGAGAAAAACACGAAAAAATACTGGATTTGCTCCGTCAGTTAAACGGTAACTCTTAACAAATTATTATATGGAAACTGAAGGCATAAAATATACCGGCTCAAAAAGATTGATAATTCCTTATATTTTGGAATTAATAAAAACACTTAATGTTAAAACTGTCCTGGACGGTTTTTCCGGCACAACCCGTGTTTCACAAGCATTAAAAAAGAGCGGGTATACCGTTTTTTCCAACGATACGTCCGTCTGGTCAAAGGTTTTTGCCGAATGCTATCTTATGAATCGGAAACCGCCAGATTATTATCTGCCTATAATTTCGCATCTCAATAAATTAAAAGGCAGGCATGGATGGTTTTCTGAAAATTACGGCGGTAAACCTAACGGCGGGAGTTCTGTGCAAGGCGATGGGAAAAAAAGAATTTGGCAAGTGCACAACACAATGAAACTGGACGCTATCCGTGAAGAAATAGATAACATCGCAAAAAACGAAATCGAAAAGTCAGTTTTGCTGACAAGTTTAATTCTTGCTATGGATAAAATAGACAGCACATTAGGACATCAGGTTTCATATTTGAGAGAATGGGCGCCGCGGTCTTATTCCACAATGAAAATGGAAGTGCCGAAACTGATTATTGACGATAAAGACCACAAAGTATTCCAGAAAGATATTTTTGAGTTAATAAAAAATATAAAAGTTGATTTGGCATATTTTGACCCGCCATATGGTTCTTCAAACGAAAAAATGCCGCCTTCCCGCGTTCGGTATGCTTCTTATTATCATATTTGGAAAACAATTTGTCTTAACGATAAACCGAATCTTGTAGGTGCATCAAACAGAAGGGAAGATGCATCCGATACAATAAGTTCGTCGGTGTTTGAGGACTTCAGAAAAACGGAAAACGGGAAATACATTGTTTCCGAAGCAATAAAAAAACTCATTGTTAATACAAGTGCCAGATATGTAATTCTTTCGTATAGCAATGAAGGAAGAAGTACATATAATGAAATAATTGAGATGTTTGACGATTTAAAATTGAAATATGATGTGTTGGAAATTGACTACAAAAAAAATGTAATGGCCGGAATGGTTTGGACGAAAGAATGGCTTAATGGCACAGCAGAAAACAATCAAAGGAACATAGAATATCTGTTTTTTATCTCGCGTGATAAAGCGAAAAAATTTATTCCAATCGAATCAATTAAAAAACAAAAAGAATTTGATTTCCGTGCTTATGTTCCTGCATAATAAAATGGACTTTGAAAGATTTATTGCTTTAAGATATTTTTGGGCGGCCAGAAAAAAATTTTTCAGTGCGCTTTTGACGGTAATATCCATATCCGGAATTGCCGTGGGTGTCGCGGCGCTTATCATAACCATTTCGGTAATGAACGGTTTTCAGACGGATATAAAGGAAAAAATTCTATCTTTAAGCCCGCACATAACGATTTATTCCGATTCCGAAATACCGCAGGAAGCGTTAAAGATGGACGGTGTTCTGAATACATCAAAAATTCTCTACGGTCAGATGATTTTAAGAAAGGGTAAAAATGCGACCGGGGTAGCCATAAAGGGAATTATCCCGCAAGATGAGAAAAAAATAATTTCTCTTGAAAAAATTCTCAAAAACAAAAATATCGGCGTATTAAAAGAAAAAACGGTTTTTCTCGGAATTGAGTTATCTAAAAATCTGATGGTTTCCGCCGGCGACGAAGTAATTCTTGTCTCGCCGTTCGGACAGACATCGGCATTCGGAATCATTCCGCGGATGGAAAAATTCACCGTCTCGGACATATTTGATTCCGGAATGTACGAATATGACTCGTCTCTTGTTTATATGAATTTTTCCGACGCAAACCGGCTCTTTGGGAAAGAGAGCATCCGCGGTCTGGAAATAAAAACGGACAACATTTTTGATGCGGATAAAACGGCATCGGCGATTAAAAACAAATTGGGTTTCGGTTACACGGTTAAATCCTGGAGCGAAATGAATAAAAATCTTTTTTCCGCTCTGAAATTAGAAAAGTTCGTAATGTTTCTTATTTTAACGCTCATAATTATAGTCGCAACTTTTAACATAATTTCACTTCTGCTGGTAACGACGGTTGAAAAAATACACTCAATAGGAGTGCTAAAAGCAATCGGGACGCAGCAACTCTCAATTATGAAAATTTTTCTTAATCTCGGATTTATTATAGGAACAATCGGAACGGCGGCCGGCACAATGCTCGGAATTTTAATATCTTTCATTTTGAAAAAATATAAATTTATAAATCTGCCCGCCGATGTGTATTACATTGACAAACTGCCGGTAAAAATAGTTTTTTCCGATATAATTCTGATAATTTTTGTAAGCATAATCATTACGCTTCTGGCAGCGATTTATCCCGCATGGAAAGCGAGCAGGATAGAACCCTGCGAAGCAATTCGTTATGAATAAAAACAAGCCACAGATGGACACAGATAGACACAGAAAAAAATAATTTCAGTGTAATTCTGTGAAATTCTGTGGCTGAATTACAAAACAAAATAAAAAATGAACGATTACATTATACGATGCGAAAATATCACGAAAAAATATACCGACGGCAAAATTGATGTCGCCGTCCTTAAAGGAATTTCCGTTGACATAAAAAGAGGCGAAACAACGGCTGTTACAGGTCCCTCGGGTGCCGGGAAATCAACGCTTTTACATATTTTAGGATTAATGGATAAGCCAACATCCGGCGTTATTTTTGTGGACGGCTTAAACGACAATATAACGGAAAAAACACTCTCAAATTTCAGAAATGAATCAATCGGCTTCGCGTTCCAGTTTTATAATCTTTTGCCGGAGTTCACTGCAATTGAAAACATTATGATGCCGGCAATAATTTCAAAAGATAATAAACAGGATGCGAAAAAAAAAGCGCATAAACTCATATCGGAAGTAGGACTGTCCTCGCGGGCGTCACATTTGCCCTCGGAACTTTCGGGCGGGGAACAACAGCGCATCGCAATAGCCCGTGCTCTCATAAATTCGCCGCAGATTTTTATCGCCGACGAACCGACCGGAAATCTTGACAAAGCAACGGGGGAAAAAGTTATTGACTTAATTATGCAACTCCACTCGGACTATAATTTCACTTTGATTCTGGCGACTCATAATGAAGAAGTTGCAAATAAATGTTCACGAAAAATAAAATTAGTTGACGGGCAGATAGAGGCAATTGAAAAATTGAAAGATTGAAAGATTAGGAAAGATTTTAATCTTTTTAATCTTTGTAATTTTTCTAATTGGTGTTATTATGTACAACAGATTTACCGAAAGGGCACAGAGAGCGATACGGCTTGCACAGGAAGAGGCAAAACGGTTGAACCATGACTCCATCACGCCGGAACACATTTTACTGGGACTTTTGGACCTTGACGACGGCGTCGCTGCCACAATAATATCAAATTTGAGCATTCACACCGCAAGAATAAAAATTGAAATTGAAAAGGCGCTGCCCGTCGGTGACAACCTTCTCCAGTACGGCGAACTTCCTTTAACCCCGAAAGCAAGAAAAGTTCTGGAGTATGCTATTGAAGAAGCACAAAAAATGGCGCACAGTTATGTCGGCACGGAACACATTCTTCTCGGACTTCTTAAAAATCCTGATTTGAGGACAACGGCAATACTTGAGAATTTCGGATTAAGTTATGATTTAGTTAAGGAAGAAATACTAAATATGCTCGGCGATACAACACCGACTCCGCCGTTACCGCAGCACAAACATAAATCCAAAACGCCGACCCTTGACGAATTCGGCCGCGATTTAACGGAAATGGCAAGAGAAGGAAAACTTGACCCCGTAATAGGACGTGAGACAGAAATTGAACGGCTGGTTCAGATTCTATCGCGGAGAACAAAAAATAACCCGGTTTTAGTCGGTGACCCCGGCGTCGGTAAAACTGCAATTGTTGAGGGACTATCGCAGAAAATTATAAATCAGGATGCGCCGGAAATTTTACTTAACAAACGGGTCATTACCCTTGATTTATCCGGAGTTGTCGCCGGCACAAAATATAGAGGAGAATTTGAACAGCGGCTCAAAAATATAATGGATGAAATACGGACGGCAAAAAGCAACATAATTCTTTTTATAGACGAACTTCACACGGTCATAGGCGCAGGGGCTGCCGAAGGCGCAATTGATGCATCAAACATGCTAAAACCGGCGTTAGCCCGAGGTGAACTTCAATGTATCGGAGCCACAACATTCTCCGAATACAGAAAACATATTGAGCACGATACGGCATTGGAAAGAAGATTTCAGCCGATAACTGTAAATCCGCCGGGCGTTGAAGAAACCGTGAAAATTTTACAAGGGCTTAAAGAAAAATACGAAATGCATCACAAGGTAAAATATTCCGACGAGTCAATTATCGCGGCGGTGGAATTATCCGACAGATATATCTCCGACAGGTATCTTCCGGATAAAGCGATTGACCTTTTGGACGAGGCGGGAAGCAGAGCACATCTTAACATAACATCAATGCCGACGGAATTTAAGAATAAGGAAATAGAAATTGAAAACACGGTGGTTGAAAAGGACAAAGCGGTCAACAATCAGGAATTTGAAAATGCCGCAAAACTGCGTGACAAAGAAGATGAATTAAGACGAATGCTTGCCGACGATAAAAAGAAATGGAGACAGACGCTCAACCTTGTAAAACCTATAATTACCGAGGAAGATGTTGCCGGAATCGTTTCAAAATGGACGGGAATTCCCCCGACAAAACTTACCGAAAAAGAATCCGGACGGCTTCTGAAAATGGAGGATGAACTTCACAAGAGAATAATAGGTCAGAATGAAGCGATTGTTTCAATATCACATGCCATAAGACGAACGAGAACCGGACTAAAAGACCCTAAAAAACCCATCGGAACATTCATATTTCTGGGTCCTACTGGTGTCGGAAAAACGGAACTGGCAAAAGCGCTCGCGGAGTTTATGTTCGGTCATGAGGATTCCTTGCTTCGTCTTGATATGTCGGAATATATGGAAAAATTTTCGGTATCGCATCTTATAGGCGCACCGCCCGGATATGTCGGATACGACGAAGGCGGACAACTTACCGAGAAAGTGCGACGCAAACCCTACTCGGTAATTTTGCTTGATGAAATTGAAAAAGCGCATCCGGATGTGCTAAACATACTTCTTCAGATAATGGACACCGGAATTTTAACCGACAATCTGGGGCACAAAGTCAACTTCAAAAACACAATAATTCTTATGACATCAAATATCGGTGCGCGGCTTATATCAAAAGGCAAATCGCTCGGATTTCTTGTTCAGGAAGACGCTCAAAAGGATTTTTCTTCAATGAAAGAAACGGTTCTGGAAGAACTGAAAAAAACGCTGAACCCGGAATTTATAAACCGTCTTGACGATATAATTGTTTTCCATCCGCTGGACAGAGATGATATGAAAAAAATTCTTGAACTGCTTCTGGAAAAGGTCTCAAAAAAAACCAGACAGCAGGGATTTTCCGTTAATTTAACCGACAATGCAAAAGATTTTCTGCTTGAAAAGGGATTTGACCCTCAATACGGTGCAAGACCGCTAAACAGAACAATTTCAAAATATCTTGAGGATGGACTGGCGGAAGAAATACTTTCCAAAAAAATTCCGAAAGGCACAAAAATAGAAATTGATTACTCCGCAGATATGAAGAAACTTATATTTAAGTCCGGGCTTGCCGAGACAAAAACTTAATTTTATTTTCAGGAGGTAGAAAAGATGCGTAAGCCGTTAAAAGTTAGTGAACAATTGGGAGCATATAAAATTTCATCTAAAAAGGTGCTAACCGTTGAACAAATGGAAGAATTTGAAAGGCGTATTGAAATCAATTCCAAGATTCTTTTGGGCAAACCAATTATCCATGGCACACGAATTCCTGTAGAGTTGGTAATTAAACTTGTCGCTCAAGGGTGGAAAGAGAAAGAAATTATTAAAGAGTATCCTTCAATATCAAAAGAGGATATTCAGGCTGCTTTATTATACGCAGAGAAAGTAATTGAAGGGGAAGAAGTTTATCCTTTGGTCAATGTTTGACGGTATCTGAATGAGATTTCTTGTTGACGAAAATGTCGGACAGTCGGTTGTTCTCTTTCTAAAACAAAGAGGTTATGATGTGCTTGTTGCTAATGAAGAATTTATTTCTCAGGAAGATCGCTTTTTACTTCAACAAGCATATAATGAAGAAAGAATTGTACTTACAAATGATAAGGATTTTGGATATCTTATTTATCGGGAGAAATTACCGAGTTGTGGAGTTATTCTATTTCGGTTTAAAGTAGAGTTCCCGGTACTTAAAATTATGGCATTAGAAAAAATTCTTGAGTTTAATAGCAGTCATATTTTTAACCATTTTATTGTAGCAAGTGAAGGAAAAATTCGTGTAAGAAAACTTCTAATATGAATATAAAATTAGGGGCTGTCCCCAATTTCTTCAATTTCTTGATTGTATCGAAAATAGGGCTAAGATGAAAATAATAAACATTAAAGATATATCTAGTCTTGATAATATAAATCCCGAAATAATTGATAGAATAAAAAATGGTTCACGCTGTAGTTTGACTAAACAATATGTTGTATTCGTAGATAAAATATCTGTGGCAAATGCAGCAATTGATTTTTATCCAGTAGAAAAAGGCTATTTGGTATTATATGAACTTTTTGTCTCTTCAAATAACCGTCGACAAGGTATCGGAAGTAAGATATTATTAAAAATTGAAAAAATAGCAAAGAGTAATAAATATAAAAAGATTATTATTCGTCCTAAATCTTTAAATAAAAACATACCCGAAGAAAATCTTAAAAAATGGTATGAAAAAAGAGGTTATCAAATATCAAAAGTAGATAGTTCTTGTATGGAGAAAATAATATCCTGATTATTTAGCAACAGCAATTGTTTTCAATTAAAGTATGAAAAGAAAAATTATTTCTTCTATTTTATTCATTTTAATAATTATTTTTTTACCTTATTATTGTATTTATGCAAAAGTGCATTTTGGAATAATATCAGGAGTAAAAAATAAAGTAAAGCAATTAAAAGATAAAAAGGACGAAAGTGTCAATCACTATCCAACAATATCATCGCTTACAGCCAACACGACATTTGTTTATATAAATGGTGTGTCCACAATTACCTGTATCGCATCCGACTCCGATGGTGATACATTAACATACAGTTGGTCAGTAGCAAGTGGAACAATTTCAGGTACAAGTTCACAAGTCACGTGGACCGCCCCTGCATCATCAAGTACATACACGATTTTCTGCACTGTTTCCGACGGCAAAGGCGGAACAGTGTCAAGTAATGTGAATGTGATTGTTCAATCTTCAAGTGGCAGTTGGCAAATTGAAACAATTGACTCAACTGGTGATGTAGGATATTATTGTTCAATAGCACTTGATTCAAATAATAATCCTTATATTGCGTATTATGATATGACAAATGGTAACCTCAAATATTCAGAAAGGACAGGATCGGCTTGGTCAATACAAGTAGTTGATTCAGCAGGTGATGTCGGTATGTTTTCCTCACTGGCACTTGATACAAATAACTATCCACATATTTCTTATTTTGCCTATACACCTAAGGACCTCAAATATGCCAAATGGGATGGTTTTTCGTGGAGTATTTCTTCTTTTGATACATTAAATAATGTTGGCAGTTATACTTCAATATCTCTTGATTCAAATAATAATCCTCATATATCTTATCTTGATGAATCTGGCTCACCGCTAACTTTAAAATATATTAGTGGACCAAGTTGGTCAATACAAACGGTAGATACTTCGGCAACAGAAGGTAAAACTTCTATCGCAATTGATACATCAAATAGGCGACACCTTGCTTATATTTCTGGAGGGGGCAGTGAGAAGTATCTCAAATACGCTACACGAACGGCAACATCATTCTGGGGTAGTTTCCAAATAATCGATTCTTCCGTAACAAATCCTTCATTGGTCGTTGACTCAAACAACAATCCACATATTTCTTATTATGATTGGTATAATCAAGACCTCAAATATGCAAAATGGACTGGTTTTTCTTGGTCAATCCAGACAGTTGACTCAGAAGGTGGTGCATATAATTCTATAGCCATCGATACAAATAACAATCCGCATATCGCTTATAATAGTGGCAGTGGTCTCAAATATGCGAAATGGACTGACACTTCTTGGTCCACTTCAACAATTGTCTCATCGGGAAGTGTAGGCGACACTTCCATTGCCCTTGCTACAAACGACAATCCACATATTGTTTATCGTGATGGCAGTGGTCTCAAATATGCAGTTTGGAAGCCATAGAAAAATGAAAAGATTTATTACTGTTAGTTTTTTACTTTTAAGTTTACTAATTCACTATTGTCAGGCAGAGCTAGGCATTGGCTTGGGTTATCCCTATCTTGGCGTAAAATATAATTTTTCTGGACGATATAGTTCCGAAATAAAATGGGCGACAGGCGACGGCATAAATGTATATGCAGGCCGCGGATACTGGAATTTTTATTCAGGAGAAAAGTTAAAGGGTTTTGTTGGACCGGAACTTGGCTATATTACATTTGACACGCTGGACATAAAAGGCACGGGCTATGAAGGGGCATTGTTTATCGGCGGTGAGTGTTTCTTGACGAAGAGGTTGTCACTTGCCCTGGATTTTTCACCCACACTTATTGGCTTGGAATCGGATGATTTCAAAGTGAACGGAGTTGAATGGGTGGCAAATTTATCTTTGTATTATTATTTATGGAAAAATTAAAAGATGAAGAACGACTGAAAGAAAAATATTACAAACGATACGGTATTGCATATAACGGACTTCTTAAAACAAGAAGAACTTTTAAGTCGCTGACAATGTCGTTAGGCGAAATTTTTTTACTCTTAAAAAAACGGAAGAAAAACGAGAAATGAAACCACAGATGGACGCAGATGAACACAGATAACAGCAAGGATGTCATTCTGAGGGCAAAGCCCGAAGAATCTCAAAGACGAGATGCTTCACTTCGTTCAGCATGACATCTGCGTAAATCTGTGTGTATCTGCGGTTTCAGAACACGAATGAATGAAAAAAATAATTTTAATTTTATCCGCATTTACAGCGTTAACTGCCGGCGTATACCTTTTTATACGACTTAACATTTTTACAACCTCGCTAAAATATCTTGCACAGTCACAACTCACCGTTGCCGTATCAAGACCGGTAAAAATAGAAAAAGTGGTCTGGTTTCCTTTCAATAAAATCGTATTGAAAAAAATACAATTTGAAGGTTTTAACTGCGAGGAAGCGGTTATTTCCGTCAATCTTAAAAAAATAAACAAAGGTCTGTCCTCAATTGAAAACATAACTCTTATCAACCCGCAAGTTAATATGCCTGCCGTAAAAAATATCCGCATCAAAAAATCAGAAAAAAAATCTGCATTTTTATTACCTGTAAAAATTTCCGCAGTTAACGGAACGGTTACTATCAGCAGCACCTTTACCGTCAACAACATCAATCTTGAAGCCGTTAACAAAAACAACGATTATGCCGTCAAATCGGAAGCCGCAGTAATTATGCACGGTAAAAACAATTTTTCATCACAAATAAAAGTATTCGGAATGATTAGTAAGAACTTTGCGGTAAAATTGAAAGGTACTATAAAAAATACAAACTTCAACAATCTGGAAAAACTGGAAGGTGATTTCAACATCAGAGGTTCTAACGGCAACTTCAATCTTTCAGGCAGATTAAAGTCAGACGATATTAACCTCAAAATAGACACGAATATAATTTCAGAAAATCTTAAAATTAATTCGCAGGTATCCGGCAATATAAATAATTTAAGAAAATTTGCAGAACATCTTTTACCGGGAACCACTTTTCAATATCTGCCGGAAAATACCGTGTCGTTTGACGGTTTATATCAACTGCCGGATAAGAAATTAACATTAAATATAAAACAGAATGATATAAAAATAGCAAACATTATAACACTTACAAATGTAAGGACAAATTTAACTTTGTGCAATGATGAATGCATTGTTAACTCCACGGCGACGGCATTGAATGGCGATGCAATTCTAACCGGCAAAATACAGAAAAATAATATAGATTTATCTTTTACCGCACAAAATATGAAGATTCAGTCGGATTATGTTTTCGCAACCTGTGTGATTGATTTAAAAATACTCGGAACTTTTGATAATCCGAAAATTAAAGGCAATATAAAAACGGATGATTTTTCTCTTAGAAATAGGTCGGCAAAAAATGTTTCGGGCAGGGTTTTGTGGGAAAACGGCAATGGTTCTATTAGAATGTCCGGCAAAGATTTTGCCGTAAATATAGAAGGCGATAAGTCAAAAATTAGAAGGGGAAACATAAAGTATGACACAACAGAAATTTTGTTTGCAGGATTATATGACAAAATCAACTTCAATGCTAATAATGTTGATATGTCTCTGCTCGGTAAAAATGTTGCGGGCGATTTAAGATTAAACGGTCGGTTAAAAAACATCACTTCGGCAAGCCCGGAAATTGCGGCGGCATTTTCATCCGACAATATAATTATCAACGGCAGTACGACATCTTTATCCGGAGATTTTTTATATAATACCGGCGGTATCTACATAAAAAATCTTAACACAGACGGATTAACCGGCGAAATAAAAATAAAAGAAAAAACGACCAAGGGAAGTCCATTAGGAGAATCATCCGGTTATCTTAATCTTTCCAAATGCGACAGCAATATGATTCTGCCGTTTGTCGGCATAAGTAGCGATGTTATATCCGGCAACATATCCGGTAAAATAAACTGGAACGGAACATTAAGCAATCCGAAGCCGCAGGGGACAATAGCGATAACCCGCGGCAAACTTTTCAAGAATATTCCATATGATTTAATTGTAACTTCCTTTGAGACAAAAATGTCAAAATTCATCATTACAGAATTCGCCGTGCAACAAAAAGCATCAAAAACATCAATGCGGCTTACCGGCGAAATAGATAAAGACAGATTTAACCTTATCCTAAAACTTGACGAACTGGCAATATCGGGAAAGACGATAAACGGCGATTTAGAACTTACAGGAAAAAAATTTGTGCACAGGACCGACGGACCGACGGATGATTTTATTCAGTTCAAAATTGCATCCGACAAACTGGCGATTGACAGAATTTCAGAAAAACTCTCCGCTTACGGAAGTTATGACGGAGAAAAAATAAATATTAGAAAAATTTCCTGGGGCGAGAAAGTCGCGGGTTCAGCGTCTTATTTTATTTCATCCAAATATTTATCATCCGATATTGATTTTACCCTTGATGCTGAAAACCTTAATAAAAATTTACGGGGTCCTTTTGTCGGAAAACTTATAGTACGGGGAAATATAACTAATCCGCAATTGCTTTCCAACTACTATTTTGACGGAACACTTTTTGAAAAAGCAGCGAAGGGCTACGGAAAACTTTTAATAAACCATGATTTATTAAAAATAGAGGAAACTAAATTATCTATTGACGGAACAACGGCAGAAATCTCCGGAATTATTGATTTAAGCAAAAAGGAATTTTCCGGATTAAACATTTCCCTAACTAACGTCAAAACCCAGACCCTTTACGATTTAATAAAAAGCACATATCCTTTATCCGGAACTTGGAAAAACATTGAATTGAATGTATTCGGTGAGATGATTGACCCGCAGATTACGGCGGATTTCTCCGGTAAAAATATGATGATTGCTGACAGAACCGTTGATTCTATAGACGGAAAATGCTCGCTTAAAAGCAAAAAAATACTTTTTTCAAAAGGTGACATCAAATGGTCCGATACAAACATAAAAATTCTGCCGGATACATACCTTGATTTTTCAAAAGAAATTATTTTTAGAATAATAGCGGAAATACGAAATCTAAAGTTTCCGGGCATTACGCTTTTCGGAGACATCGACGCCAATGGCACAGTGCACGGAGATTCCGTTAAAGCCGACATTTCAACCGCAGGATTATGGCTCAACCAAAAACAACTTAAAGCCACAAAACATTACATTGAATACAACGGCGGAGTTATGCGATTTATTCCTGAAATGGGAAAGTCAACACAAATAACGGGAACAGTGGATTTTTCAAAACCATCGGAATTTTCCATAAACAATTTTTCATTATTTGAAAATGGTAAAAGATTGCTTTATCTAAACGGTTCTATACGAAATGATATTATGGACATAACCGCCGAAGGTGAAAATATTTCAATGGGCGACCTTTTAAACCTGTTTGACATAAAAATTACGGCAGACGGAAATACCAATTTCAACCTAAAAGCAACCGGTAATTCACAGGAGCCAACTATCACCTGTCTTTTGAGTTCATCTTCCGGAAAAATAGAAAATCTCGGTTTTGATATTGCATCAATTTTTTTCCAGATAAAAGAAAATATTCTGGACTTAAAATATCTGAAAATTTCCCGTGAAAAATTTTATTCATTTGAAGGCAAAGGAACGACACCACTTCCGATAACCTCTGATGCAAAAAAGAAACTTGCCGGTCGACCTATTGATATAACGCTTAAAGTTGCAAACGGTGATTTGGCAATACTTTCATCTTTGACAAAATCGGTAAAAAAAGCAAAAGGAAATTTTTCTACAAATGTTGCTCTTGGCGGAACACTGAACAAACCCGATATAAAAGGTGATTTTACGGCAAAGGCGGAGGAAATTCAACTTAATAATATATTCAAAAAATTAACCGATGTAAAATGTGAAATTGATTTTACCGGCAAAAGTATAAAATTAAAACAGATGGCTGCACTGATAGATAAAGAACCTATTTCTATTAACGGCGAAATGATGCTCACAGACGGCTTTAATATATCCGATTTCAACTTTCATCTTTTAACACCACAGAAAGCCATTCCCGTTACAATAAATGATTTGAATATAAGGTCAGGGGGAGCGACTGCATTATCCAATCCCTCAAAAGCAAAAATCAATGCGGATGTAAAATTTTTCGGGACACCGAATAACTGGAACATAGACGGTTATATGAAAATAATAAGCGCCAGATTTACATATCCCGGGGAAGAAAGCGAAACCGGGAGTTGGGATTTTTTAAAAAATGCAAACTGGAACTTAAAAATAATTGCCGGAAAGGACTGTTGGTACGAAAGGGACTTTGCATCGGTTGAAGCCAAGGGTGAATTACTGCTGCACGGCAAAGGTTCGGCGCCGCTTGTCACAGGCAAGGTTGAAGCACTGCGCGGCGAGTTGAATTATTTAGGACGAAACTTTGCAATAATAGAGGCAATCTTTGAAGCGGAAAATAGCAATCTTTTTTTATCCGGCAGAGCGGAAACAGATACGGAAATTGAAGGACGCCGGGAGGATTTGGCAACGCATCAAATGACAACGGAATATATCACCGACACTATTGTTATAACTGTTCCAAGAGGACCTCTTGAAGAAGTAAAACCGCATTTTTCGTCTAAAACAAATCCGCAAATGGATGAACAAACAGCGGCACAGGCAGCAATGGGTATGCAAAGCACAAGGCAGGTGCAGCCGTTAACCGCAGAGGAAATGTCAAAACAAATTGATACCTTTTTGACGACCCCGTTTGTGAAGTCACTCTTAAAGAAAACCGGATTTATTGATAAATTCGCAATTAAGCGGGAATCAACTTCAACGCCGCTGCCGGAAGGGACGCAACCGTCGGTAGCGGATTTGTACAGAGGTGCAAAAGTTCAAATTGGGAAATCATTCACACGCGGATTTTCAGCCGGCTACGGAGTAAAATTCGACGAATTTGAAAACAAACTTTCATTAAAACATGAAATTGAATTATCATACAGAATGAAAAGCGGAATAATGTTCAGAACCTCCCAGGAAATTGAAAAAAATCAAAACGGAGAAAGTAAGTTTTTTCTTGAAAAATACTGGCGATTCGGAACTGAAAAATCTAAATAAGAGTACTAACGATATTTACGATAAGTTTTTCAACAAAAAAACTTGACTTTTTATTTTAAACTTTGTATACTTAAAAATTATGAATAAGAAAATTATTTTGTTTTTTTTATGCGGAACGGTGACGATAACTTTGCTTTTTTCACAGGACTTAAAACCGAAAAAAATCAGGGCTGTTGAGTTTTCGGGCTTGAGAAATGTCAAAGTACGGGTAGTAAAAGATACTCTTAAAATAAGCAAAGGCGATTTGTTTGACCGGAAACTTATAGACGAGGATATTTCAAACATTTATAAACTCGGACTTTTTTCGGATGTTGCGGCGGATGTCTCGGATTTCAAAGACGGCTTAAAAATAACCTTTATTTTACAGGAAAAACTTATAATAAAAAAGGTTGAATTCAAAGGCAATAAAGAATTTTCAAATAGAAAACTTAAAGAAGAAATTTCCTCAAAAGAAAAAGAGGGCTATGACACCAGAAAAATTCAGGATGATATCGGTAAAATTACAACCCTTTATAAAGACAAGGGTTACGCTGATGTGAATGTCGGCGATTTTTCAACTACCGACGATATAACCGGCTTCGCAACCGTTACCTTTGCAATCACCGAGGGCAATAAAATACTTATAGGCGATGTTACTATTGACGGCGTGAAAAATTTCAAACCGAAAAAAATCAAAAAACTTTTTGCAACAAAAAGAAAAAAGGTCTATAAAGGCGAAACATTTAGGGACGATATTAAAAAAGTGGAATCGTTTTACAAAGACCGCGGATATCTATCGGTAAAAATCGCCGCAGAAGAAATTACCTATAATGAAACCCGTACAAAAATGTTTATAAAAATAAAAATTGACGAAGGAAAAAAATACAAAAACGGAAGGGTTAATTTTTCCGGGAACACCGTATTTTCCGAAAATGAACTCTTAAAAGTTTTTAATTTCAAAGAAGGCGAAATTTTCAATCAGTCGCAATATGACGGAAACGAGTCAAATATTAAATCAATCTATGGCGACAAGGGATATATCCGTGCAAAATTTGAATCAACACTTGATAAAAATGACGAAACAGGCATCGTAAATTCATCATTCACAATTACTGAAAACGGCATAATCTATATTGACAGAATTTATATTGACGGAAATACAAAGACAAAAGAATATGTCATCAAACGAGAACTCCTCGTAAAAGAAGGGGATGTTTTTGCCGTAGGACGCATCGGGAGAAGTCAGGAACGGCTTTACAATCTCGGATTTTTTAAGGACATAAAAGTTGATATTGAAGAGACGAAAGAACCCGATAAAGCCAACCTTGCTATTGAGGTAGAAGAAGATAAAACCGGACTTGTTTCTCTCGGAGCGGGGTATTCATCCGTCGATAAAGTTGTCGGCACCGTTCAAGTCACCGAATTAAATCTGTTCGGCAGAGGGCAGAAATTAAATCTTACTTATGAGTTCGGCGCCCGGAGGCAAAATTACGAAATCGGATTTACCGAGCCCTATCTTTTCGGAAAAAAACTTTTATTCGGAGCGGATGTTTTTAATACGACGGTCTGGAGAAGTTACGGCAGCGATTCAACCGCTTACAGGGAAAGAAGAAGAGGGGGCGACATAAGAATCGGCAAACCGCTCTCGGATATTTCCGCAATTAATTTTACCTACGCATATGAAGAGGTTGAGGTTTTTGATATAGACAGCGCCCTGACCGGCCAGATACCCGCTTCCAAAGATGTTTCTTCCTCGCTGACATCTGCAATCAGCCGCGATACGAGGGATAATGTGTTTGACACAACCCGCGGTTCCAAACATTCGCTCTCTGTAAAACTTGCGGGCGGACCTCTGGGCGGAACTATTAATTTTTACAAACCCACATTAACAACATCAAAATTTATTCCGACATTCTGGAAATTTGTGCTCGGATTTAATTCACGCATATCATATGTTAAGGAATTTTCACCGTCAGACGAAGTTCCTATTTACGAAAGATATTTCTTGGGTGGAGCCGATACGGTACGCGGTTACGATTTCGGGGAAATAGGACCACCTGAAAAAGGAAAAATAATTTTTGTATCTAATCTGGAGTATAAATTCCCGATAGTTGCGGAAAAAGGGCGTTCCATTTTATCCGCCGCAATATTTGCCGATATGGGCGGTTCGTGGCGCAGAAGCAACGATGTAAGTTTGGAAATCGGCTCCGAAGAAAACCAACTTAAAACCGGGGCGGGATTCGGGCTGCGAATAAGACCAATGCCGGTACTCCCTATTAGAATTGACTGGGGATACGGATTTAATCATAAACCCGGCGAACAATTGTCACAATTTTATTTCACGATGGGACAGGTGTTTTAATGAAAAACGCAGAACAGACGCAGAACATAACGCAGAACAGACGCGGAACTTGCCCGACGGCCAGTCGTCGGATAGGGAAATGGTTTTACCTTTTACCTTTTACCTTCTACCTTTTACCTTCTTTTCTTTATTCCGCCACAATTTCAATACAGAGAATCGGATGTGTAGATATGAATCGCATTATGGATGAATATCCCGACGCAAAAAAAATCAAGGGTGAATTATCCGCAAGCGTAAATACCCGCAAAGAAAATATAAAAATTTTTCAATCACAGATTGATGCGACGGAACTGGAAATCATACGGATGGAAGAACAACTTCAAACATACAACGAAGAACAAAAAAAAGCCAAAGAAATTGCGGCGGTTGCTGCACTTGCCGAAAGTTCAAATATATCTTCCACGGGAACCGTTGTTGCAGTAGATACCGGAACCGTAACCCAAATATCATCCCCTACATTTACGACCGCAGACATAGAAACAAAAAAAGTTACACTGGAAAAACAAAAAACTGACCTTGAAAAATATATCGCTGCCACAAAACAGGAAGAAAAGGATATAAACAACAAGGCGAAAAAAAACATAATGGGAAAAATTTACGATGCCATAAAAGAGGTATCTTCCGAGGAAGGGCTTACCGTATTGGTTGATTCCTGCAATCTTATTTACGGCGAGGACGCACAGGATATAACGGAAAAAGTGTTAAAGAAATTAAAGTAAAAGCAACCACAGATGGACGCAGATAAGACATACCACAGAAACACAGAAGAACAGAGACACGGAAAAATTTCAGTGCTTCGGTGGTAAATGTTTTTTATCTGTGTAAATCTGTGACTAAAAATAAAAATGTCGTTTAATCATTTCGTTAAATGAGAAAATGAGAAAAACATTAAAGGAAATTTCTGAAATATCAGACGGAGAAGTATTGGGTGATGAAAATACAATTATAACAAATGTTGCCGGCATTACCGAAGCAAAAAAGGGCGACATCACTTTTGTATCAAATCCAAAATATGAACAGTATATCAGTTCAACAAATGCCTCTGCTATAATCATTAAGGAATCCCAGAAAGATAAAGTTAAAATTCCCTCTATTGTTTCAAAAAATCCGTACCTTTCTTATGCAAAAATAATTATGCATATTGCCAAAGAAACAGAAAAACATCCGGCGGGGATATCTTGTAATTGTTCAGTGTCTAAATCGGCAAAAATAGAAGGATGCGTGGCAATTTCTGATTTTGTTGTTGTTGATGAGAATGCAAAAATTGACGACGGAACAATTATTTATCCCAACTGTTATATCGGCAGAAATGTGAAAATAGGAAAAAAATGTTTAATATATCCCAATGTTACCGTCAGAGAAAACATAGTAATCGGCAACAACGTCATTATTCATTCCGGCACAGTCATCGGTTCTGACGGATTCGGTTATGTTCAGGAAAACGGATTGCTAAAAAAAATTCCTCAAATCGGAATCGTTGAAATTGCCGACGATGTGGAAATAGGCGCAAATGTGACAATTGATAGAGCGACAACAGGAAAAACCTTTATCGGCAAAGGCACAAAAATTGACAACCTTGTTCAAATAGCACATAACGTTCAAATAGGCAATAATTCAATAATCGTTTCGCAGGCGGGAATTTCAGGAAGCACAAAAATAGGAAACGGCGTTACCGTTGCAGGACAGGCGGGACTTATAGGACACATTACCGTCGGAGACGGTGCAATAATTGCCGCACAGGCGGGAGTTATCGGAGATGTTCCGGCGAAAGAAACCGTTTCCGGCTATCCCGCAAGACCCCACAAACATGCAATGAAAATCTATGCGTTGATACAGAAACTTCCTGAATTATTTGAAGAAATAAAAAAACTAAAAAAATAGCGAGGAGTTATGGAAAAACAAAAAACTATTTCAAAAGAGGTTTCTTATTCGGGCACAGGACTTCACACGGGCAATAATGTTTCAATTAAATTAAAACCCGCAACCGAAAACACTGGAATAATTTTCGTAAGAACGGACATGCCGGATAAACCAAAAATAAAAGCGGATATTTCAAATGTTCTTACTACCGTTCGCGGAACCACCGTCGGACTTGATGAAAAGACATCCGTTCATACAGTTGAACATCTTCTTGCAACATTATTTACTTTTGGAATTGATAATCTAATAATTGAAATGGACTCCAACGAACCACCGATTGCCGACGGAAGCGCCCTGCCTTTTGTTGAACTTATAAAAAAGGCGGGAATAACCGAACTTTCCGCGGAAAAAAAATGTTTCAATCTGAAAGATGCGGTCGTCTACAAAAACGGCGATGTTCTTATAACCGCAATCCCGTCCGATAAATTTCATATTTCCTGCACAATCATTTATAATCATCCGCTGTTGAAAAGCCAGTTTTTATCTCTTGATATAACCCCCGAAATTTTTGAAAAGGAAATTGCGCCGGCAAGGACTTTCTGTTTTGATTATGAAATTGAAGCGCTTAAAAACAAAGGACTTGCAAAAGGCGGCTCTCTGGATAATGCCGTAGTAATCGGCGAGAAAAAAATTCTTACGAAACTTCGTTTTGAAGATGAGTTTGTCCGACACAAAATTCTTGATTTAATAGGCGACATTTCGCTTTTGGGAAGTTCGCTTAAAATGGAAATAACTGCCGTAAAGTGCGGCCATAAAAATAATGTGGAATTTGCAAAAAAAATCGCTTCGTCCGGAAATACCGCTCAATTATCCGAACACGAAAAGATATTATGGCATATTCCCGACGGTAAAATAATTGACATCAACGAAATAAAAGCAACCATTCCCCACAGGTATCCGTTTCTTTTTATTGATAAAGTAATTCTGGTTGAAGAAGCTAAAAGAGCGGTCGGAATAAAAAATGTTTCTGCCGGAGAATTTTATTTTCAGGGACATTTCCCGGAACAGCCGATAATGCCCGGAGTGTTAATCGTTGAGGCAATGGCACAGACGGCGGCAGTTTTGTTTCTTTCAAAACCCGAATTGCGGAATAAAAAACTGGCATATTTTATGTCAATAAACAACGTTAAATTCAGAAAACCGGTCTTTCCCGGTGATATACTTCACCTTGATGTTGAAGTGGTAAAAGCAAAACAAACAACCGGTATCGTAAAAGGATGCGGATATGTTAACGGGAAACCTACTACCGAAGCCGAATTCGGTTTCGTACTTGTTGATAAACCATAGAAAACAACGCAGATAAACGCGGATTACTACGCAGATTGACGCTGAAACTTCTGCGTATATCAGCGTTGCTATCAGCGTAAATCAGCGAGGTGTTTAATGATTCATTCAACGGCAATAATTGACAAATCGGCGGAAATTGAAAAAGACACTGAAATAGGACCGTTTGCAATAATAGGAAAAGGCGTAAAAATAAAAAGCGGGACTACCGTCGGGGCGTTCACCTTCATAGAATATGCCGAAATCGGAAAAAACTGCAAAATTTTTTCATCGGCATTTATCGGCACCGAACCGCAGGACCTAAAATACAAAAATGAAAAAACTAAAATAATTATCGGTAATAACTGCATCGTAAGAGAATGCGTCACATTGAACCGCGGAACAGCCGCCCGGGGTATAACCGAAATAGGCAATGACTGTATGTTTCAGGCATATTCGCATGTGGGGCATGATTGCATAATAGGAAACAACGTAATAATGTCCAACGCTGCCACACTGGCGGGCCACGTGGAAATAGGCAATAATGTAATAATCAGCGGACTTGTCGCGGTGCACCAATTTGTAAGAATCGGCGAATTTACAATGCTCGGCGGGGGCGCAATGGTGGTTTTGGATGTTCCGCCGTTCTGTCAGGCACAAGGCGACAGGGCAAAACTGGTCGGTTTAAATATTGTTGGATTAAAAAGACATGGCTTTACAGAAAAACAAATCGGCGATATAAAGTCCGCATATAAAACCGTTTTTACTTCGGGACTTACCGTCATAGAGGCGATTGACCAATTATCAGCATCAAATCCTTCAAAGGAAATTAAAGAATTTGTTGATTTCATAAAAAATTCAAAACGGGGAATTGCAAGACCCAACGAGTTTTTAAGAGATACGAGCGAATAGGAGGCGAAGATGCTTATTTTAATCAAGATATTGAAAAAAATTTTAACCGTCTTAAACTCAAATGCCACACCGGCACAAATAGGATGGGGAGTTGTTCTCGGTTCGTTTATAGGACTGGCGCCGTTTTTTTGTCTTCACAAATTTATAATATTACTATTGATAATTTTTTTGAATGTCAACATGGGTGCGGCATTTTTGTCGGTTTTGGTTTTTTCGATTGTTGGAGCATTGACCGATCCTTTGGCTCACAAGATAGGATATGCACTGCTCGTAAATACGAACGCTCTTACAGGTTTATGGACCAAACTTTACAATATGCCGGTTGTTCCTTTTACGAAATTTTACAATACAATCATTACGGGAAGTTTTGTTATCGCTTTGATTTTGATTCTGCCCGTTTTTTTCGCCGCGAAAAAATTCGTAATATATTACAGAAAACACTTGATGCAAAAAGTACAAAATTGGAAGTTGATGAAGATGTTCAAATTGACGAATTTTTATAAAATTTATTCGGGTTTTTCCGAATAGTCCCGGAGGACGAATTATGAAATTTATCAGATGGAAAGCCGTTATACCCACTTTGGTTATCCTCATCGTTGCTGTTGTTTTTACCGTTTTTTTTCTTGACAGTATCATAAAAAAAGTTGCGATAAATTCCGGCGAGGCAATTTTCGGAGCAAAGGTTGAAATCTCATCGCTGAAAACAAAATTAAAAAATATGTCCGTTGAAATTAACGGACTTCAAATCGCAAACAAGGAAGATGTCTGGAAAAATCTGCTGGAGACGGAAAAAATAAGTTTTGCGATGCAACCGGTGCCGCTTTTATCAAAAAAACTGATAATTGACGAAATGGCCGTTCGGGGAATAAAATGGGGGACATCAAGGAAAACAGCGGGTGCGCTTCCGCCGAAAAAAAAGAAAAAACTGGAAAAGAAACAAAAAAAGGAAGAACCCGGCATTGCGGACAAATTGAAGAATTCTCTTAAAAACAAGGCTGCGGAAGAGGCGTCAAATCTTGCGGTTATATCCGACATAAAATCTCTTCAAAAAAACATTAAAGACATAGATGCCAAAAAACTGGTTAATATCGCCAATCTTTCGTCATTGAAAGAAATCGAAAACATGAAGTCGTCTTTTGCCGAAAAAGAATCCAAATATAAATCAATGCTCGGCGAGATGAAAATTGATTCAAAGACAAAAGAAATTTCCGATACGGTTGACGGACTGAAGGATTTAAGGATTGATTCGCCGGCGGATGTTCCGGCTGTCAAAGAAAAAATTACAAAATTAAAAGACGCACAAAAATCAACGGAAAATCTTTTGCATCAGATAAAAACCGCAAAAAGCGATATGGCGTCCGATTTCGGCGAGGAAAAGGATTTAATACGGAAAATCAACGACCTTAAAAACACCGATTATAAAAATATTATGTCAAAACTGTCCGTCGGTGATTTGACGGCGGGCAACATTACGAAATCCCTCGTCGGACCGATGTGGCTCACGCGGATAAATGATGCGGTTTCCTACATAAAACTTGCAAGAAAATATGCACCGAAAAGTGAAAAGAAAAAAATTCTGAAAAAACGCCTTAAAGGTATGGACGTAACTTTTGAGAAGGAAAACGAACTGCCGGGTCTTCTTGTAAAAAAAATTATTGTTTCCGGAACGACGGGTGGGGAGGGAAAGGATGACGCAAAAGCGCTTGATTTTTCCGGAAATGTTTTAGACATAACCAGTAATCCTGTTTTATGGGGCAAACCGACGACGGCAGAAATAGTCGGCAAAAAACTCAATAAAGAACTTAAAATGAATCTTTTATTTGACCATACAAAAGATGTTTCAAGAGACGAGATAAATGTGACGATGCAGGGGATGACTCCCAAGGATTTAAGTATTGAAAATCTCGGTAATATTTTATTTATTGACGGCGGGGATGTCAAAATTGCGGCGCAATTTGCAATGGTCGGCGATGAATTGAATTCTATGGTTTTGACAAAAGTACATAATATCAAATTCGGAACCGCAGAGAAAGAAAACGAGACCCAAAAGTTTTTTAAACAAATGTTCAAAAATGTAAAAGAAATAAATCTGGAAGCACAATTGGTAAGCAAACAGGGGGATACCGACTTCAAAGTAAAATCCAATTTAGACGATGTTTTTAAAAATGGGATAAAATCGCTGGTTGGTGAAAAGTTGGCGGAAGCGAAAGCAAAAATAAAAGAAGAAATTGACAGACAGGTAGAAGGAAAGAAAAAAGAAATGCTTGCGGAATTTACGGGAAAAAAAGACGGACTTTTGAAAAATCTGACTTCAAAGGAACAAATTCTGACAGCCAAAACGGAAGAAATAAAAAATAAAATAAACACCGCCGAACAGGAAATAAAGAAACAAATTAAAGAACCGGGGCAGGAAAAAGCAAAAAAAGAAATAAAAAATATTTTTAAGAAGTAAATTTATGCTCGGACTTATCGCCGGAAACGGCAATTTTCCTCTGATTTTTACAAAGCAGGCAAAAAAAAAAGGCGAAAAAGTCGTTGCGCTCGCCCTTTATGACGAGACGGATAAACTGATAGAAACACTTGCCGACAAGACATACTGGCTCAATGTAGGACAACTCTCCAAACTGATTGAAATACTAAAAAAAGAACATATCACAAAATGCGTAATGGCCGGGCAGGTTAAACACACAAAACTTTTTTCTGTAAAACCCGACTTAAAAGCTCTCACGCTTCTTACAAAACTTAAATCAAAAACTGCCGACTCAATCTTATCCGCCGTCTGCGATGAATTAAAAAAAAAAGGAATTGAATTTTTATCTTCCGCAACATATCTTTCAGATTTCATCGCTAAAAAAGGGGTGTTAACAAAAACCAAACCGGATAAATCACAAAAAGAGGATATTGAATTCGGTTATGAAATCGCAAAAGAAATCGCAAAACTTGATATAGGACAAACGGTCTGCATAAAAGACAAATCAATAGTTGCAGTTGAGGCAATGGAAGGTACCGACCAATGCATCAGGCGGGCGGGAAAAATTACCGATAATTTTATTGTCGTCAAAGTTGCGAGACCTAAACAAGATATGAGATTTGACATACCCGTAATCGGTATGAAAACGATTGAGACATTAAAAGAATCAAAAGTATCAGTGCTTGCGGTGGAGTCGGGCAAAACCCTTATTCTTGAAATTGACGAAGTAATAAAAAAAGCAGATGAATACAAAATCTGCATAGTCGGTATTTAAGATGCAAAATTGCAGATTATTGATTGTGACATTTTAAATTTGAGTTGATTACTCCAACTTTCATCCATTTTTGTTTGATAGAAATCAAAATGAAGAAGATTCTATTTTTTGTAATCTTATGCAGTATTATTTTAATTCCTAATAAATGTTTTGGCGGAAGATTTCTTTTTTGGTATTGGCCGGAAGCAATTAGATTTAAAATAATAGACGCTAACACTATGGAACCAATAAGTAATGTTGAAGTTCGAATGATTTGTAATTCGAAAAACAAGTCTTCAAAATATGGAAAAACTAATAAAAAAGGAGAGATTTGGATTAAAAAAACTTTTTTTTCTTTTTTTGGACCTGACCCACTTTTTCTTCCGCCGCCAATAAAATTAATTTTCAAGAACCCAAAATATGAAACATTAGAAATACCATTTGTTTATTGGGAATGGAAACCCGCCGGGCGTTGGAATTATAATTCTAAATATATTGATATGAATACTAAAACTGCCGAGATTATTCTTAGAAGAAAGCAGGAACAATTACAAGGAATACTTCTTGAAACAGATAAATTAATTTATACATCGGAAGAACAAATAAAATTTATTTTAACAAACAATTTATCCGAAGAAATTGATGCTTGGAAAACAACTTGGAAAACTGAAGGTTTATTTACAAATTTTGCTAATATTTTTAAAAAAACAGATGAAGGATATTGGGGGGATTTTAACTATTTAGAATTCATATCAAACGGACTTGTAGCGTTTAAAATAAAACCTGGAGATAAATATATTTATTCCTGGGACCAAAGATTTGCAGGTAGTTCTGCTAAAGTTGGTAAAGGGATTTATAGGTTAGAGCTAAAAAATAGTAAAACGGAAAATGGTGTAATATATTCAAATGAATTTACAATTGAATAAAAGATTATTTATAACTCCACATTTCAACATAAAGCGTCCATAAAAAATTTGAACTGATTTTGTCACAATCTCTTTTATAGTATGGCAATGTTTATATAGAACAGGAGAAAAAGATGAAAGTTGCAGTGGTCGGTGTCGGCTCGTTGGGACAGCATCATGCACGGATTTATTCGCAGATTCCGGAAGTTGAATTTATCGGGGTATTAAAATTGACTTTTACAACTTTCATCAGAAATCAATACACAGAAAATAAGGCAAGAAAGTCAATAATATTTTCTCTAACCGAAGAAATCGTAAAATGTTAAAATGCAATAACCCGTATAAATAAAATATTTACTATATGCAAAACTACTTGCATATAGTAATTTAGTTTAGTATAATGCCGATTATGATAAGAAGAAAATACTGGCTTAAAAAGATTGAGTTGTTATGGCGGGAGCGATCTGTTTTATGGCTTTCGGGGGTGCGGAGAGCCGGTAAGACGGTTTTATCACAAACATTACCGCGTGTTGACTACTACGATTGTGAACTGCCGAGAATACGCAGCATAATGGCTGATCCCGAAAAATTTTTAAAGGAAAGAAAAGGAAAACGTATTATTCTTGATGAGATTCACCGGTTAGATAATCCTTCAGAACTATTAAAAATTGCAGCAGACCACTATCCCGAGACAAAAATTCTTGCCACCGGTTCTTCATCACTAAGTGCCTCAACAAAATTTAAGGATACATTAGCCGGAAGAAAAGCTGAATTATGGCTTACTCCTCTTATTTCTTATGATTTAAAAGATTTTAAGAGACGCGACATTAAACACAGGTTTCTTTTCGGAGGTCTGCCCCCATTTTTTCTTAGTAAAAAACTTCCTGAGAAGTATTTTCAGGAATGGGTAGATGCTTATTGGGCAAAGGATATCCAGGAACTTTTCAGAATAGAACGTCGCAATTCATTCCAAAAGTTTTTTGAATTACTGATGATTCAAAGCGGAGGAATTTTTGAAGCCAGTAGATTTTCAAACCAGTGTGCAGTAAGTCACACCACTATTTCTAATTATTTGAGGGTTTTAGAAGAGACATATGTTGTTTATGTGCTGCGACCGTTTAGTACTTATAAGAACACTGAGATTGTTGCTGCACCGAAAGTATATATGTTTGACACAGGGTTTGTTTGTTATTACCGAGGATTGCACGATTTAAAATCAACCGAGTTCGGACATATGTGGGAACATTTTGTGCTTAATGAACTACAGGCACAAATGCAATCAAGAAATGTTCGTTATTGGAGAGATAAACAGGGGCATGAGGTTGATTTTATTATTGAAAGAAGGGGAGAACCTCCTATTGCAATAGAGGCAAAATGGTCAAGTAATGCTTTTGATTTTTCAGGATTAAAAATATTTTTACATCAATACCCGAATGCAAAAGCATTTTTTGTCAGCAATGATTTGTCACAGCCGAAAACAAAAAGCATTAACGGTATTCCTGTGATATATACCGGACTTAAAGGTCTTATACATTATATTAGGAATGGGATGTATAGTTGTCATAGTTAACATATAATCTGATTTTTCCACATTTCAACAATTTTGACAGTTATCATTTTGAAGTAAATTTGCAAACTTCTCTTTTATAATGTTTATCGCAATGGGAGAAAAATATGAAAGTCGCAGTTGTCGGCGCCGGCTCGTTGGGACAGCATCACACGCGGGTGTATTCTACGATTCCGGATATTGAATTGTTCGGGGTGTGCGATGTTGATAAAAAACGCTCTGAAAAAATCGCAAAAAATTTTAATGCACAGCCGTTTTCCGACTACAAAGAACTTATAGGGAAAGTTGATGCGGTAAGCATAGTTGTTCCTACCCCGCTTCATTATGCCGTTGCAAAAGATTTTTTGAACGCAGGGATTCACTGCCTTGTGGAAAAACCGATTACTGATAATGTTTTGCACGCGGAAGAACTCCTTAAAATCGCAACCGAAAAAAACATTATCCTTCAAATTGGACATATTGAAAGATTCAATACAGCCGTTATTGAGGCGCAAAAACATATTAAGTCGCCGAAATTCATAGAAGCGCAGCGGTTGGGTCCTTACGACCCGCGGGTTGCACACATCGGCGTCGTAATGGATTTGATGATTCACGATATTGATATTGTTTTAACGCTTGTCAATTCAAAAATTATGCAAATGGATGTAATTGGTGCAAAGGTGCTATCTCAAAACGAAGACATCGCAAATGTTCGGTTAAAATTTGAAAACGGTTGTGTGGCAAATATCTCTGCATCGCGGGTCTCGTTAGACAAATTCAGAAAAATCAGAATTTTTCAGGACGACACTTATATTTCGCTTGATTATGCCGGCCAATCGTTGAAAATTTACAAAAAAAAATCCGATGTAATAACATCTATGTCAGATATAAACATACTAAAACCGAAACTTAAGACGGAAGAACCGCTAAAAAGAGAACTTGAACATTTTATAAACTGCGTGAAAACAGGAAAACCGCCGCTGGTAACCGGCGAGCACGGACGGGACGCTCTATCCGTTGCCATTGAAATACTGAAAAAATTGAAAAATAATTAGAAAAATTTTTGCAAGCTATTCAACTAGTTTCGCAACTACGAAAGTAGTTGAATAGTTTTGGTTTTTCCGTCTAATCCGCACTTTTCAGAACATTTGATTTTTATGTTTTTTGAGGATATTTACGAGCATCGGAATTTCAATAATAGCCACAGAAACACACAGAAAAGACACAGAAAAAACCTCAGTGTAATTCTGTGAAATTCTGTGGCTCTGTAATAACGGTTTTATTTTATGAAAATTTTTATATCTGCGGGAGACCCGTCGGGCGATTTGCACGGGGCAAACCTGATAAAAGAGCTTAAAGTTCAAAACCCACAAGTCGAAGTTTTCGGTTTCGGCGGAAGCAACATAGCAAATGCCGGGGCTGAGATTTTTGACAAAATCGCCGATTCATCAATTATAGGTTTCTGGGAGCCGTTGAAAAATCTCGCTCGTCTGAAAAGAAATCTCAATTTAGCCGAAAAATTCTTCATTAAAGATAAACCTGAAGGACTCGTCATAATAGATTATTACGGCTACAACATACATCTGGCGAAATTGGCAAAAAAACACAAAATTCCGGTAATTTACTACATCGCGCCGCAGGTCTGGGCGACAAGAGGGGGAAGAGTCCGAAAAATCAAGAAATTTGTCAAAAAAGTATTGGTTATTTTCCCGTTTGAAAAGAAAATTTATGAAAGAGCAGGGATTCCTTGCGAATTTGTCGGCCATCCTTTGCTTGATATTATACCGAATTTCACCAGTAATCCTGCACCAAATCCTGTGTACATCGGCTTAATGCCTGGCTCAAGAATTCAGGAAATCAATAAGCATTTTTCCCAATTTTATAGGGCTTTTGTCAATATAAGTAAAGTATTTTATGATATAAAAGCAATTATTCCCGTATTTTCGGATAATATAAAAAATTACATAACAAATAACTTTAAGGTAGATGTGGCAAAAGTTGAGTTCATTATGCACGGTGATTATGAAAAAAGAGCAAAAATGTCACTTTGCATCACTTCTTCCGGCACTGCGACCGTTGAAAATATGATTTTGGGAGTGCCGATGGTTATTTCTTATAAAACATCATGGCTAACTTACCAGATTGCCAAGCGACTTATAAATGTAAAATTTATAGGTATGCCGAACATACTCGCCGGGCGGGAAATCTGCCCGGAATTGATTCAAAACGAGGCAACGGCTGAAAAAATCTCAAAAAAATGTCTTGAAATTCTAAAAAACGGTCAGATTTTGACAAGAATGCAAACCGAACTTAACGAATCTAGAAAAAAAATGGGTGGGCATGATGCTACAAAAAAGGCGGCGGAGATAATTTTGGAGGGATTTTCTGTATAACAATTTAAGACGGTTTCTGGGACTTTTATTTGCTGCGGCAGTTGTGTATTTCGGCGCAACATCCGAAAAAATCCTGTATTGGGGCATTGCACCTATTTTTTTCGGCGAGATTTTGCGTCTTTGGTCGGCGGGCTACATCAGAAAAAACAAGGTTTTGGCTATCGTTGGACCATATCGGCATGTCCGCAATCCGTTATATGTCGGCTCGTTTTTAATCGGTGTGGGATTTGGGATTTTTACAGGCGACTTCATTATTTTGGCGATGATAATTATAGTTTTTCTGTTGATTTACACCCTAAAAATCAATTCGGAAGAAAAAAAACTTTCAGAAATCTTCGGCGAAAAATATATTGACTACAAAAAAAATGTTAATAGATGGATTCCGAGATGGAAACCCTACGGTAATGAGAAGGAAAAATTTAATCTGCGGCTTGCAATTTTTAAGAATAAAGAGTATAATGCGGTTTTAGGTTGTATCGGATTGATTCTTCTGATTTTGATTTTGCGAAAAATTTTATAAAATAGTTTCTCATTTAGTCAAATGAGAAAATGAGGAAAATATGGATTTAGCGACGAAAATTTTTAAGGCAGTAGCAAATGAGAGACGGGTAAAAATTATAAGAATACTTGGCAAAAAAGGTGAAATGACCGTTAACAGCATTGCTAATGAATTAAATTTAAGTACACCTTCCGTCTCAAAACATTTATTAAAACTAGAAAATGTTGGTTTGTTAAAAAAACGGCAAACGAGCAAATGGATTTATTATTCTATCAACCTTGACAAAAATAAAAGACTTAACTTTGCAATATTAAAAATCTGTAAAAAAAGTAGATAGTTTCTCATTTGCCCAAATGAGAAACTATGGGGAGGCAAGGTGCCGGAAATAAGACAAAATCTGGTTACGAAGGACTGGGTGATAATTGCGACGGAAAGAGCGAAACGGCCGGAAGATTTTAAGAAAAGGGAGAAACAAAAAATTGAACTTCCCGAATATGAAAGCACCTGTCCTTTTTGCCCCGGGAATGAGAAAGAAATGTCGCCCGATGAGACACTCCGCATAGAAAAAAACGGCAAATGGCAGGTACGCATCATTCCGAATAAATTTCCGGCGCTTTCAAAAACCGGCGAACGCATCCGCACCGTTGACGGCATCAAAAGAAAACTCACCGGCATCGGACTTCACGAGGTGGTTATTGAGACCCCGCTTCACAATTTAACGACGGCACTTCTGCCTTTGGAAGATGTCAGAAACATAATAAAATCATACAAAATGCGCTACAACGAAATGCTTAAAGACAAACGGATTGAAATGATAATAATTTTTAAAAATCACGGGGAGGCGGCGGGCACATCCCTTATTCATCCGCACTCGCAAATCGTGGCCACACCCGTTGTCCCGGCGCAGGTTCGGGAAAGATTTAACGACGCCCAGAAATATTTTGACGAAAATTTTGAATGCGTACATTGTAAAATTCTCTCGGAAGAATTGAAAGACGGTTCGCGTCTCGTTTTTGAAACGAAACATTTTGTGGCTTTTATTCCTTATGCCGCTTTATCTCCGTTCCACTTGTGGATTTATCCGAAAAGACATTGTTCAAGTTTCGGCGATATCACCGAAGATGAAATTTCCGATTTCGCCGTCAACCTTCAGACCACTCTTAAAAAATATTATTATGGTCTTGACGACCCGGATTTTAATTATGTCATCCGTTCGGCGCCGACCGACTTAAAAAATCTGGATTTTTTCCACTGGTATTTATCTATTGTGCCGAGGATTACGAAAACAGCAGGATTTGAACTCGGCTCCGGAATGTTTATAAATTCGTCGCTTCCCGAAAACGACGCAAAATTCCTGCGGGACATAAAAATATGAAGATATTTCACATTTCAAATTCAACCAATTATTCCGGCGGGGTCGCTCAGATGCTTATGCTTAGCGACGCCCTGGCCGTTAAAAACGGATACGATGATACTGCCGTGTGCCAGAAAGAATCCGAAATTTACGAAAGAACCCGTTCAAAAAAAATAGCGGTTGAAATGAACTCGCAGATAGCCGCTGCGTATAAACTTGCAAAAATAATAAAATCCGAGAAACCGGATATAGTTCATTGCCATCACCCGAAGGCGCATAACATAGTATTACTGTCGTCGTTTTTATCAAAAATTCCCAACATAGTTGTCACCAGACGCGTCTCTTTCCCGATTTCAAAAAATCCCGTGCAAATTTACAAATATAAAACTAAAAAAAATAAAAAAATAATTGCCGTGTCCGAGAAAATAAAACAGAATATGGTTGATATCGGGGTTGAACCGGAACGGGTTCCGGTAATATACAGCGGCACCGATTTCGGCAGATTTAATCCGTCTGTAGACGGCAGCAAAATCAGAAAAGAATTAAACATACCGCAGGACGCGTTCGTCATCGGAAAAATAGCCAACTATTCATTTTGGAAAGGTTACGGATTTTTTTTAGATGCCTGCCGCATTATCTCGGAAAAAATTAGCGGCTGTCATTTCATCATAGCCGGACAAAATACGGACAGCGCCGAAATTAAAAGAGAATTGCTTAAACGGAACATTTGCGATAAAACGTCAGCCATGGGATTCAGGAACGACATCCCGGAATTGATAGCCGCTTTTGACATATCGGTAAACGCATCAACCGGCGGCGAAGGAATTTCCGGCGCAATACGCGAATCTATGGGAATGGAAAAACCGGTAATAGCGACGGACGTCGGCGGGAACGCTGAAATCGTCAAAAATGAAAAAAACGGTATCCTGATAGAACCCGGCAATGCGCAAACTCTCGCAGAAGCAATAATCTCTTTCTATAAAAATTCGGAAAAAAGGAAAGAACTGGGTAAAAACGGCAGAAAAACGGTGTTGGAAAATTTTTCAGTAGACGCAATGGTTTCAAAACACGAAAAAATATATGAGGAATTAATGAATGGAAAATCTTAAACGACTGTTCAACTACTTAAAACCATATAAAAGAAAATTCATCTATGCGATGTTCTGCATGGTTTTTGTAGCGATGTTTCAATCACTGATAATGCTTTTGATAAAACCGGCAATGGATAAAATTTTTGCATTAAAACAAAAAGAATTTCTGCTGCCGATAGCCGCAGGCATAATAATCACCGGATTTCTAAAGTTTGTTTTTTCATATTTACAGAGTTATTTGCTGTCCTGGATGGGTCAAGCCGTCGTCAGAGATTTAAGAAACGAGATGTATGAAAAACTGATGAACCTTTCCATGAATTATTTTATAAAATCATCCACTGGAAAATTGATTTCCCGCTTAACTTATGATGTCTCTTTAATCCAGCGGGCAATCGTAATGATTCCCAGAAATACTTTGAGGGACGGCTTATATGTAATTTTTTATCTCGGAATACTGTTTTACCTGAATTGGATATGGACGCTTGCAATTTTCGTGGCATTCCCGATTATCTCCATCGTTATTCTGAAAATAGGCAAAAAAATCAAACGGAGGGCTAAACGGGTTCAGGAACTCACCGCGGACATTTATTCCATTTTGCAGGAAAAAATTACCGGCATAAAACTTATAAAATCGGTGGTGACCGAGAAAGAAGAAATAGAAAAAATGCAGGTCCAAAACCACGATTATTTTAATCTACTTATGCGGCTCACAAAAGCCGACATTTTACAATCGCCGTTGATTGAATTTTTAGGCGTGACTGGTGTTGCAATTATAGTGGTGTGGGGAGGGATGAGCGTAATGAACGGAAGTTCAACGCTCGGAACATTCATCGCATTTATAGCAACTTCTATATCAATGTATCGGCCCGTGAAATCATTAACCGACGTGAATACAGATATTCAAACGGCGTTCGCAGCGGCCGAGAGAATATTTGAAATACTTGACGAAAAACCTACAGTTATTGAAATACCGCAGGCAGTAGAAATGCCGGAATTCAAAAATGAAATTATCTTTGAAAATGTATCGTTTGAATATGTATCCGGAAAGCCGGTGCTTTCTAACATAAACTTCACCGTTAAAAAAGGAGAGGTGGTGGCGATTGTCGGACCATCCGGATGCGGAAAAACAACAATAATAAATCTTCTCGCAAGATTTTTTGACCCAACCCACGGAATTGTTTCTATTGACGGCGCCGACATAAAAAATTTTACATTGAAATCACTTAGATGCCAAATGGGAATAGTTACGCAGGAGACAATTTTATTTAACGACACCGTTTCCAATAATATCTCTTACGGGATGCAAAATACAAATTTTACCGATATAGAAACTGCGGCAAAAAAGGCAAATGCCGGTTACTTCATAGAAAAACTTCCGAAAAAGTATGATACGGTTATCGGGGAAAGAGGTGTTACCCTTTCCGGCGGAGAAAGACAACGGCTCGCAATTGCGAGAGTAATTTTAAGAAATCCGCAAATTTTAATTCTTGACGAAGCGACATCGGCTCTTGACTCCGAATCGGAAATGCTGGTTCAGGATGCTCTCTCACGGATTATGGAAGGAAAAACGACCGTAGTTATTGCGCACCGGCTTTCAACCGTAAAATCGGCAGATAAAATAATTGTTATTGCTCAAGGAAAAACAGTCGCCATAGGAACACACTCTGAACTCATAGAAAAATCCAGTTTATACAAGCAACTTTACGAACTGCAGGATATTACTTAATTTTTTTGGTCAGGTATTCAAATTTATCGTCCGGAGTTAAATCGGAGTTACTATGAAAAAAAGTTTTTTTTGTATGTTTCTATCCGTTACCGCTTTCTACTTCCTACTTCCTACTTCCTGCCTTTTCGCCAAACAAAACATTTCCTTACCCGATTTTATTTTTAACGGCAAGCCCGTAGACGCAAAAGCAATCGGAATGGGTGAGGCATTTTCTGCGGTAAGCGACAACGCATCCGCTTCATATTGGAATCCGGCAGGACTGAAACAGCTTGAAGGGAAATATTTCACAACCTGTATAAACATATCTCAAAAAACTGACGCCACAGATTCCGACCTTTTTGCCGGTGATTCGCTTCAAGGAAAAAAACTTATTTTTATCGGGTTTGCCGACTCTAAAATCGCATTTTCATTCAGACCAATTTCCGATTATTCGGCTATTCATGAAGCTAAAAAAATAGAACTGCGGGCTAATAAATATACTTTATCTTCGGCGACGCAAAATACCGAAAGGATGAAATTTGGAATAAACGTTAACTATATTTCCGCACAATTAGGTGTAACCGATTTAGTGAATCCGGCGGCAAACATATCCGACGGGAACGGAATAGCACTTGATTTCGGATTACTTTATACCGCATCAGAATTTATAAAATTAGGTTTCTCGGTGGAAAACTCACCCGGATATATCTGGTGGACGGACTACAAGCGAAACATTATAAAATCACATATACGAACAGGACTGTCTATAAAACCCGCTAATTGGCTTTTATTCTCCGCAGATTATGAAAATATTGCCTCGTTAAAAAAAGAGTTTTATCACGGCGGACTTCAACAAACACTCGCAAAACATGTTTTTTTAAGGCAGGGCATAATTTCAGAGAAGTTCTTTGACAATGCAGATAAGAAATCTTTGACTTTAGGCGGCGGCTACGAACTGAAAAAATGGCTCATTGATTTCGCGGCAAAATCATATCAACTTGATAATGCCGATAAAAACAAAGTTATCGATTATACCCTTTCATTAAGCATGTCTTTTTGAAACGCAGATAACTGCAGATATAAAGGCGCAGATGTCCGCAGATTTATCAGCGTCAATCAGCGTTGCAATCAGCGGTTATCAGCGTTACTTTCTATGGAACTGACAAAATACATTGAAGCAAATCCATTACACAAACAGCAAATTACCGACGCCGTATTATATGCTGAAAATAATCTTAAAAATCTTAAACGACTTTCCGGAAGAACATATTTTCAGCATGCATTAGCCGTCGCGGAAAATCTTGCCGAACTAAATTTTGATTATGTCACCGTAATTTCAGGACTTTTACACGATGTGCTGGAAGACACTCAGATAACAAGAGAGGATTTCCTTACAAAATTCGGAAGTGAAATTACAACAATAGTTGAAGGAGTAACAAAACTAAAAAAATACACATCCGTTATGAGCGATGATGCAAGACGCAATGAGAACATCAGGAAACTTATAATTGCATCCGCAAAAGACATCAGGGTGATTTTCGTAAAACTTGCCGACCGGATGGATAATCTGACCGATTTGAAATTTCTTCCGGCTGAAAAAATAAAAAAAATATCCCAGGAAACAATTGATATTTACGCACCCATTGCCCACCGTCTCGGAATTTATAAATTAAAAGCGCACCTTGAGGATTTTTCGTTTATGAATTTAAATCCGCAACTATTTTCAGAACTTTCAAAAAAAATCGCTTTCCGTGAAATAGAACAGCAGCATATATTAGACGACATCGTTGAAACACTTAAAAAAAATATTGACCCGTTGAACATTCAATACAGAATTAAATCGCGTCCGAAAAATATTTACAGTATTTTCAGAAAAATGGAAAAACAGAATAAGCCGTTTGAAGAAATACAGGATATTTTAGGAATGAGAATTATAACCGCCACTGTTGAGAATTGTTATTCCATACTCGGCATTCTTCACACAATGTCCTCGCCGGTGCCGGAAACATTCACCGACTACATAGCAAACCCGAAATCAAATATGTATCAGTCAATTCATACCACGGTAATAATGCCAGACGGAGTAACGGTTGAGGTTCAGATAAGAACGGAGGAAATGCATAAAACGGCAAGTTACGGAATCGCAGCACACTGGAAATATAAGGATACTGAAAAATCATCCGTAAAAATACGGGCATTTGACGAAAAAATTTCATGGCTTGCGTCTGTTATTGAATGGCAGGAAAATAATAATTCAAATGAATTTTTAGCTGGATTAAAAGCGGAGTTGGAATTTGACCAGATATTTGTTTTTACGCCAAAGGGCGATATTAAATCGTTGCCGGCAGGTTCAACAACCGTTGATTTCGCTTATACCGTTCACACCGATATAGGAAACAGATGCCACGGTGCGAAAGTCAACGGAAAAATGGTGTCGTTGAAATATGAACTGCACAACGGCGACATAGTTGAAATACTAACCGGTAAAACAGCACATCCGTCACAGGACTGGTTGAAATTCGTAAAAACTCCGACTGCAAGAAGCAAAATAAAAAATTATAACAAAATCACAAAGGTATGAGAAAAAGATTTATGTCAGATTGTTTTTTTCACTCGGCTGGATTTGATGCATTTTGTACAAACATAGTTGTAGGATTTTTTACCGTCAAGAACAATTCTGATTTTCTGAAGATTCGGCTTAAACTTTCTGTTGCTTTTTCTGTTTGAGTGACTGACACGATGTCCCGATTTTGTTTTTTTTCCGCACACGATACACTTAAATGCCATAATGTCCTCCGATAACGATAATTAAAAATTAAAAATTATTGTTTGAATCATTTTACAAAAATATAAAAAAATGTCAATAGAAAACATTTCGGTTCAGTATATAAAAGGCGTGGGCGAAAAAACTGCACAGAAATTAAGCCATCACCTTAAAATAAAATCTGTCAAGGATTTATTATATTATTTTCCCCGTGAATGGGAGGACCGGGCGAACCCGACAAAAATATCGGAATTAAAACCCGGCGAAAAAACAACCGTTCGCGGAAAAGTTGAAAATGTTTCAACCGAATGGCGGGGCAGATACATAGTCGCATTCCGGGCGAAAATAAGCGATTTTTCAGGAACAGCGAATGCCGTCTGGATAAGACGACACACAAGAAGTTATGATGTACTCGGAACATTAAAAAAAGAAATTATCGTCGGCTGCGATATATTTGTAACAGGAACTGTCAGCAGCGATTTGTGGGAAAAAACTGTAAGCGTTCAGGAATACGAAGTTATTACAGGCGATGAAAAAAATCTTATAAACGCCAACAGAATCGTTCCCGTTTATCCGCTTACGGAAAAATTTACCAATAAGTTTTTACGAACAATCATAAAACGCTCCATTGAAAAATATATCGGAAACTTTTCTGAAATTATACCTGAAAAATATCTGAAAAAATACGGTCTTGTTGACATAAAATCCGCCGTGCAAAACATACATTTTCCGGAAACATTTACCGACAGGGACAAAGCAAAAAACCGGCTGGCTTATGACGAATTTCTTGACTTCCAACTAAAACTTGAATTTTTGAAGCAGAAACGCAAATATGAAAAAAAAGAGTTCAAATATACTCTCACAAAAAAACTTCTGACTCCTTTCAAAATGAATCTGCCGTTTGAATTAACCGCAGCGCAAAAAAATGTTATCAACGAAATTTTTGATGATATGCAGAGCCAAAAACCGATGAACCGTCTTTTGCAGGGAGATGTCGGAAGCGGAAAAACGGTAGTTGCATTGTCCTCAATGCTATTGGCAGTTGAATCCGGTTTTCAAGCCGTGATACTGTCGCCGACAGAAATACTTGCCGAACAGCATTTTTATACCATCCAAAAACTTCTTAAAAAATTAGATATTAAAGTCGGATTCATCGTGGGACAAATGTCCCGGAAAGAAAAAAAAGCCGGCAAACAAAAAATTGCAGACGGCACTGCAAACATAATAATAGGCACTCACGCTTTACTTGAAGAGGATATAAAATTCAAAAATCTTTCTTTGGTTGTTATTGACGAACAGCACAGATTCGGCGTTGAACAACGACTTAAAATGAGAAAAAAAACAAAATTCAAGAACGCCGATTTCCTGCTGATGTCGGCAACCCCTATTCCAAGAACACTCGGCTTAACCCTTTACGGCGATATGGACATTTCAACAATAAAAGAACTTCCGCCGGGACGCATTCCGATAAAAACACTTGAAATGTCGGACAAAAATGCGTATAATTTTGTCCGAGAAAAAATTGTACGGGGCGAGCAGGCGTTTATCGTTTATCCGCTTGTGGACGAGTCGGAAAAATTACAACTTAAATCCGCAATAAAAGAAGCGGAAAAATTGAAAAATACGGAGTTCAAGGATTTTTCAGTCGGACTTATTTACGGAAGAATGAAGCCGGAAGAAAAAGACAAAGTTATGTCGGATTTTGCAAAAAAAAAATATCAAATACTTATTTCAACCACTGTAATTGAATCGGGGATTGACATAACAAATGCAACCGTTATGGTTATTGAACACGCCGAAAGATACGGACTTTCAACCCTACATCAACTTCGCGGCAGAGTAGGACGAAGCGATAAAGAGTCATATTGCATTCTTATCGGTGACGCAAAAACGGAAAACGCAAAAAAGCGGCTGGAGGTTCTTACAAAAACAAACGACGGCTTTAAAATTGCGGAAGAGGATTTGAAATTACGGGGATACGGCGAATTTTTCGGCACCCGACAATCGGGGCTGACGGAGTTCAAAATAGGCGATATTGCGTCCGACTGGGAAATAATATCGTCGGCAAAAGAAACGGCAAACGATATTATCAGGAACGATCCGGATACCGCGAACCTGCTGTTGTCAAAATCGAAAAATGAATTTCTGAAAAAAGATATGGAACTATCGGAAGCTTAAATGTGAAGTTTAGACGTATAAACATAAAATTATGAGAATATCTAAAATTCATATAGTTTATTCAGAAATTTTGTGCAGTTTGATTATTTCATTTATTTTTTGGTCGCCGCTTTTCAAGGAACCCGATAGATTTCTATACGGAGATTTTGATTTTTTTATAACGTATCTTTTTGCAAATAAGATATCAATGCTGTATTTTAAGGAATTCCCGTTTTTCAGTTCTTATATTGGAGGCGGTTTTCCGCTATGGGCAAATCCGCAGAATATGTTGTTCAGCGTTCCCCAAATTTTTTCATTCATATTCAAAAACCAGTGGATTGCTATTCGCGTGTCGGTGTTATTTATAAGTGTAATTAGCATGACTGGAATGTTTGTGCTTTTCAGACAGTTAGATATAAAAAACTTTTTTTGTCGTTTATACGGTGCAATGATTTATACGTTTTCGGGTTTTTTGGTAAGTCATTTAACAGCCGGACATTTTGCTTTTCATAATATTGCATATCTTCCGATTCTATCTGCGGCTTTTATTTGGTCTTGGAAATTCAAAAAATTTGCCTACATACTACCTTTTATATTAGCGTTAATGGTTTATGCGGGCTCATCTATTACAAACATATTTATAGTGATATTTTTATTTAGTTTCATTACTTTTTGTGATTTTAAAAAATGGAGCACGTACTTGGCGTTTGGGGTTTTATTGTCTGCTCCGAAACTGATTGCTTCCTATAAGATACTTTCTATTTTTCCTAAAAACTGCGTGATGGGAAAGGTATCGGACTCATTTGAGGGCATATTTAACACTTTAGGAACCGCATTATTTGGAATAAATCAGAAATGGGATTTGAGCCCTTATTATGCAAAGACGGGTCTTGGCGTTCACGAAGTAAACGGATATATAGGAATTTTATGTTTCATATTCGTAATTTTGGGTGGATATTATATTTTGAAACACACGGATTATACGTATAGAAAATTTGCTTTAAGCATGGCTCTGGTAACTGCAACGGCACTTTTTCTTTATCCCGGAGATTCTAACCCGATATGGCCGCTGTTAAGCAAAAATTTGATCATAGGAGCATTACATATGCCGACGCGGTTTGTCGGACTTTTACCGCTGCCTATGGCATATTTCGCAACTGTTGGACTATATTATTTATCTGAGAAAAATTTTTTAAGCAAGCGGATAAATATTTTTTTCATAACGATATGTTTATTTACTTTTGCCGAATATAATTTTGTCAATAGAAGGAATATCCTATTAATACGGCGGTTTACCTTTCTCAAAAGTCCGGCACATTTTTATGCCGATAAAAAATTCAAGCATTCTGCAGGCCCTGAATGGAAGGATGGAACATTTATAGATGAAACCCAGATAATGAATTCCTACCTTCAAAATAACGAAGGGATTTTACGATTTTATGATACGCTTTTGGGTTATTCCGGCGAGGCTTTTCCGGAACATTCTTCAGTAAAAGAGGGCAATCTCGATATATTTAATACCGACCCAAATATAAAAATCAAATTGCTGTCACCTTCTAAAATTTTAGTGGAAGTTTTCAAAACCAAAAAAGAACCGAAGGAAATACCCGTCAATATCAATTATTTTCCCGGCTGGATGATAATTCCCGAACAATCCGGAGTAAAATATCGTTCGGTTTGGAATTCGGATAAATGGGGGTTATTGACCCTGTACCTAGACAAGAATTTTCCCCTGAAAGTCAAAAGGAATATTGTGTTAAAATATTGCCCTGACACGGGAACAAAGGTTGGCTTTATAATTGCCGGACTATCTGCATTGTTTCTTATATGTCTGAAATTTTTTAGGAGGAAAATTTATGTCAAATGAACTAAAATCCGCCGAAGACAGAAAAAAAACAGCCGTATACCCGGGGAGCTTTGACCCGGCGACTTACGGGCACCTTGACATCATTACGAGGTCGGCAAAAATTTTTGACAAACTTATCGTAGCAGTAATTTCAAACCCGAACAAAAAACCGCTTTTTTCTATATCGGAAAGAGTAAAAATTCTAAAAGACACGGTAAAAGAAAAAAATGTTGAAATTTTGTCATTTGACGGACTGCTCGTTAATTTTATGAAGAAAAAAAATGCAAAAATAATTGTCCGGGGTTTAAGAGCTGTAAGCGATTTTGAATACGAGTTTCAGATGGCTTTGACAAACAGAAAACTTCATCCGGAAATAGAAACGGTATTTTTAACACCCTCGGAAAAATGGACATATATTTCCTCAACGCTTGTGAAAGAAATCGCTTCTCTCGGAGGAAATGTCCGATGTTTTGTTCCGCCGATAGCAGAACAGATGTTAAAAACAAAAAAAAGAAATAGCCACAGAGGTCACCGAGAGCACAGCGAAAAAAAGAATAAAGAATTTATAACTCTGTGAACTTGTATATTAACTGGTGTTAGTT
>DHFT01000004.1 GCA_002402375.1 Elusimicrobia bacterium UBA4817 | reverse complement strand
CTGCCGTTTTTCCCCCCCCCCCCCATGTAGACAATTTGACCACAAATTCCGCACCCTTATTTTCACCGTCAGAAAAAACGGATATTTCACCGCCGTGCTGTTTAACGATTCCATAAGAAACCGCCAATCCCAAACCTGTGCCATCTTTTTTTGTAGTAAAAAACGGTTCAAATAATCTTGAAAGATTTTCTTTCGGAATACCGAGCCCGGTATCCTTAAAAGAGATTTCAATAAAGTCCGGAGAATCGGTAAAAGGTAGAAGGTAGAAGGTAGATGGTTGTTCTGTTTTTCCGTCTCCCATTTCCCGTTTACCGTTTACCAATTTTCCTGTCGTTATCGTCAATGTTCCGCCTTTTGGCATTGATTTTTGCGCGTTTGTAATGATGTTCAAAAATACCTGTTCAATGTGCGATGGTGAAACCGTTATTTTCGGCAAACCGCCGTAATTCCTTATAACTTTGATTTTTTTAAGTTCCAATTGTTTTCCGTAAAGCGACAATGCCTTATCTACTATGTTGTTTATGTCCTCCTGGACAAAATTCATTTCCCGCTGTCTTGAAAAATCCAGAAGATTTTCTATTATTTTTTTGCAGTGTATGGATGCATTTTTTATCGCCGAAAGTTCTTCGGATTTATTATCCATCAAAAGCAAATCAACATTTCCCAAAATCGTCTGCAACGGATTTCCTATTTCGTGTGCAAGCCCCGCTGCCAGTTCGCCGACGGATGCAAGTTTCGCCTGATGCAACAACTGGGCGGCAAGTTTTTCTTTTTCTTTTTCTGCCTGTTTTCTCTCGGTAATGTCCCTTATTATTGACCTCGTTCTTAAGAAATTCCTGTTTTCGTCGTAAATCGCAACTGATTGTATTTCAACATCCAGTTTTTCGCCGCTCTTTTTAACCATTTTTCCGTTTCTGACGAAAGACATGCCGAGCCGTTTTATCGTTTCAAAACCTTTTTCCATATCATTCCAAGTTTCAGAAGAATATATCTCTTTTATATGTTTGCCAATAAGTTCCTCTTTTGAGTAACCCAGCAATTCGCATTCTTTTTTATTTGCAAAAATGATAAAACCGGCGGCATCTACCGAATGAACTATGTCGCTTGAATTATCCAGTATGTCCTGATATTTTTTTTCGGTTTCTAACAGGCGGGTTTCCAGCGATTTTTTCGCCTCTTTAAGTTTGCCCCGTATTTCCCAGTTAAAAAGCCTTAAAATCCCCGCAACCGACCAGGCAGCACACGAAGCACAAACGGCACGAAACACCTGAACGGGAATCCCAGTAATTGACATAAACCATTCCGTATTAAACTGTGAGGCAGGGAAAAAATCTCCTTTCGGCACAACCAACACGCTTAAAATTCCATAGACGAAGAAAGATATACTTGCGCCGATAAAATATTTTTTTATTTTAACCGCTGCCGTTATTTCTTTATTGCATTTATAATATGAGAAAAACCCAAAACCGATTAGAATTCCGCCGGGAAAACCCAAAAAATATCTTATGCAAATGCTGCCGGTTTTCCAGAAATCGGAAGAGTTAAAACAGCAAATTAATATAAGAAGCACTAATGCGGGCAAAGACCACCACACAAACAGTTTGGCAATTTTTTTACGCCGGCGTGGACATTTTGGTCCTGTGAAACGGAAAAGTCGTCTTCCAAATTCAAAAAGAAAAATAAAGGAAACAAGAAGCAGTAACCAGCGTGATGCTTCTATTAACGGATTTTCGCCTTTAACAAGCGCAACCATATCCAGCCACTCGTTTGCTCCGTGAGTCAAACCGAACAACGCCAAAATCCACAATATCTTTGCAAGATAAAACTCGCTGTCTTTTTTCGGCTGAACCAGAATAGCGATGCCCAATACAATAAAAGAGAGACCGTAGAAAAAAAATACTATATCCATATTGTTCTGAAACCACTGAGAAATTAAATGCATTTTCAACGCTCCTTCGCCGTCCAACATTACATCCCCCATAAAAGCACGGGGGCATAGCATTACCTAGCGGCAACCGGCTGGTTAATCCACCAGATAAGCATGCCCCCAAAATCTAATTTAAGAACATACCTAACTATCCAGCCGGTTTGCTATCTTATAGTTAAACCGTTATGTTACGGATTTTTACGGTCCAAAAAGTTTTCCCATTTTTTGTTTCAGCGCCTCTACCGTAAAAGGTTTTGCGAGATAATCGTCGGCGCCCGATTTAAGAATTTTTTCTTTCGTTTCTTTTGACGGATACGCAGTGATTGCTAAAATTTTCATTTGTTTTTCTGATTTATCAAGATATCCTAAAACCTCAAATCCGTTCATTCCGGGCAGATGAATGTCAAGGACAAGCAAATCCGGTTTGAACTCCGCTATTCTTTTTCCGGCGATAAAGCCCTCTGTTATAGTTTCAATTTTTACATTCTTTATAAATTTTTTAATTGCACGGGAAATGAACTCCAGAATATCTTCATTATCATCAACGATAAGGATTTTTTTGGGGATTGCCACGGCTGCGTCTCGCAATGACATGGCAGAAGAGGTCGCAATGACATCGGGGATTGGCATTTCGTACTTTTTAATAAACTCAATTAACTCGTCCCATTTTATTCTTCTGTGCCCGCCGGGCGTCTTGTACGCCTTAAGCATCCCTTTGTCAATCCAATCAATAACCGTCGTAATGTCAACATTTACCATCTGTGAAATCTGATAGGTTGTTAACGGTTTCATTCGTCCTCCAATAATCCTAAAAATCCTAATTATCCTAATATAAGTATAAAGTATTTTCGGGGTTTTGTCAATGTGATTTTTTACACATCTGATACTTCAACTGCGGTAGACGGTAGACGAAAAATCTGGCTTGTCTTATCGTCTATCTTTTACCCTCTACCTTCTTACGCCTTTGGTTTTTCTATTTTTTCTTGAATTTGAGGAGGAGTTCGTCGTCACCGTTTGGAGAGGTGACTTTCACTTTGAGGTTTTTTGTTTTGGACGGTATGACTGTTATATCGAGTTGACCGACGGCGTAACCGTCCGATGAAGCAATAATTGAATTGACGCCGGAGACGGATGTTTTTGCAAAAAGCTTTATAATACCTTCTTTAACATTTCCTGTTTTCAATTCATTAACCCAATTTGCACCGTCGGAAGAAAAGGACATTCCTGCCGGAGCAGATTTAACCGTTATTTCCGGTTCCGCGTTTTTGTCCAATTTATTATCCGCATCATAGACGGAAATTGCTATTTCAAACGGGACATCCGTAACCGGTTTTGCGGTTTTTAACTCTATTTTCAGCGTTCCTTTTATTTTCACTTCTTCCTGCCAGCCGTCTTTTTTTTCTTCCATCTTTTTGGGCGGCTCGGGAGATTGACCGCCGCTCGCCGACGATGACTCGCCTTCTTGAACATCAACATCTCCGTAATCATTTTTCAGATTTACCGTGCCTTTATAGACGGCTAAATCCAGTTTTCCGGCACCGTAATTTACATCAAACTCCGTTCCTCTGACGGCAACTATTGCAACCGGCGTATGGATTTCAAATTTTGTTTTCGGGCGCACGCTTGACCATATCTGTCCCGCCTTCATTTTTATTTGTGAAGATATTTTTTCAATTGAACCGGTTACATCAAAAGAAAACTCCGTGTTCTGGTTTAATTTCATCACTACGCCGTTTGTTAAAGTTATCGCCGCCTGAGATTTTTTCAGTGTTTTCACCGTGTCGCCTTCATAAAGAAATGCTCCGACTTTTGACGGCTGCCAAGTGTTTTTCTGATAGGGCAATACCTGAACCTCGCCTTTTATAGTCGTGATAACGCCTGTCATCTGGGCGGAATAAAGGCAGTCCGAAGTCCGAAGTCCGAAGTCCGAAGTCAATAATAAAAAAAGTATAAAGACAGTACGAAGTCCGAAGTCCGAAGTCAAAAGACCTCGGACATTGGACATTGGACATTGGACGATTGTGTTTTTCATAATTTTACTCCGCTGTGATTTCCAAACCCGTTATCTTTGCATCGCCTTTTTCCAACTCGGAAATTATTTTATTGACATCGGCTTTTGTTTCTATGCCGGAAACTTCGTAGCCGTCTAATTGCGATAATATTTTTTCATCTTTAATTAAACCTTTCAATTTAGCCCACAATTTTTTCAAGTCCTTTGAGTAGTCGGCAACCTCTTCTTTTTTGGCATTTAATTTGATGTCTTTTATCTCCGTTTTTCCGTCCTTTAACTCAACCGGGATTTCCGCATTTTCGTAAGCATCGTTTTTAACCGATAAAACATACTCGCCGGATGAAACATCTAAAAATTTGTAATAACCGTTTTGAGCGGTAAGCATTTTTTGGTATTCTTCGGCTTTGCCCTTTTTGTCTTTTTTCAGAAGAACAACCTCTATGCCCGCGAGACCTTTTTTATTTTCGTCAGCCACAAGCCCCTTGATAATTCCGACGACTTCAGGCAGACCAAGGTCTGCAACTACCGGTTTCAACTTAAAATCAACATTTGTATATGCTTTTAATTTGTCCGCTTTTACAACTATCTCTGCTTCAATATATCCACTTGCCGAGGCAGTAAGTTTGTATTCGCCGAGAGGTAGATTTTCTATTTTATACTCGCCGCCTTTGTTGGTCAGAACCGTTCCTTTTGATTGACCGTCAAAATTTATAACCGCATCGGAAAGTTTTTTTCCGTCAGAGGTCATCACCGTGCCTAATATTTTCGCTTTTTCAACTATTGCCGGAGCGGTTGAAACTACAACGGGTGCATAAACGGAAATTTGCTTCGTCAGGGTATTATTTTTTATATTATCGTCCTCAAAAGTCAAAGAAGCGAGCGCTATAACGAGTCCGGAATTATTCACAAGAAAACTTAAATTCTTCGTTTCGCCGACGGAGATTATATCTATATTTTGAGTGCCGACCAGCATTCCGTTCAAGTATAATGACAGCGGAACCGCATTTTCCGTCTTACCGCCCTGATTTTTTATGCTGACCGTCACTTTCGGCTGATACGGGACAGGCACTATATCCAGAACAGCGAGGTCTTTTGCGGCAATGGTTATTGCCGTTGACTTTATAGTGAAATTGGAAGGCGAGGACATTTTTGCGACTATGTTGCCTGCGGCGTCAAGCCCCTCAACTTTCCAGTAATATATTGTGCCGGCGGAAAGTTTTTGCCTCACATCGGCGGGATTATCGGGATAACTATACTGCAAAAGCGCCGTTTCGGCGGTAAGGAGCGTGTTAAAAAATGCCGCATCAAGCGCCACATATATTTTGTATTTTGCCGCACCGGATGCAACCCATCTGAAAACAAGCGGCTTATCCGTTAAATCCCGGGCGTAATTTGAAGGATATGTCGGCGTGATATTCGGTGAATAAACGGAAAATAATGTTTCTTTGGAAACCGTATTCGCCATAACTGTAAGTTTGTAATTTCCGCTGGTTGAGAAAAAATTAGTTATGGGAATATATTTCACCGACGAGCCGCCGTTTCCGATTGTTCCCGGAATTGAATTACCGGTGTGAGTAAACCGGACAGCACCCGCCGGGTCTTTTATTTCAAACTTGAAACTGATTCGGTCGGTAATAATATCGTTGAAAACGGTTGCATTAAGATTTACTTTTTCCGTATTGGAATAATTACTTCTTACACTGCCCAGTTGGTCAGTTACGGAAATACTTTTTATTTCTAATGCAAAACAGAAACCACAGATAACCACAGATAAACACAGATAACAGATTATTTTTTTCATTTTTTTCTCGCTTTGGCTTGTCATGTTGAGTGAAACGAAACATCTCGTTTTGAGATTCTTCGGCTTCGCCTCAGAATGACACCTCGTATCACTTAATTATGGCTATCTTTTTCTTCACCGTCGCTTTTTCGCCGTCGTCGGCGGTCTCTTTAAGTTCAAGAATATAAATATAGACGCCGGATGCAACTTCAGAATCATCATCATTTCTCAAATCCCACGGAATTTTTTTAACGGAAGAAACTCCGAACTCACTACCGTCGCCTTTAATTTCCCGGACAAGTTCGCCGGCGATATTATAAATCCTTAAAGTTGCCGTGTGATTTGTGTTCGCTTTATACCGGATTGTCGGTAAACTCTGACCTTGCTTCCACGGATTGGGATATGAATAGACCTCGCTATCTTGAAGTCCCAATGCCCATCTGAAATTAAGCATTACCTTTTCGCCTTCGCTTACTTTAATTTCCGTCGGCTCGGACATCTGAACGCCGTTGAACGCCCTCACAACGTATTTTCCGGGCAGTAAATTAGGTATCGCGTAATCACCGGAAGTGTCCGCATCTATTTTCGCTATTACCCGGCCGCGTTGTAAAAGTTCAACAAACGGCTGTTGAGCCGGCGCAAACTTTCCAGATACAAAATTCGCGCGGCTGCCGAGCGTGATTTTGCCAACTAACTGCGCTAACTGATACTGTATTTCAAGCGTGAATAAAACATCCTTGCTGTTTTCGGGTATGTCCGTTTTATACACCACCGACTCAATTTCGTTGACAAGCCAACTGCACGCAATCTGATATAATCCGTCATCAAGATTATCAAAAAGATATGTTCCGTCGGATACCGTTGTTGTTTCGCCGAGTTTTACCGTCCCCTCATTGTCATATAACTGAACTAACACTCCAAGTATAGCAGTGCCGTCGGATTGTGTCACTTTGCCGGATACGGGACCTTTGATGACGGAGTTAAGCGTCTGAACCGTTAATTCCGCAGGACCCGTTTTAACGCTTTCCGCATTAACCGAATAAATCCGGTAATAATATGTCGTAAGTTGCGATAGTCCTGCGTCGGTGTAAGAAAGTGAGATACTGGAAGCAAGAAGCAAGAAGTCAGAAGCAAGATTACTGGTAGAACGATAAAGTTCGTAAATTGTTCCGGCCGGATTGCCATTCGCTGACCATGAAAGTGCGAGCCAGTTGTAATCCTTACTACTGCAAACAAAACTTGTCGGAAGCGCCGCAATCGTGTATTTTGAAATAACGGCTGATGTGCTTGTTCCGCTAACATTATATGCTTCTACATACCGGCTGTACTGTGTGTTCGGTAAAAACCCGGTTTCCGTATAATTTACTGTGTCCGCGGAAACTGATGTTAAAAATCCGCCGGTGCTTGTATAAACATAATATCCCTGCTCGTTTGCAACATCGGTCCAGACCCACTTTATAGATAAATTTGTAACTTCCGTCGCAGTTAATGTCGGTGCAGACGGCGGAACAACCGGCGCCTGATATGTAAATATAACTGAACCGATAATTAATGTTGAAGTGTTAACGGCAAAATCTGTCACATGGCTTACGATTTGATAAGATGTCCCGCTGGTCAAATCAGCAGTTGTCAAACCCGTATAATTCCACGCACTTGTTCCCGTTGCAGGAAGCCATATCTCAACGCTCCACCCGGCGCCTGTCCAATATGACCCGTCGGAAAGCCGTTGTATCTGTACCTCCACACTCTGCACCCCGATATTGTCGGACGCTGTTCCTGATATTGTCGCAAGTGAGTTTATAATTGAACCGTTTGCAGGCAATACAACCTCAGAAACCGGCATCGTATTATCATATGTGCAAGAACTGGTTGCGACCGACGACCAATTGCCGGACGGGTCAACCGCCTTCACCTCAATCACGTACATCGTGCCGGATGTCAATATATCCGACGGCGTCGGTTGATACGTCCAGGAACTCGGGTGTATGTTGCAATCAAACCACACCGGCGCGACGGAATCAAAAGCGGGGCCGCTGGTGTAATTTCCGCCGCTTATACGCATGCTTATAACCGCACTTGAAACAGCCACATTGTCGGACACCGGACCGTAATACGCTGAAAATATGGACGCGTAATTTTTGTAAGAACCATTGGCTGGCTCCGTTATTGACACCGTCGGCGGCAGACCGTCAAGCGTGGTGGTTGTAAGTTGATAATCATAATGTTGATTTATCACAAGGTCGCCGTTGCGGGAGCGGACTTTGAAGTAATATATCGTCGCCGAGTCCAGCGATGAAACGATATATGTTGATGTTGAAGCCGTTCCGTTTATTTCAGACGAAAAATCTGAAAGGGTTGAATGCGAAACGATGTAATCCGTGCCGGGTTCGGGGTTGCCGTTGGGCTGCCAGTCAAGTTCAACGCTGTATGATGAACGGGCTATTATTTTCGTGCCTGTTGGCATTGCGGAGGCAGTGTATGATGAAATCATCGCTGACCAAGAACTGCCGACGGCATTTCGCGATTCGGCGTATCTTGTGTATTGCGTATTTGTTGAAAGATTTATTTCCCACCAACTGGTTGTGCCGCCGTTGCCCGAAAGCAAACCCAAATTTTCGGACAGACGCATTGTGACATCCGGACCCGATGAAATGTACAAATCGGTTTCGTTCAAAGCATTATCCGTAAATTTCCATTGTATTGATGTTGTGCCGAGCAATGCAGTTGTTAAACCGGACGGTGCGGCAACGGGTGGCTGGATTGTGAAAATATTTGATATGGTGTTGATAGTAGGATAATTAACCGCAGAGACGCGGAGTTTTATTGTCGTTGATGAATCATTCGGGATGACCCAGTTGTAACTGCCGAAACTCGCTGAGGTTGATACATTCGCTATGAAATTAGCGCTGGCGAAATCGTCTTTTGAATATTCCAGTTTGACATTTTTGATTGAGCCGCTTGTTGTCCATTTGATTGAAGTTGATGCACCGACGACGAATGTTTCGCCACCCGCAGGATAGTTCACCGTTATCGCATCAGTTCCAACCCAGAAAACCCGGTCATTCGGGTCGTCTTCATAAGATGCTCCCGCTTTTGCGCCGGTTGCGTTCTGCATCACCACAAGTCCACCGCCTATTAAATTAAATGCGCCAATATTTGTAGATACAGATGCGTCAAAATCGTGTCCGGTAAATGTAAAAGTCCCCGGTATTGTTGAGTAGAGAAGGCACAATGCTTTACTGCCGGATTTAAGTGTTTTATAGTGTATGTTATTGAGATTGACAATTTGTGCGTTGCCGTCCAAATGAAGTCCTTCAAAGAAATTTCCGGCAGATTCTACTGTAAGCCCTGTAATGTTTACGGTTGATACCTGGCATTGAAAAATATAAAAAGAACTTCCGGGAGCAGTTGAAGTTATTACATTGTTTGATGATTGAGAAACGAAAAATCCACCGGTATTAATCGTTATTGAAGGATAACCAAGTTTAAGAATTGACGGCGGATTGGCATTCGGCAGCAAAAGCGTTCCGCCGTTTATAACCTGCACATTACCTACAAGCGTCGTCGTGGATGAGCCGATATCCAAGAGCGCATTGGCGCCGTCAACAATTGTATCTCCCTGAATTATATGGCTCGTTGAACCCATATTCAGCGTTCCGGAGTTAACTTTCAACGCACCGCCGATATTTAAACCGGTTTGCGAGGTAACAACATCGCTCACAGTGTTTTTCTGCACTATCACATTGTTGAATGTTGAGTTCGCAACCGTCCAGATGGTTGAGTTTCCGGACTGTGAGAATGTCGTCGTTGACCCGCCGTTGACATAAATGCCCGAACTGGTAAAGTTGCCGAAAATTTCCAAATAGCCGAGAGCGGAAGAATCAAACGAACATCCGGGGTCAATTGAAAGATTTTTGAGCTGCGATAATGTATCGGCAGCATATACTACTTTCGTCGGGTTCTTAACAATAACATTATCAAAATTGATTCCGTTTAGCATTGTCTGCGGAGATGTTCCGTCAAATATAAAAGTTGAATTACCGCCCAAAGTCCAGCCGGTATTGTTTGTTATGTTCCCGCCGATATTATAGGTGTAATTCCCGCAGTTGAATGTCCCGGCACCTTCCGTGAAATTACCGCTTATGTCCAGATTTGATTGAGGTGTAAGCGAGCCGGTGCCAGAATACTGGAAATGTTTGAACAGGGTGCCCGGTAAAACCGAAACCGTCTGAGCACCCGTTCCGTCAAAAGTTATTGTTGATGTGTTCGCTTCAAAACCGCCCCCAGTTTGTGTAAAGTTACCTGCTACCGCATGTTCGTAATTACCCGCTACGAATGTTCCGCTTATTATCGTAAAATTGTCTACGCCAAGTGATTTTAGCGGCGTAACGGTGGAAGACGAATTCACTGTGAAATTGGCGAGTTCAACGGATGTGCCTGTTCCGTCAATATTCTGGTTGTTCGTTCCCGTAAATGTTACCGTTGAATTACCCGCTACAAATGTTCCGTCCTGCTGCCAGTTGCCGTTGACTTTAATCTGCCAACTGCCCGGATCCAGTTTTCCGCCTGAATTGAGCCCGACATAGCCGAATGTTACATCAGATTGCAATGTAACGGTGCTGCCTAAATTAAAGAATACAGAACTGCCAAGTTGCTGTGAACTTGTTGAAAGGATAACTTTTTGCTCGTCAAAATAGCAAGTTCCGAGCACATTTGACAGCGAACCGTAATTGTAAAACCCGCCGCCGTTTTGTGATGTTATGTTGACCATATATGAAGAAGGCCAATCAAGATTTCCGCCGCTTTCTATATTTAACGAATAAAGATTGGATGTATTATTCAGCAAATTCACGCTGTGACCGGTTTTAATAATAACTTCATCGCCGTCAAGAGGTATCTGTCCGCCGAACCATGTTGCGGTAGACGTCCAGTTGCCCGATGCGATTGTCTTTTTCAATTTATATGTGAATGTGTTGCCTGCCCCCGGTGTTTCAACATTGCCGACAGTATCCGATGCACGAGAGACAACCCAGTATGATGTCCCGACTGTCAAATAAGAATAATCGTTTAACCCATAATACTGCCATGGATTGACGCCGGAAGTAAGAAGCCATGTCTCCGAAGCGCCCCAGTTACTTCCAGTCCAATATTGTTCATCGGATAATCTCTTGATTTTTATCTCTACTTTATTTAATCCGTAATTATCATTCGCTGTGCCGGAAATCGTCAAAAGCGTTAAATTTTGTTCTGATATGGGATATGTAACAACCGATATCGGCGGAACGGTGTCCTTCATCACATAAAACACATCATTTATTGTCTGCGTGTTTCCTGCAACATCCCACGCACGGACGGATACCCAGTTGGTTGTCGGAAGTGAGAGGAGGGAATTAAAAGCAACCTGCCAATCCGTTTGATAATATGTTGCCCCGCCAAGAACCGCGATATTCGTCCAGGGTTTTACATTTGTCCCTGTCTGTGCCGGCAATGTCCAAACGCTATACTGAACTGTATCCAGCCCGCTGCCATCATCAAAGAAATCAACATTGTAAGTCGTCCCTGCCGCAACCCTCACAACATCATCACCCACCTGCAAATCCGTTACCGTCGGCGGAGTAATATCCCATTTTATCTGCGCACCGTTTATTTCATAATCATAACTTTCGCCCGCTTTCACTCCCGACCAGTTGAGAAATGTCCAGTTGATGCCCGCTCCGTCGGCTTTGATATTATAGTTTGCCGTGCCAGTCGTATCGTTAAATGCACAACCGTAAAATGTCTTATTTGATGTGATGCCGTTTACTCTGATATAACTTGAATCCACACTCCCTTGTATCGTATTGAATGTGCCACTACTTAGGTCAACAACGGTTGCTTGCTGATAAATTTCCAGACCCGATGACTTCAAGTTTGAAAATGTGTAATTGCTCAAATTAATAGACCCCGATGACTGAAATCCGTAATAGGTGCTTCCGACCGCATTTGTAGAAACTGTAGGATTTGTCTGTGTGCCGAGCATTTGCACCGAACCGCCGTTTTCAACAAACATCCTTGTCCCAATCGGCGTATCGTTAAATTCCAGTTTTTTCTGAACATTCATATCAACAGATGAAGAAACCGTCACGAAATAAAACGCATCGTCTAATTGGAATGTTCCGTTTGCTGTGAACCCGACGCCTCTTGTTGCACTTGTGTATGCCGAGCCGACAGTTGCTGTGCCATCAAAAGTAAGAACAGACCAGGTGCCTCTTCGGACATCAAAAGACGACCCGTTATATTTCACTTCCCATAACTCTGTGAGTGTCAAATTATCATTTGTCGTCGGATATGTAATTGACCCCGTCCCCTTTAATGTAGAATTCGGCAGTGTTGCGGTTGAGACATAAAGCGGTTCGACATAATTGAATGTCCCCGTGCTGCCGCTGGGAATACTGTAATCGCCCCAGATTTTTGTTGTGCCTTGTGTCCCGTCCTGATTATACGAAACAAGATAAGACCCGGCAGTGTCCATCCCTGTCGTATTTACTTTGGTTGTAGAATATAAATTGCAACTCTTCAAAGTTAGTTTTGAAACAACACCACCATAGTATCCAATATCACCACTTGAATTATTTCCACTTTTGCCTAACTCACAGTTCACCGCTGTATTATTTGAAGAACTTCGAGTATGTATACCATGTGATGTATTAGAATAACAATTATTATTGTTCAAAATGTTATTATAACTAATAAGAATAAAAATGCCATAAAGATTAAAATAACAATTATTACTGCTTAATATGTTGTTGGAACTGTTATAAAGATAAATGCCATAATTGGTATTAGAATAACAATTATTATTGCTTAAAGTGTTGTTGGAACTGTAAAGGTCAATGCCATTATCAGAATTTGAGGAACAATTGTTATTGTTTAGAGTGTTATTGCAACCGTTATAAAGATAAATGCCATCATAATAATTAGAAAAACTATTATTATTGCTCAGCGTGTTGCTGGAACTGTAGTTAAGATAAATGCCATATTCAAAATTATAACAACTGTTATTGGTTATTGTGTTATTGGAAGTTTGATAGAGATAAATACCGGCAAACCCATTATGTATACTACAATAATTTATTTTTCCTCTTGTTCCAGCACCGTCAAAGGTTATTCCATATTTTCCAACCGCATTCGCTCCCACGCTGCTTACTTCCACATAATACATATTAAAATTCGTTTCTGTCTGTGATAAGTTTCTGATGTATGTTTTGTAAGACGGGTTATCTGATGCAATCAAGCAGTTTCTTGTGGACGGCGTTGTCGTGGTGGTTCCCTGAACATCAAATTTTCCGCCGTCGTTGACGATTATTCCGTATTGACCGTCTGTATCGCATTTTATCTTCAATGCTGAAATATATCCCGTATTCGGCGGCATCAAAAATTGCCCGCCGCTTTGTATATCAACATTTCCCGCTACGAGCATTGACCGATTGGCAACCGCTCCGTCAAACTGTAAAGTCCCAAAAATAGTAATTGTTGAGCAGGTAACATTTGTATCATTTCTGTAAGATGTGATAATATGCCCGCTTTGAATCTGAACTCCCTGACTTGGCCACGGGACCGAGCCATATTCCCATGTATTCGGGCTATCCCAACCGCCGCCAATAACCGATTTTACAACGGATGGTATATTCACAAAAGCAGCGGTGTTGACACTAACCACATCATCAGAGGAGTTCCACACAGATATGTTATTTGCATCATCTTTTGACTTGATAGCGAAATAATAGGTTGCGCCGGGAATTAAATTGTAAATCGTCGTTGTGCAGGCGGTTAAGGGCGCAAGATTGGTTGTTGAAATAGTAAATGCAAACATTTGCGGAGGCGGAGAATAATAATTGGCGTTCGTTATTATCCCGCCTGTTGTGTATTCAATTTCAAACTGCCCCGTTAAATTGCCGACCGTTCCGTCATCACCTGGCGAAGTCCAATTCAAAACAATTTCACCGTTATTCGCTCCTTTCAACGCAGTCAAATTACTAATCCCCGCAGGCGCTGTGGTGTCGCTGGGAGGATATTCTCCTTTGAAAGCGATGGCGTCGCCGAGGGTGGAATTGTAGCAGGCGATGTTGACGGTTGCACTTGATACAAAATTTTGCAGATACAAAGAGGCGTATTCGCCGACATTGCTGCCGGAACCCCAAACCGTCTGTGTGCTCCAGGAACCTTCATATTGTGCGTGTTTTAAGTCGGTATTTATAGTGTCGTAATAAGCGATGTGCACACTGTTATTGGCGCCAATTCCGATTGTGTTCCATAAATTGCCGTTTCCGATGAAGTTGTCAACGATTATTTCCGACTGCCAGACGCCCGACAGCCGTTTTATGTATTTCAAATACCCGCCTGTTTCGTCTTTACATGAAACATGCAAATCGCCGTTCGGTTCTATCGCAAGAGAGCAGTATGTTCCAACGCTTCCGGCAGAAACAATAGTTGATGTTGACCATCCGACCGCCGCTTTTGTGGCGATTTTTAGGTCGTAGTCAGCACCATAAGAGCCGTAAACAATATGTCTTAATCCGTCTTGTCCGATTTTTATTGATGTGAACAATCCCGAATCGGTGCCGGGGGTGTCATCAACGGTGTATGACTGCCAGCCGTTAGTCACAGAATAAGATGAATATTTCAGGACGCCGATTGTTTTGTCCCTGTAAGCAATGTGGGGATTGCCCAGTGAATCAATTGCGATTGAACTGTATCCTCCGACATCGTTTGTGCTGTTGACTGTTGAAGATGACCATATTATTGACGAGGCACCGATTGTAGCGGAAGAATAGACAACATCGCCGAGCGTGGAATTGTAAGCGGAAAGATGGAGTTTGTTTGGGACGGTGGTTGTGTCAATAGCGACTGAAATCCAAGTTGTGCATGCACCGTCAAAAACGGTGGTGAACGGTCCCCAACTGCCGTTCGCCGGTGCCGATGAGTATCTTACACTATCAAGCGATGTCGCATAGATTGCGTGCCGTCCGCCGTCTTTGTCAACGACGATTTGCGTGAAATAACCGGCGCCGGTAGCATCAATTGTGGAAGATGAAAAACTAACCGCCGCATTGAGACAGGTTAAAAGTAAAAAGTTAAAGGTTAAAAAACTGGGGACTGATGAAAATAATAACTTTAGAATTTTAGAATACTTTTTCATATCCGCTTTAAGTATAAAGTATTTTTGCGATTTTGTCAATGTGAATTTTTACACATACTAACATCTTAACGGCGTAAGACGGGAGACGGTAAACGGTAAATGGTTTTTCATCTCTCGTCTACCGTCTACCGTTTACCGCTTTTATCTTTTCTATTTAATTCTCTGTAAAAACTTTTTTGTTTCGGCGTCGTCAGGGTTGATTTTTATCGCTTCCTGCCAACAATTTTTGGCATCCGTTCTTCTGCCGAGTGCATAATATACCGAGCCGAACCGTTTCCATGCGAGAGCATTGTCCGGCTCAAGTGCTATTACAAGTTCGCATTCCATTTTGGCATATTCGTATTTACCGTCGTAAATCGCATCCAAAATTACCTCCTGCTTCTGTTCAACGACGGTTTTTATTCTGTCTATCACCTCAAGACGGGCAATCATAGAAAACTCTTTATCAAAAAACAGAAAGACCTTTTCCGAAAGTTGATTTGATTTGTCAAGTTGCCACGCATAGCGGGATGCAAGAACGGCAAGACGCTCGTCCTTTTCCCTGCCCAAATAACTGTTGACGCTTTTTCTTAAAAGTTGGGGAATTTTTCCTTTTTCCGTAATTGACGGCGTAACATTCGTTGTGAATTTTTTAAGTTTTTCTCTGTAACTCTGCCAGGTCGGATTTGTCGGGTCCAAATCAAGAAGACCGTCCAATTTTTCTATTGACCGGAGGTATTCGCCGTTCTCCAAAAGTCTGTTGAACTCGTCGGTAAGCGGTTTTATGTTTTCGGACATTTTTGCCCGTGCCATTTCTATAAGTTTCTGAGGATTTTTCTGTCGGGGGTCAACTTTCAGCACCTCTTCCCAAAGTGAAATCGCTTTTTTGTAGTCCTTTTTGTAAAACGCCGTCATCGCATCCTGGTAGAGAGTGGAGATTTCCTGAGCATAAAGACAGTCCGAAGTCCGAAGTCCGAAGTCCGAAGTCAATAATAAAAGAAGTATAAAGGCAGTCCGAAGTCCAAAGTCCGAAGTCAACCGACGACATCGGACATTGGACATTGGACATTGGACAAATTTATTTTTCATGTTTTCCTGATGATGTTAATTTCAATTCTTCTGTTTTTTGCACGGTCTGCTTCCGTTTCATTTGAAGCAACCGGCCTGTATTCGCCGTAACCATAAGTGGAAAATCTTTCGGGAGATATTTTCTCGGTGTTGATGAAATAATTTATAACGCTGAACGCCCTTGCCGCTGAAAGTTCAAAATTGGAACGGTATTTTTGAGACGAAATAGGAACATTGTCGGTGTGTCCTTCAACAATGAGCGGATTTTCCATAGTGAGAATTAACTGGGCTATTTCTTTCAGTGCGGGGGTTGCCGCGCTTTTAAGTTCCGCCGAGCCGCTGTCAAACAATATCGGATTTGACAGGGAAATTTTTATTCTCTGGGCGTTTGTTTCAACTTTTGCATACTCGGAAAGATTTTTTTCTTTGATGAAATCCTCCATCTGCGTTCCGGCATTTGCTTCTTTTTCAAGCGTTTCTATTTTTTTCAACTGTTCATTGCTGCCGCCGACCCCTTTTTGAATTGAAGCCATCGCTTTTTCATACCGTGAACCGCCGCCGTACAAAATGGAATACGCATAAAGTATCATAAAAAAAATCATCAAAATCGTCATAAGATTGGCGTAAGGAATTACCCATGAATCGGTTGAAATAAAATGCTCCCGGTGTCCGCTGTCGGATTTTTCATCTTCGGCTTTCGCCGGGAGTTTTGAATCCTCGCCGCCGGAAATAGCAGAAATTATATCACTGTCTTCTTGAGAATAATCTTTTTCAAATTCATCCATCTAAACACCTTAACGGCGGAAGACGGTAAACGGGAGACGGGAGACGGAAAATCATTTATCGTTTACCTTTTACCGTCTACCTTCTACCGTCTACCTTCTTGCGCCTTTGTCGTTGGTCATCGTACCATCACAATTTCAATCCTTCTGTTTCTCGCCCTGCCTTCTTCGGTTTCGTTTCCTTCAACCGGCCGAAATTCGCCGTAACCCGCCGCGACGAATCTGCCGGCGGGGATATTTTTAACTCTAACAAAATACTCAATAACGCTGTAAGCCCTTGCGACGGAAAGTTCCCAATTTGTCGCATACTGCCCTCTGGAAATCGGTCTATTATCGGTGTGTCCTTCTATTATTATTGTATTGGAAACTGGTTTAATAATTTTTGCTACGTCATTCAACGCGATTTTTGTTGCATCGGGCAGTTGGGCGCTTCCGGGTGCAAAAAGCACGGGTGAATTGAGCGTAATTTTGATTTGTTTCTCGTTGATTTCAACCGACGTATATTTCGATTTTTCACTTTGAGCAAGATCGCTGGCTTTTGACGCCGTTTCTTCCTCGGTGAATTTTTTAACTACTTTTTCCGCGCGGACTTCCGCTGAGGTTGCACCGCGAAATTTTTTTTCAAGCCCTTTGGTAATGTCGCTGCGCATATCGGCGGACATTCGGGTCAAACCGTATAACATCAGAAAAAACAACATCAGATTTGTAACCATATCCGAATATACGGTTGTCCAGATATTGCCTTCCTGCGAATCGGATTCTCTTCGTTGGGCCATTTTGAAATTAGAACTAAGGATTAAGTCGCTTCGCTTTAAGAATTAAGTTTCTTAATCCTTACTACTTACTACTTAATCCTGCTTTTTTCTTCTTTCCCTCTCAACTTATACGCCAGAAACGCTTCAAGTTTCGTCTGAATTAAAACAGGCACATCCCCTTTTTGAATTGATAAAACGCCGCGGCCAAGAAGTTCTTTCAGCGTAATTTCATCCTCGGAATAAATGGTAAGTTTTCCCGCTATCGGTAAAAATATGAAATTGGCACCGAAAATTCCGTAAAATGTCGTGGTCACCGCGATAGCCATTGCAGCGCCCATTGATTGGGCGTCGCTTAAATTTCTTAAAACCTGAACGACGCCGATAAGCGTTCCCAGTAATCCGAAAATAGGCGAATACGCTCCCATTGAACGGAAAATTGATGAAACCTGATGGTGACGCTGACGGACGAGTGAAAGTTCCTTTTCAAGTTTTTCTTTGATAATGTCCGTTTCCAAACCGTCAACGACCATCTGCAACGCATCCCTTAAAAACGGCGTTTCTAATTTCGGGATTTCTTCCTGCAACTTTTCAATTCCTTCCCGTTTTGCTCTTTCGGCAAGCGAAACAATCGTTTTTACCGCTGCGTCATTGGTTATCCTTTTGGGCGGAAAAATCATCATTGATATCGCTTTTGGAATAATTTTTACTATTTTCCACGGATATGTTATTAAAGCGGCTCCGAGCGTGCCGCCGAATACGAGTATTGCCGCGTTAAGGTCCAAAAGAAGATTGACGATATTCCCCTGAACCATTACATAATAGACGGCACCGCCACCGATAAGAAACCCGCATAAAGTCATTAAATCCATAGTAAAATCAATTAGAAAAATTAGAAAAATTAGAAAAATTACAAAGATTAAAATCTTTCTCAATCTTTCAATCTTTCAATTGCCTCAAATCAATCCTCTCTCTTTCATTCGACGGATAATATCCAATAAACGCTTTTTTTCAATTTCAAGCCGCTGGGGTGTTATTGATTTTCCCAGTTCCATTTCCTGCTTCAACCGGGTTGCTGCGCCGGCAGGCAAAACGGAAAATATTTTTTCCTGTTGCTCGGCTGGCAGAACCTTCAGTATCTGGCCGAATACGGCAGTTCCCACCTGTTTTATTAAAAGTTGCAAACCGGATACGTCCATAGAGGATAAAATGTCAAGACGGACAATTGATTTTTCAATCCTCTCGGCAAGTGTCGGGTCTTTAATTTTAAGTCCGGAAATGATTTCGGCTTGAAGTTTTTCGTCGGCATTATTGACAAGAGCCCGAATTTTTTCCTCGCCGCCCGACAGAAAATCAATCTTTATTTTAAGGTGATTTTCCAATTTTTCAACCTCTGACGAATTAAGTTCCTCCACCTTGGACAAAAAACCGACGATATCTTTCTTTTTGTCGGACGGAATCTCGGTAAAAATTCGTGATGATAATTCCGGCGTCAGATAGTTCATAACGATCGCTATATTTTTTGCCGATTCACTTTTGAGAAGATAACTAAGTTCTTTTATGTTCTCAGTATTGACAAACGAAAACAACGGCTCTTTGCCGGATGCCGTAGATTCTTTTCTTATTTCCGCCGGCGCTGTTATTTCCGGAATCGCCGCACCGCCTGCAAAACCGCCGGATGCCTCCGATGTCTTTTCCTTAAATGACGATGCGGAACTGACGGCGGCAGAAACAAAATCCTTGGCAAATTTCTGGAAAGGCCCGAACAAAAACATTGAAATTGTCAGGGTAAAGCCGATTGCCGCCAACACCGCAAAAAGCCAGTAAATGTTCGGCGGGTAAAAGATGGAACTCCACGAAAAAACATTTTTCTGAAAACTCATCTGCTTGATATTCAGCTCGTCTCCGCGTTCCTTCTCTATCCCCAGAAGTCCGGATGACACCTCCCTGACAATATCCACAACTTTAGACGAAACGGAGTTATCAAGAATTATCGTAACCGAAAGTTTTTTGATAAGCGTTCGCGTATCGTCGCCGAGGGCGGAGAGCATAACCGACTCAACCTTTTTTTCGGCAAGGGTTTCTTTTATCGGAACTCCCGGCAAAAACATTTCATCCTCTTTTTTGGCAGGCGCTTTTTCTTTTTTTTCGCTCATCAACTGGACATTTACTATAATGACTATTTTTTCGGTGCCGGTTATTTCGGTGAGAACTTTTTTCAGACGGTTCTCCATACTTGATTCAATTGCGATTTTGGTTTCAATTGATGTTTTTGATTCTTTCTGTGCGTGAAGATAGTCCGAAGTCCGAAGTCCGAAGTCCGAAGTCAATAATAATAAAACAAAGGCAGTCCGAAGTCCGAAGTTAAAAGTCAGCCGACATTGGACATTGGACATTGGACTATTCTTTTTTTCATTTTTCCTCCCATTCGCTTCGCTCATTACACGGAATTGTTCCGCGTCTGTTCTGTGCTTTAGTTCTGCGTCTGTTCTGCGGTTACTCAAAAACTCATTGATAGCCGGACATTTCCGGTATTTTCTTCATAACTGTTTGCTGTGGTAAGAGCGTCTTTATAGTCGGTGAGCGTATAGCCGAGCGTGGCGGAAAGATTTTGACGAACACTGTATGTCAACTCAACGGTGCCGGTCGTGTTTATGTTATCCGTCGTTTCCACAGGGTTATCAATAGAGGTCGTGTAAGAGCCCCAGATTGCGGCGGAAAGTTTATCTTTTATAATGTTCAGGTAATTGATATTAATTGAATACGAACCCGTAACGGTTTCGGTTGATGACGCTATATTTAATGTTTTTGAGAGCGTAGCGCCGCCGGAGATTGAAATATCCTGTCCGATGCGCGTTGAAAGTCCGAAATTTCCCGTGTCAGTTTTTAAGTCGCTTGAAACACCCGTCTTATCTTTGAATTCTGAACGCTGTGCATTCATAGAAAGAGTGGTCAGTTTGAGCGTATGAGAAATTCCTACCGACGGAGTTTTTGTTTCATTGTTAAGAGCGTCTATCGGGTCGCCCTTCGCTATATTCATAGAATAGCCCAGAGTCAAAACCGGATATTTCGGGATGCCGGATGTTAACGTAACACTTCCGAGATTTTGAGTTGTCGTTGTCGTGCTCGGATCCTTGTTTAAGTTATCGTGATAATTGTTAAAATAGAGGGATACCGAGCCAGAACGCTCCAAAGAATAACCCGTTGAAAGTTCATAAGATTCCTTGTCTTTTGTGGAAGAGGGAGCGCCCAACGAATTAAAATCCGGTTCTATTTTTGAGTATATTCCCGTGAATGAAAAGTTTTTTATGTTGACGGAAGAAACGGTGGCTCTGATGCCGGAGTCCTTAACGGAACCCGACGAAACATCCTCCCAGTACTCCGATTGCCCGTATTCGCCCTTAATCCCCAGAAAATCAACGGGCTCAAAGTAGGCGCCACCGCCGATAACCGTATTTTTTACCGGAAAAGTTGTCCCCGGTTTATCAATGGACTTTTCATTATCCCTGCTTTCAATATACGAGCCGCCTAAAACGGTGTTCATCTCGGTGAAGCCCTGATTTATTTTTCCGCCGTATAAATATCTTTCATAAACGCCGGCAGCGGTATCGGTCCCCTCCTCTTTTTCGGCTGATTGGGCGCCGACGACAGACGCGGAAAATTTTCCCGTTGTTCCGGTAACATTCAAACCGCGAATCCCCGCTCCGTATAGCGTAAGCGAATTATACGACGGTTGTATATCGCCGAAAGCGACCTGAATTTTTTGCCCGTAATAATTCAAAAGAAAATTGTCAAGGTCAAACTGGTCTTCTTTTGTGTAAAGAGCGTAGACATTCATAGAGACAGGCGTCTGATAAACATTTCCGACCAAATTCAGATTAACAGAACCGTTGTAGTCGGCTGAAGAACCATATACCTCATATTTTTTTTGCGACTGTTTCCAAGAGAGAATGGCGTTGCCACCGACGGTAACTTTCTTTTCCGGTTGAAGGGGGCGGGTAAGTTCAACAATGGTAAATGGGATATATTCCGAAACAATAATTCTCTGTTCTTTCAGCGTCAGAGTGATTTTGTAAAAATACTCGCCGGAAAAGGAACTCGGCACGGTAAAAGGAAGATAGGCAAGCGCCGTCTCGCCCGTGTTGACGTCATTTTTACCTTTCAGTTTCCCAGTTTTTTTGATGTAATTTTTTTGTGCGTCGTAAATTTCGGCTTCAAGATAATAATCGTCTGAAAGCCATTTTTCGCTGCCGGTATTTAATGCAATTACCTGAAAGGTTATTTTTTCGCCGGCAGTTGCGGGGTCGGGAGAAGCGATTGAAAGTTGGATGTTGCCCGACGGAGCAGAGTAAAGGGACAGAGGGACAGAGGAACAGAGGAACAGAGTGAAAAAAAAGGGACAGAGCGACAGAGCGACAGAGGTTTTTGACCTCGTCCCTCGTTTCTCCTCCCTCGTTTCTCCTCCCTCGTTTCTCGTCCCTTTCATATCATTCTTCCTTCGCCGGATATTCGCCCCACAGGGACTTCCGTTGGTCGCTTTTTACCTCTCTCGGTTTGACGGGATGCGGATTTTTCAGTTCCTTTTCGTAGGCATCCATAACTGCCTTTTCTATTTTCTGTCTCATTTCGGCATTTATAGGATGCGCTATGTCTTTGTGCGAACCGTCCTTCATTTTCCGCGACGGCATAGAAACAATCAGTTTATCGTTGACCTTGACAATTTTCATATTCCTGACGACGAATGCATTGTCAAATGTCACCGTAACATAAGCCCTGAGCCGTTCCTCTTCCTTCAAAAAAACCCGAACCTCCGTAATCTCCATGATGCCCCCTGAACATCGGGAAGTGGTAAGTGGTAAGTAGTAAGTGGTTTTGACTACTCCCTACTCCCTACTCCCTACTCACTGCCCTTAATTGAATGTACCAGCCAGACGGTATAACCGTCTTTTTTTAGCCGATTTTTTATTTCTTCACCTGATTTCTTATTTTTTACAAAACCAAAAACGCAACTTCCGCTGCCGGACATTAACGAAAATTCCGCACCGCTTTCAGTCAATAAATCTTTAATCTTTTTTATTTCCGGATATAACGGGATTACGACATCCTCCAACCTGTTAATATACTTTTTGATTTTATCAATTTTCACGGTCTTTGTCAATCTTAAATATACGGTTCTTGTAGAAATTTCAAATGATGGCTTAACTATGACATACCACTCTTTTTTTTTGATTTTAAGCGGAGTTAGTTGAGCGCCAATCCCCTCGCCTAAACATTTACCACCGAGAATAAAAAACGGCACATCAGCGCCGATTTTTTTTGCGATTTTAATAAGTTGGTTTTTAGAAAAATTAAGTTTCCATAATTTGTTAAGCCCTTTTAAGACGGATGCGGCATCCGACGAGCCGCCGCCTAAACCTGCTCCGATGGGAATCCTTTTTTTGATTTTTATTTCAACACCTTTTTTTATGCCGGAATACCTTTTGAGCAAGTCCGCTGCTTTATAAACAAGATTTCTTTTATCCGTCGGGATTTTCGGGTTGTCACAAAAAATTTTTACGCCGGTTTTTATTTCTTTGAGCCAAATTTCGTCGGGCAGTGAAATCTCCTGAAAAATCGTTTTCAGGTTATGATAGCCGTCTTTTCGTTTTCCTAAAATATCCAGAAACAGATTTATTTTTGCGTTTGCCTTAAGTTTCATCTTTGCCATAGAAAAAGTCCCGTCTGTTTATCAAACTTTCGCACTAATTTTCTTCTGTTTTTTATAATAAAAACCTCGCAGGCAAAAACTATAGTCGGCGAAAAAAGATGACCGCCAGACATTTTGCCGTTTGCGTCCGACAAGGAAACGTGCGCATGCAGGAATATTTTTTCTTCCTTAACGGAAATATTTCCGACACCGGAAACGATTTCCATCGGTTTATTTATAAAAATCTTTTTGTATTTTTTTGTTTTCTGGTTGTAATAACCGATTGTTGCCTTCTGAACCGCACCTATAAAAAACAGGTATGCGGATTTTATTTTTTTCCGACGACATTCTTCGGTTATTGCCTGCGTAATATCCTCGCCATAATCAAGTTTGAAAATCATTTTTTCTCCTGTCATATTCTTGCTTTTTCAGCTTCTTCAACCAATATCTGAATTTTTTCTAATTCACCGCCGTCACACCAAACAGCGCGACAATTTTTATTTAAGCATCTGTCAATAACAACACCGGTAAACATACTCTGAAAAACCATCGCCATCTGGGTATTGCAAATCGGACATCTGATATTAGGAAAATTGTCAATTGCAGGAATGTTCACCCTTTGCAGATTTCGCCAAGTTTTAACATTTCTTATTTTGTCGTCGGAAAAAACTTTATCTTTTCTTGAAATAATTTTTTCTAATATACCGTATTTCAGTAAATCACCGTCACAAAAACTGCAATGCAGCGTAAAAGTGCCTTCATATTGCATTTCAACCAGCGGAACATTACACCGGGGGCAGCGGTTTTGCGAAACCGCGGGTGACATTCTTTTAATAAAAAGTTGAAGCAAAAGTTCGTTATCGCCTGCTCGGACAATTTTATCATCGGCGGCGGAACAGACAAATGTTGACGGCTTGATAGTATCCAATGCAAGTATCTGGAGCGGCGTGAACGGTCCCTCCCACTTTTCTTTTATGTGAGCAAAAAACTTCGGCGATTCTTGTTTTTCAACATTTAAACATTTAGAAATCTTTAAATCTTGTTTAATTTCAATCACATCCGTTTTTGCCCAAGTCATCAGTTTTTCAAGACGGTCGGCAACGGGCGGGTGGGTGCTGAAAAGATTCGCAAAAAAACCTTGTTCTTCATCTAACGACAACATCTGCGGATTTAAGATAAAAAGCGAGGCGAAACCTTCAGGAATATCAAAATTGCCTCTGTATCTTTGTGAAATTTTGTAAAGCGCTTCCGCTAACGAAAGCGGGTCTTTGCACATATTTACTGCATTCGCATCAGCAAGAAATTCCCGTTTCCTTGAAATCGCCATATAAATAAAATTAGTGATGAACCTGCCGAGTGTCGCCAAAAACCATAAAAATGGTCTCGCCAGTATTAAAGCCACAGATACTCTCGTCTTGGATAAAACCTGCCAGAGTTTTGATTTCGTAAAAAGCGACCGAAGACGGTCAAATACGCCTAAAATGTTACTTGCCGTCGTCGCCAGCCGTGAATCGCCGGAGACCAGATGCGCCGCCTCGTGAGATACAACCGCCGTCAATTCAGAACGGTCTAATCGCGCCAACGCACCCTCCGTTATACCAATCGCAGCGAATTGAAACCCATCCTCCACAGAGAATGCATTACAGCCCGCAGACGGAATAACTACCGGTAAAATGGGTCTTATGCCTGTTGCCGCCTCTGCTTCCTGCACGATATTGATAAAAAATTTATGATATTCGTCCATTTTATCCGACGGAACCGCACCCAATTGATTAAGAATTTCACTGAGAGACCGTTTTCTTGCAAAACGAAAATGAATTATTGCTGTAAAAAAAGCAACTGCTGTGGCAATTGTATTAAACAGCCAGAATTTTTTTACAATAATAAAGTAAAAATGTTTGCCGAAACAGACGAATACTACTGTAAATATCAAATTGAAAAAAATAATGTATACGAGCAATATCAGGATAAACAAAATCCGAGTGGTTCGTTCCGCGTGTTCTCTGGCATCCAAGACGGTTTCGGCAGGAAGTGGATGGAGCATAATAAGTTAAAATCAAAATTTAACTTTCGGTGCTTCTTTTTGTATCTCGGGCATCTCAAAAAATATTTTTTTCTGAAACGGACCGAACATTTTTGCAACCTGATTTGAGGGAAACTGCTCAAGGAGCGCATTATAATTTGCAACAATGTCGTTGTAATGCCCGCGGGCATACCCAATCCTGTTTTCTGTTGTGGTGAGTTCTTCCTGCAAGTGCATCGCATTTTTGTTCGCTTTTAAGTCGGGATAATTCTCCCAGACGGCCATAAGTCGACCTAAAAGCCCGGAAATTTCGCCTTCCGCTTTTAAGCGGCTTTGCATATCACCTGAACCGACGGCTTTTGCACGGGCTTCCATAACTTTCGTCAGCGTGTCTTTTTCAAACTGCATATAGCCCTTCACCGTCTCAACGAGATTCGGAATCAAATCGCAACGCCGTTTTAACTGAACATCAATCTGACTCCACGAATTTTCCGCTTCCACTCTGTAGCGAATCAACCTGTTGTAAATACCGACGACATACAGAATAACAGCGACCAAAACAATCAAAAAAAACCACATCATACTTTTGCACCTCCCGTCAAATTATTTTCTTTATTCGCTTCGCTCACCCGCACTGAAGTGTGGGCTACATTTATTGTGTAATGCTTCGGGTTTTGGCAACCCGACTAAAGTCGGGTCAAACCCTTGCATCTTTTTTATTTTTGGTTCGTAATTTTTGATAAAAAATTTTACCGGAATAAACGCTGCCAACAAAAATAAAAACCCTGTCAAAAATCCGGAAATTTCCGAATTGTATAAAAAATATCCCGAAGAAATACCGACTATAAACATAGCGGAAGGGATTCCGTAAAGTATAGCCGAAATTTTCAGGTTTGACGGCTCAATTTTAACGAGAACTTTATCGCCCGTTTTTGCGTTTATCGTATTTTTGACTTCAAGATAATTCTTTCCGTCTTCCGATTTTTGACAGGCGCCGCATTTTTCGCAAAAATCGCTATGTGCCAACAGTAACTCCAGTTTACCGTTTATAACCCCGGTTACTACCGCAATTTCTTCCATACTTACATTTTAACATCGTAAAACGGTAAAAGTGAGAAGTTAGACGATAAAACCCATTTACCGTTTACCGTCTACCGTTTCACGCCTGTTGTTTTCACATCCGATTATTCACCTCAACCATTGGATGCATTTAGTCGGACACACTCTAAAACATTCGCCGATATTCTGACATTTTGTATAATCAATTTTTGCGAGATTATTTTCAATTGTGATTGCTTTATTGGGACATTTTTTTACACAGAGACCGCAGGCAATACAGCCGACATCACAGACCTGTCGGACAACCTTGCCCTTGTCATGCGACGAACAGGCAATAATAAACCTTTTTTCTTTCGGAACAAGTTTTATTAAATTTCTCGGGCACGCTTTAACACACAATCCGCAAGCGGTACATTTTTCTTCGTTAATTTCCGGCGGTAAATTCTCTCTCAATTTTATTGCGTCAAAAGGACAGGCGCGGACGCAATCGCCGAAACCGAGGCAACCGTAATTACACAACGTCGTTCCGCCAGCAACCAAAACGGCGGAAGCACAGGTTTTCACACCATCGTAATTCCCCTTTTGTCTTTTTTCAGATGTATCGCCGTTACAATGAATGCGGGCAACCGTTTTCGGTGCAGAGGAAATTTTAATGCCCAGCACTTCGGCAATTTTTTTTGATACCTCTTCGCCGCCGACGGGGCAGGCAACGGGTTTTGCAACACCTTCAACGATGGCTTTCGCATAATTATAACAACCCGCAAACCCGCAGGCGCCGCAATTGGCACCGGGAAGTATTCCGGCAATAATATCAACCCTCGGGTCGGTCTTAACTGCAAACTTTTTTGATGCCAGTGCAAGACCGACGCCCAAAACAAGTCCGAGCAAACCGAGAATAAGAAGCGGAATTATGAAATTCATTCTTTACCTTTTTTTATCGTGGAGCGAGGGAAAAGTTTCTGTAGAGCCTCGGTTTGCGACTTCTTCTTTCCAGAAGCAAACCGCAGAGCGAGTTCTAACGAGCGTCTCAAAGAAACTTGTTCCCGAGCGACTTTTACATCATCCCTGTGAAACCGAAAAATGCAATTGCGATAAGACCCGCAATGATAAATGCGAGCGGCTCGCCTTTAAGTGATTTCGGAACATCCGCCAATTCAAGCCGTTCTCTTATAGATGACATCAAAATCAAGGCAAGCGTAAAACCCAGACCTGCTCCGACGGTAAAAACTACCGTTTTAATCAAACTGTGGTTCTCTCTTATGTTCAAAATCGCAACCGCTAAAATTATACAGTTCGTAGAAATCAACGGAAGATAAATTCCCAATGCCTTGTAAAGTGCCGGTGATGTTTTCATAATAACCATTTCAACAAACTGGACAAGCGCGGCGATGACAAGAATAAAAACAATCGTCTGAAGGTATTCAATATGCAACGGGTTAAGGATAAAGTATTGAATAAACCATGACGAAACTGATGCTATTAGAAGTACGAAAATAACAGCAAGCCCCATACCGATCGCATCCGGTATTTTTTTGGAAACGCCCATATAAGGACAAATTCCCAAAAATCTTGCAAACACAAAATTGTTGACGAAAATCGTCGCCAGTAATAGTAAAATAAGTTCTTTCATTTTTTGAACACTCTCAAAACCGCCATCAGCAGTCCTATCGTAATGAACGCGCCGGGCGGCAACATCATAACTAAAACAGGATTAAAACCGGTGAAAAGTTTTACGCCAAGAAAAGTTCCGTTGCCGGAAATTTCCCGTATCGTCGCTATAACAAACAAAACCAAAGTATATCCGAAGCCCATTCCGAGAGCATCTATTATGGAATTCAAGACGGTATTTTTTACCGCAAATGCCTCCGCTCGGGCGATAATTATGCAGTTGACGACAATCAGCGGAATAAAAATACCGAGATTTTTGTGAATAGCCGGAGCATAAGCATTCATCACTAAATCCACAATTGTCGTGAAGGAACCGATGACTATTAAAAATACCGGGATACGGACTTTTTGCGGAATTGTTTTGCGAAGCAATGAAACCAAAATGTTTGAACCCAAAATCACGAAGGTCATCGCACAACCCATTCCGATTGCATTTTTTACCTCAGTTGAAACGGCAAGCACCGAGCAAAGCCCCAGCATCAAGCCCAGAACGGGGTTCTCTTTAATTAAACCCTTTGTGAATTCACTTGACAGTTTTTTTAAACTCATCTATGTTTTTCCTTATTGCATCGGTAATTGCACGTGAAGAAATCGTAGCCGAAGTAATACCGTCAATTTCGCCGCCGTCTTTTTTTAATAAAACTTTTTCGGAAAATTTACCTATAAATTGAGAAAGGAAATTTTTCTCCGATATTTTTGAACCCAGTCCCGGCGTTTCGTTCTGTGAAAGTATTTTTACACCGGTTACCCTGAAATTCCTGTCAAGACCGACCAATGCCGAAATCTCGCCCGAATATCCGGCGGCAATTACTTTTAGAACATAACCGACAATATTGTTTTTTTCGTCAAAACCGTTCTTCGGGAAATTATTTTTTTCTTCAAAACAAAAAGCAGCCGGCAAAACCTCTTTAAGTGCATCGTTTTCCGCCTCCAGTTTTTGTGAGGCAATTTTTTTTGTAGTAAAATAATTGGTTGCGGCAAGCGTAGCACCCGCAACCGCACAAATTATAAAAAGATATTTCCCGAGTTTAATAGTTTCTTTCATTTTTTATTTAGCCACAGATGAACACAGATGAACACAGATTTATTTCTGTGCCCTTCTGTGAAATTCTGTGGCTTATTATTTTCCTGTTCCAAAAACTTGTGGTTTTGTGAATTTGTCTATTAAAGGAACTAAAATATTCATAATCAAAATTGAATAGCAGACGCCTTCGGGATATGCTCCGAGATTTCTTATCAAAACGGTCAGGAGTCCGCAACCAAATCCGAAAATAATTTTTCCCCTGTAAAACATAGGGGATGTCACATAATCGGTCGCCATAAAAAATGCGCCCAAAATTACCCCGCCCGATAAAACCTGAAACAACGGCTCTTGCTTGAACGGAATTGATAAGATTGCAACCGTTAAAATATAGGTTACCGGAATATGCCATGAAATTATCCGACGGTAAAAAAGAAAAATTGCTCCCAATAAAAGCAGAATTTTTGATACCTCTCCGATAGAACCGGGAATATTACCGACAAACAAATCCGTATATGAAGGCAGTTGTTGGGCAAGTTTTTCTTTTAAAATACCGAGCGGCGACGCCGAGGTTACTCCGTCAATCTGCCATTTTGTCATAGCAGTCGGGAACGAAGAAAGTAAAACTGCGCGACCTACCAGTGCAGGATTAAAAATGTTGAAACCGATACCTCCGAAACATTCCTTCGCTATAAAAATCGCAAAAAATGAACCGATACAAACCTGCCATAAAGCGATATCCGGCGGGAGACAATAAGCCATTAAAAGTCCGGTAAGTGCTGCGCTGCCGTCGGTAATTTTTATTTTTGTTCTAAAAATGAATTTTTGCGAAACAAACTCAAAAAAAACGCAACTTACAATAGATGTCAAAATTACATAGCCGGAGTGAACACCGAATTTATAAACACCCCATATTCCTGACGG